>JBDHGL010000024.1:0-37386 GCA_039589875.1 Gemmatimonadota bacterium
CTGAGGCCGGACGGGATCACGATGGATTCTCTCACAGCAGCTCATCCGTGCGATTCGAGAGGAACTTGGGGATAAGGCTGTAGACGGCCGTCGCCCGCACGAGGTCATCCACGCTCACCCACTCTCCCGTCGTGTGGGCGAGCTCCTCCAGCCCCGGTGCGAAGCCGACGGTGGGGATGCCGTGGCGACCCATCGTCGCGACGCCGTTCGTCGAGAAGGACCAACGGGAGACCTTCGGCCGCTCGCCCAGCACCGACGCGACGGCATCCGCGACTCCCTGCAGGAGCGGGTGCTCCTCCGGAAGCACCCAGCTGGGAAAGATCTTCTTCTGGTATGCCCGCTGCCCGCGCCAGCTGAGCTCGTCGTACTCCAGCAGATCCACCTGCGCGTCTCCCAGGCTCGAAAGGGAGCGGAGCTCCTCGAGCGCTGACTCGGCGGACTCGCCGGCGGTCAGCCGCCGATCGACATAGATTCGGGCGCTGTCCGGCACGGCGTTCAGCGATACTGTGGTGCACTCGATGTTCGAGACGACGACGGTGCCTTTGCCGAGAAAATCATCCTCCGGCAGCCGCTCGTTCAGCTCCTCGATCTCCGAGATGATCGGGGCGAGCTTGTAGAGTGCGTTGATCCCCTCCTCGGGATGAGCCGCGTGGGAGGAACGGCCTCGGGCGGAGATCGTGGCCTCGACGCGGCCTCTCTGGCCGCGATAGACCCCAAGATCCGTGGGCTCGCCTAACACCACGACATCCGGCCGAATCCCCTCCTTTTCGATCAGGTGGAGGAGGCAATAGCCGTCGCAGTTCTCTTCCATGACCGATGCCGTCAGGTACAGGGTGACGTCCTCGAGCAGCTTTGCCTGCCGCGCGATGGCCGCCCCGTACGCCATGCAGGCGATGGCCGGAAGCTCGTCCACCGCTCCTCGACCCCACACCTTGCCGTCTTCCAGCTTCCCCCTGAACGGATCATGCTCCCAGGCATCCGGATCGCCGACCCCTACGCAGTCGATGTGTCCGTCCATGAGGATCGTCAGGGGGCCGCTGCCGACTCGGGCGACGACGTTGCCCAGTCGGTCGAACCTCACATCATCGAAGCCGAAGCTCTCGTACTCCAGTCGGACCCTATCGCAACGCTCGGCCTCCTGAAGGCTCTCGGCCGGTATGGCGATCATCTCGCGCAGGAAGCGGACGATCTCGCCCTCGTGGAGCCGAGCCTGCTCGAGAGCAACCTGTCCCTCGGCGGAGGCCGCGCCGTGGCTCAAGACCACCCCCCGTTCATTCCCCATAGCTCACGCCCGTGTCCTCGTTGAAGGCTTGAATTGCCACATCCCACTCATCGATCTGTACGGCCAGATCGCTCCAGAAACTCGGACTCCAGAGCTCGTTCAATTCCTCCACGCTCTTCCCCTGCTGCTCGACCCAGGTGAAGTACTTGAGGTTGTGGATCGTCTTTCGGTCCGTGTAGCTCAGCTCACGGAGGTGATCGGTCGTTGCACCAAGGAGGAAGCGCTCCATGTCCACGGCGGCCTGTCGCTCCGAGTAGACCCCGCTCACCGTCTCGAGCTCTGCCAGCCGGGTCCCATACAGATCAACGGAATCCGTGAGCGTGGTGAACACGATGTCGCGCTCGTCCAGCTCGTAGTAGCGGGCCGTCTTGATCGCGGACAGCAGGTTGCAGATGCTCGAGATGCCGAGTAGCGGCAGCTGACCGATCACTTCGTCGGAGACTCCTGCTTCGTTCAGCACCGAGCGTCCGGCGGGCTCGTTGAAGAGCCGGAGAAGACGCATCGTGGCCTCGTCATCGATTGCGGTGACGAGGTCTGTGTTGCGAACGTTGTGGATCCAGGGCACGTGCTTGTCGCCGATTCCCTCGATCCGGTGAGCTCCGAAGCCGGCCATCAGAAGGGTAGGGCATTGGAGAGCCTCCGCGGCCGTGATCCGGCAGCCGGGATACTCCGCCCTGAGCCGGTCTCCGGCGGCCAGCGTACCGGCCGAGCCGGTGGCTCCCACCCAGGCGGCCAGCCGATCCTCCTCGCCGGAGATCTTCTTGAACACGGAGGAGGCGGCCGGTCCCGTAACGCCGTAGTGCCAGAGGTAGTTTCCGAACTCATCGAACTGGTTGAAGATCACGGCGTCCGGTTGAGAGCGGCGGATCTCCCAGCAGGCGTCGAAGATCTCCTTCACGTTGCTCTCGCTCCCGGGCGTGCGCACGATCTCGGCACCGATTCCCTCGAGCCACTCGAAGCGCTCCCGGCTCATCTCCTCGGGAAGGATCGCCAGGGCCTGGCAGCCGAGCAGAGCGCTGTCGAACGCGCCGCCCCGGCAGTAGTTGCCGGTAGAAGGCCAGACGGCCCGGTTTCGAGATGGGTCGAAACCGCCGCTCACCAACCGGGGCACCAGGCAGCCGAAGGCGGCTCCCACCTTGTGGGCGCCGGTCGGGAAGTGCTTTCCCACCAGGCCGACGACGCGGGCCGGCACGCCCGTGAGCTCGTAAGGGAGCTCGAGGTGGTTTACCCCGGCGAAGCCTCCCGTCGCCGGGTCGTTGTGCCAGGTGATGCGAAAGAGGTTCAGCGGGTCCACGGCCTGCATATCCACCCCCTCCAGTGCTTCCCGCACTGCGGGATCGATCAGTCCCGGATCGCGCATCTGAGCAAGGGTCGGAATCAGGATCCTGCGCTCGCGGCACCGTTCCACCGCCCTTCGGCGCACATCTTCGTTGATATCTGACTTCAAGGACATATGCCTATGCCTATGCAGGGCCGAGATATGGAGTGCCCCAGTCGAGCTCGTGGAAACAATCCCACAGCCGGGGCGAGATCTCCCGCGCCCGGGCTGCCAACTCCTCCGCATCTAGGGTCGTATGGTGGAAATCCTCAAGCACGACCCGTCCACGCGCTATCGTGTGCCGTACCGGCGCCTCGCTCACCCCATACGCAATGTGACCGAACAGGTTCTTCTCCGAGAGCGACGTGGGCGGCGGAGCGTCCAATGCGATGACGTCTGCCGGAGCGCCCGCGGTCAGCTCCCCGAGCAGCGGTTCGTCGAAGAAGCGGCGCGCCACCAGGGCGTTGTTGGCGAGCAGCTCGGGAAAAACATCGAAGCCCGTGGTCGGGTCTTCGGTGGCGCCGCGGTGGCCGAGAAACGCGAAGCGCAGCGCCCGCAGCATGGACGACGACATCCCATCCGTCCCGAGGCCCACCGCGCAGCCGAGGCCTGCCGTCCCCGGCACATCCAGGCGGCCTACCCCGTTGTTCGCGTTGGACTCGGGGTTGTGGATGAGAACCGCTCCCGCGTGGGTGGCGCTCCGGTAGTCGGCTTCCTCGAGATGGATCGCGTGAGCGAGAAGGGCCCGGTCGTCCAACAGACCGAAGCGCTCCAGCCGCTGGATCGGTCCGAGACCGAAGTGCTCCCGGGAGAAGATCACGTCGACCGGATGTTCGGCGACGTGTATGTGGCAGCCGGCCCCCGCCGGCCGCTCCGCCGCGACTGCGGCCAGCGTCTCGTCGCCGATCGTAAAGCTGGCGTGCAGGCCGATGATGCCTCGCACCCGAGCGCCTGCGGCCGTCTCGCTCAGGAACCTCAGGTTCTCTTCGATTCCGGCACGGGCACCTTCCCGGCCATTCCGGTCTGTGATCTCGTAGCAGAGCAGCGCGGAGATTCCGGCTTGCTGCGCCGCTTCGGCAATTAGATCCAGGCTTCCCGGTATGCAGGATGGAGAGGCGTGGTGATCGAAGACGGTGGTGCATCCCTGGCGCACGCACTCGGCGACGGAGAGGAGCGCCGATATTCGTACAGTTTCGGGATCGAGCGCCCGATCCAGACGCCACCAGAGGCGGTCGAGTATCTCCGGGAAATCGCGCATCTCCACGCCGGGATCCAGCCCCCGAGCGAGAGCCGAGTAGAAGTGATGATGGAGGTTGACGAGACCGGGCAGGATGAGGCCTCCCCTCGCGTCCAGGTAACGAGCCCGCGGAAACCGCTCCCGGAGGTCGCTCTCCGTCCCCACGCCGATGATTCGCTCCCCCTCCCACGCGACCGCGCCGGCCGACAGGACGCGGCTCTCGGCGCCGCCGGTCGCGACTGACCCGTTGCCGAGGATGCATGCCGCCGACGTCGAAGCTTCCGTCAAAGCCCGATCCTGGTTTCCCGCTTCACGCGCTCCCCGAGACCGGCCCTTCCGATCTGCTCGCTTCCCTCGTCATTCAGCCCGTACGCCAACTCGCCGCGCACGAAAACCTGCCGGACCCGGCCGGTCAGCTCGTATCCTTCGAGCGGCGTATACCGGTTGAGGTTGTGGAGGTCCTCCGCCCGGACGCGCCATACTTCAGCGTCGTCCAGCGCAACGAGATCCGCATCGCATCCCTCGGCAATGCGCCCCTTACGCCCCTCGATTCCGAAGAACCGGGCAGGAGCCGATGCCGTGATCTCGGTGAGGCGATCCAGCGAGAGAGGTCCGTGGGCCACGCCCTCCGAGTAGAGATAGGGAAGCGACAGCTCCACTCCGGGGACGCCGCCGTAGTCGGTCCAGATGGAGCCCGTGTGCTTCTCCTCCGGCCACTCTCCTGCGGCGTGGTCCGTCGCCACGAATTCCAACTCTCCCGAAACCAGACCCTCCCAAAGACGCTCCCGGTCCGCCGCATCCTTCACGACCGGAGCGGTCTTGAGAAGCGCCCCCTGCTCCTCGAGATCCTCCGCGGTGAACTCGAGAAAGTGCGGACAGGTCTCGGCCGACATGGGCAGCCCTTGTTCCCGCGCCTCGGCCACGATGTCGAGCGCCTCGCCCGTAGCGAGATGGACGATGTGCACGGTGGCGCCGCTCTCCCGACACAGATCGCGCATCGTGTGTACGGCGGAGACCTCGGCGGCCGTGGGACGAGAGGCCGCGTAGTCGAGCAGCCCGTTTCTGCCCTCGGCCTGCAATTGCTCGGTCAGGGCGCGGACCATCTCCCGGTCCTCGGCGTGAATGCCGGCCGGTACGCCCAGTCTCGCGATCTCGTCCAGCGCGAGCGCCAGCTGCTCCCGTGACAGGTCGCGGAACGAGTCCATGCCCGAGAGCATGTAGAGCTTGATCGAGGCCACACCCTCGTCGACGATCTCCTCGAGATTGAATCGCCAGTTCACGTCTCCCAGGGCGTTGTCGGAGACGCCTCCCCAGAGCATGAAGTCGACGTGCGCCTTGGCCTCGATCACGGCCAGCTTCGTGTGCAGGTTTTCCCGCGATGTCACTGGCGGCAAGGACGTGCAGGGCATGTCGACCACACACGTTACGCCACCCGCGGCGGCGGCCTGCGTGCCGGTCTCGAAGTTCTCTCGATGAGTGAACCCCGGGTCGTCGAAGTGGACGTGCCCGTCGATCACCCCAGGGAGCACGAGCAGGCCGCCCAGATCGACGACTTCCTCGTCCGATTCCCGAGGTCCCTCGCCGGGATCGGCGATCTCCGCGATCTTGCCGTCCACGGCCAGGATCGTCGCAGGACGCGTCTCGTCTCCACCCGCCGGGATCCGCAAGTTGGCGAAGCGCTTTTTCATTGCGGTGCCGGATTGACCGGATTGGGCGTCGGGGAGCGGAAGATTGACTCCCACACCGTCCTCATCCTCCACAAGCCAGCCGCGTCGAGATCGCCTCCAGGATCTTCTCTCGGTAGGTCGCCGGAGGTCATTTCGAGCCTGTACTCCTTGCCTTCCATGCGGGCGTGCAGGACACCGTCGATCTCGACGAATCCGTCAGCCGTGGAGCGCTCGAACGCCTCCGCGTTCAGAAACACCATCTCCTTTTCGACGAACGGCGCGCCCTTTTCGGGACAGTACACCTCGCAGTTCGAGCAGTCGTTACAGGCGCCCTCGAACACGGCGAGCTGGTGCTCTTCGGTCACCACGAAACCGTCCAGCTCCACCGGAGCGACCTCGTAGGCGAAGATCGCATCGTTGGGGCATGCTTGGATGCAGAGATCGCAATTGATGCAGTCGTACAGCGCGAGCTGGCTGTCGATCTGCCGGGGCGGCTTCGAGTTCGCCGCAGAATGGTAGCGAGGCTCATCGACGAGGCCGGGAACGATATCTCTCCCGTTCAAGCGGCCAGCGACCCGGGTGGCGCGCAGCACGAGCTCCTCCGGATCGATCCCGGCCGACGCTGCTGTATCTCGGAGAGCGGCCGGCAGGTCATTCGGAGCGCTCAGCGCGATTTCGCGTAAAGGATCTCCCGAGGGACCATCGCTCACTGAGGAGGGTTGGAGCGAAGCGAGCGCCTCGACGGCCGCCGAAGCGCCGTGCCCACGGGCGGCCAGGACGAACGCTTCCCGCGTCCTGACCCCGCATTTCTCCATCTCGCGCCCGAGCGACCGTAAGTAGCCTGGCAGTCGCCCGAAGCCCCCCTGGCGCAGGAGGTCCGTGCACGTGGTCACCGGCACCATCCCACAGGCCACCGCGCCGGGGAAGTTCTTGACGTCGATTCCGGCCGAGAACGAGACGGGAAACTCGAAGCCCAGGTCCTCTCGAAACCGCTGCATGAGGTTCATGGAGATCACGTGCAGGGGCGGGCCGGAGACGTACATGTAGGGATCCGCCTGCGTGGGGAAGATCTCCGGCTGGTTCTCGACGACCAACGTGTTCGTGAACTTGGCCCCGACGATCGAACCCAGGTTTTCTGCGGCGGAGCGCAGCCGCCTCAAGATCTCCAGTCCGTCGTCGTACTGGAGATCCATCTCGAACGCGTCCGGCCGGAGCAGCAGGCCCTCGTAGCCGAGCTTCTCGTTGAGGATCTCCCGGACCGCATCGAATCCGAGAAGTGTCGGGTTCAGCTTGATGATCGTGTGTACGCCGACTTCCTCGAGCAGGTAGCGGCAGATCGATTCGATCTGATCGGCCGGACAGCCGTGGAAGGTGGAGAGCGTGACCGTATCCGAGAGAGGCTCGGGCAGGTCGAGATCGGCAAACTCGGCCAGATCGCCCGTGAGCTCGCGGCGGAGAAGGCTGTAGCTCTCTGCCGGGTTCTTCATGCCCTCGATGAAGCCGGTCACCTTCTCTGTTCGGATGCCTTCGAGGTCGTAGCCGACGCTGATGTCGAAGACAGTGTCGAGCCCGTGATCGCTCGGCAGGAGACCGAAAGCCCGCGTCGTCTTCAGGATTTCGATGAGGTACGCCGCCTTGGCGTACTCCACGAGCGATTCCCGCACGAGCAGCTCCTGAGACCATTCGACGTTGTAGCCGATGTTCGGGGCGTGAATGCACGGCCTCGGGATCTGGAGGCGGTCGTTCACCTGGACGGTCTTGATCTCGATGATTCGGCTACCGGCCAGCCAGGAGAGCACTATGTTCTGCGCCAGCTGCGTGTGCGGGCCCGCGGCGGGCCCAACTGGCGTCGATGCGCGGCGGCCGAAGTGAAGCGCCGAGAAGTCCATCTCGCCGTCCGGCACCCACCACTTCCGAACGGGCAGATCGAAGATCGCCTCTCCGGTCTCGGCCTCACGCCGCATTCGGCGGACGAGGTCCGGGAAGGGAATCGGCTGAAGCTCCATCAGCCGGCCGCTGAGGCCTTTTTCAGGCGGGACTTGGGCACGGAGGCCGCGGCAGCCGGAGCGTCGGCCATCGGAAGATCGAAGCGCCGGATTCCATCGTAGGAATACAAGGCGCCTGCCACGGCCCCGGCCGTCGGCACGAGCCCGATCTCGCCGACTCCCTTGGAGCCGTAGCCGCCCACCTCGTCCGGTACCTCCACGAGGATGACATCGATTCGTGGGGTGTCCTTGGCCTTGAGGATTCCGAGGTCGCGCAGCAGCAGTGAGTCGGGCTGCCCTTCGGTACATGGAAGGTCTTCCGATAGCGCGTATCCGAGTCCCATATGGACGGATCCCTCGATCTGGCCCGCGCAGAGAAGCGGGTTGATCGCCCGCCCCACGTCGTGAGCTGCGACCACCCGGTCGAGGCGCCCGTCGTCGTCGAGTATCACCACCTGGGTGGCGTAGCTGAAGGTCATGTGCGTGACCGGGCTATCGGTGCTCTCACCGGGCTTGGTGGTGAAGTCGCACACGTACTCTCCGTGGTACTCCTTGCCGACGAACTCGTCCAGCGGAGCGTGCTCGAGGTCTTCGGCGAGCTTGCGTGCGGCTATCTGCCCGGCCGCCGTGAGCAGCGCGGTGGCGCGGGAGGCCGTCGTCATCCCGCACAGCACCCGGGGATCGCTGGTCGTGCGTGCGCTTACGATCTCCGGATCCAGGCCCGTCTCTTCGGCGACGACCTGGCGGAGGATCGTGTAGAGACCCTGGCCCATCTCGGTGTAACCCGTCAGGACCTCGATGCGCTCCCCTTCTTGAACCCTGAGAAGGAGGCGACCGCTATCGTCCATCCCGTTGCCGATCCCGGTGTTCTTGATGCCGCAGCCGATTCCGGCGTATTTGGCGTCCTTGTAGACCTCCCTGACCGCCTCGAGCGTCGGCCGGATGCCGCAGCTCTCCGTCATGATCTGTCCCGTGGCGAACGGGTCACCGGGCCCCAAGATGTTCCGCTCCCGGATGTCGTATCCGTCGATCCCTACCCGCTCGGCCAACAGATCCATGATTCCTTCGATGGCGAAGGCTGCCTGGTTCGCCCCGAAGCCGCGCATCGCTCCGCACGGTGGGTTGTTCGTGTAGACGGTCTTGGCCTCGATGTCCACGTTGGGCACCCGGTAGGGTCCGCAGGAATGCCCGGCCGCCCGCTCGAGCACCTTCATGCCCACCGACGCGTAGGCGCCAGTGTCGCCGACGATCCTCGCGCGAACCGCGCGCAGCAGCCCCTCGGCATCTGCTCCGACGGCGTAGGCGAGGGTGATCGGGTGCCTCTTCGGGTGCATCCGGATCGAACCTTCACGGGTGAGCACCGATCTGACTGGCCGCCCCGTGATTTGGGCCGCCAGCGCGGTCTGTGCCTGGACGGAGAGGTCTTCCTTGCCGCCGAAGGCGCCGCCGTTGGCCACGAGCTCGACCTCGATGTCCTCAGGCGCGACGCCAAGAACCGCCGCGAGCTGGGCCTGGTCATCGTGAACCCCTTGGCCCTGCGTGTAGACCTTCAAGCGCCCTTCGTCCAGCGGCAGCGCCAGGCACGCTTCCGGCTCCAGAAAGGCGTGTTCGATGCGCTGTGTCGTGAACGTATGCTCGATGACATGAGCCGCTTCGGCCAAAGCCGAGTCGACGTCGCCGCGGGAAAAGGCGCAGGTGTCGAGTAGGTTTCCACCCTCGTGAACGGCAGGGGCATCCTCGCTAAGCGCTGTGAAGGGGTCGGAGACCGGTTCCAACACTTCGTATCTCACCGCCGCTTCGAGGGTCTCGGCGGCCCGAAGCGCCCGAAATTGGGTGTCCGCCAATACCACGGCCAACACATCTCCGACGCACCGCGTGATCTCTCCCTCCGCGACGAACACGGGCCAATCCGGCCGGATGAGTCCGACATGGCGCTCCCCGGGCACATCGCTCGCCGTGATGATGCGTTCCACACCGGGGAGGGAAGTGGCCTCGCCAGCCGCGATCTCCAGCACCCGAGCTCGCGGATGCCGGCTCATGACGAGGGCTCCGTGGAGCATGTCGTCCACGACCATGTCGGCGATATAAGGCTTCTGGCCCAGGGTGTATTCTTCGCCGCGGAAGCGCGGACTGGAGCTGCCAATGCCATTGGCGGAATGAGGAGATTGGCGAGAGAGACCGAACTCTTCGCCGAAGAAGAACGGGCGCCGAGGCTGGCCGTCCGTGGCCTCCCCGCCGTTATGCCCGGTGTTCTTCCACGCCTCGCCGGCCGTCCGGATGGCGTCGATGATCCGGGTATAGCCGGTGCAGCGGCAGAGGTGACCCGAGATCGCCCGGCCTACCGCATCCCGATCCTCGACTCCTTGATGTTCCATGATGGAACAGGCGCGAACCGCGAGACCCGGGGTGCAGTATCCGCACTGAAGGCCGCCTTCCCGCACGAAAGCGCGGGCGATGAGCTCCCGTTGTTCGATAGGGAGCCCCTCGAGCGTCGTGACGGACTTGCCCTCGACCGACTCCGGCTTTCGCAGGCAGGAGAGCACGGCCCGTCCATCCACCAGAACGGCACAGCAGCCGCAATAGCCCTGCGGCGCGCAGCCGTCCTTGGGGGACGTCGTACCACACACCTCACGCAGCACCTCTAGGAAATGCATGCCGTCTTCGTAGTCGACCCGCGTTTCCCGGCCATTCAGCAAAAAGCTGAGCTGCGGCATCTCGTGCCCCTTTTGCGATGCGGTTTCCCCTCTGAACAATGGGTACGCTCGCCTCGATTTGTCACGCCCGCAGGCATACACCGGTCCCGCAGCTCCAGGTGATCTCCCCGAAACCGGTAGTGCGGGTCGGGGCGAGCGGTGGCTATTGTGGCCGGTGAATCGGAAACGTTCGCCTTCGGAGAAAGCTGATGGTCGTGTGTCTTAGGAACGGCACGAGAGTCGTCGTGGGCCTGCTCACCGTCTTCTTGGCGGTGGCGTCTCTTTCTGCGCAGACGACTCCGTCGTCGGGCCCGGCCGAGCGCAGCGGCCCGAGTGACGAGGCCACATCGCTTCCGGCCGACTCGCTGGAGATGGAAGGAGATGCCGAGGCTTCGGAGACTGACCAGGAGATCGTCCAGAACCGAAGGCTGCCGGTTCTGAAGGGTCACCGGTTCATCCCGACATCGACGGTGCCGGATCCGTTTGTCACCATCTATCTGCGCAGCAACACCGGGTTCGGTTTCCTCCTGGACGCGAGATTCCCCGTCATCACCGAAGCGGATACCGTTGGCGTGGTGGAAGGGGACATCGCGTTCGCATTGCTCGCTTCGAATACCAACAGGCCATTGTTGACTTCCTGGCTGTGCGGATCGGCTTCGGGGGTGCGGTACGGACCGGCACGAACGGCGGGACGCTGCTCGCCGAGGGGTTGAGCGCCCGCTATTCCTTCGAGATTGGCGTGACCGGCCGCGTGTTTCGGACCGAAAGCCTTCTGCTCTCCGCAGTGGCGGACTTCTCGAGTAACAAGCTCATCGCGATGGACCCGTTCGGTTTTGCCCAGCGGGTCGCGGACGAATGCTCGGATGCACCGGACGTCTCCCAGTGCATCCTCGACTCGGAAGAGAGCCTGGTGCAAAGCGGCCGCAGCAATTCGATCACGCTCGGGGGGCGAGGGGCCTGGAGCCCGATCGACTGGTTCGGGCTACGCGCGAGGGCGGAGTTCGGCGCTGGAGACGCTTTCGACCCGGAGGCCGACCTGGGTACGACCATTGTCAACCTGGGCATAGTGGCGGACATCGATCTCATCGAGCTGACCCCGGTGCCGCTCGGTTTCCTGCTGGGATTCGATGCAGAGCTGTTCGGTAGCCGGGGCGGAGACATCGCCGAGAGTGCCACGAGGTACGATCTCGGGCTGTTCTACACGGGCCGGAAGGAATTCAGCGTCGGCGTCGAGGGGATCTTCGGCCGGGTGAAGCTGACCCAAACGGACGATAGCGTCGACAGCATCACGATCAACCTTCGCATCCGTTATTTCTTCTAGCTTTACGGCAACCCGTCAGTCGCCATCCCGACCTTCTCATCGCAGCTGGCCCCAAACTTGAGGGGCCGAGCGGGGTTCAAGGTAGATTCACGTCCGAACGACGGAGCAAGAACAGCGCTCCAAACAGGCCTTACGAGGGGAAATGGATCACGAGAATAGACTGACGCTCGGGAGAATGCAGAACCCCGTTCGGGGCATCCTGCACGGGATCGCCGCTGCTCTATCCGCGGCCGGAGCGGTGCTGCTGTGGCTGCGAGCGGCGCCTGATCCAAATCGCCAGATACCGCTGCTCGTCTTCGCTCTGAGCCTTGTATTTCTCTATACGATCAGTGGCTTGTACCACTCGGTTCCGTGGCAGCAGGTGTGGAAGGGCCGGATGCAGCGACTCGATCACGCCATGATCTATGTGCTCGTTGCGGGCACCTATACCCCCGTCGCGATGATCCTACTGGACGGTCAGCTGCGCGAGATTACGCTCGGCGTCGTGTGGGGCTTTACGTTGGTGGGCGTCCTGCAAAAAGCGTTTTGGCCCCGGGTGGGAAATTGGTTTTCGATCACCCTGCAAGTTTTTATGGGTTGGCTGGCACTATTGCTGGTCATCCCCCTGGCGAATCTGCTACCCAGTCCTGCGATGGTGCTGATGGCGATCGGCGGCCTGTTCTACACGTTGGGGTCGCTCTTCCTGGCCGTGAAGCCGCGGCTCTGGCACCGTGTTTTTTCGTACCACGAAGCCTTTCACGTTTTCGTCGTAGCCGGGAGCGCGACGCACTACGGGATGGTTTTCTGGTACATGACTGCGTTTCCCGCGGCCTAGCCCCGGCGTTTCAGCCGCTGCGCAGCCGCCGGGGCTCAGCTCTCTGCCGGGAGTAGCGACTTCACGAGGCGCTCTCGAAACCGGGTGCCTGGCGCGTAGAAGCTGGGGATGCTGGCCCGCCTGGCCTCCGCCCCTTCAGCCTCCTGGTCGAGGAGTATGCGTCCGTCGACCGTGCGATAGACTGTCCGTAGCCGGTCCCCCCGGATCCGGAACACGATTTCGTCCCCTTTCTTTGACCCGGTCTCCTCCAGGAAGCTGAACCAGATCGGGAGGTTCGCCGAAAACTCCTCGAAGTACTCGCGTGTGATGAAACCGGCCTCGGCTGCCTTTTCCGCGGTCTCTCGTATCCCTCCTAGAAAACGGCCCATCCCGACGTTTCGATGAAAGACTTGATGAGCCCAGGCATCCCGCGTTTCCAGAATCACGGCGGCAACGGAATCTGCCAGCTCCGCGCTGTACTCGCGCCCTTCCACGAGGGCGCCGATGAGCTCGGCGTCGTCCGCGCCGACCCGAACGGTGAGGGTAAGCACGTCGATCTGAAAGATCGTGACCTCGAGGAGCGCCGACATCTCGGCGTAGTCGGCCACACCGACCCCAACGGGGTCGAACGGGTCTTCTTCGGCCTCCGCCACCGGTCGGCTGATAGCACCGATCGGCTGGGCTCTCAGATCCGAACTGTCGGCGAGGCCGCCCAATAGCCCGAAGAAGAGCAGCGGCCAGGCGTGACCGCGTTGACGAATTGACGTGGAGCACCGCCGCTGCCTGCCCGGAGCTGTGCTTCGCATTAGGACCTCTCGTTGTTTGGCCGACGTACCACATCTGAAAGCGCGCCGGCCGGTGGGTTGGTTCCACACGCCCACACCCCTCATCATACGCGAATGCCAGAATTCGACTACATCCTGGTCGGAGGTGGTCTACAGAATGGCCTGATCGCCGCCGCTCTGCGGGCACGACAGCCGTCGGCCCGTGTCGCACTCGTCGAGCGGGACGGAAACCTGGGTGGAAACCATACCTGGTGCTTCCACGACACGGATGTCGACGAAGGCTGCCTCGACTGGTTGGAGCCGTTCGTGTCCCATCGCTGGTCCGGCTATCGAGTCGAGTTTCCCGGCTTCTCCCGTACGATCGATGGAGGGTACTCGGCCATAACCAGCCGAGGCCTGCACACCGTCGTATCGCTGGCCATCCGTGACCACCAGAGCTCGAGACTGCTGCTGAACGAAGAGGTGCGATCTGTGGGTCGAGACCAGGTGACCTTGAGCTCCGGTGAGTCTCTGCATGGTACCGTGGTGGTGGATGGGCGCGGCCTCTTAGCAGATGAGGTCGACCACGCAGCCGGATACCAGAAGTTCATCGGGCTCGAGATCGAGCTCGAGGGGGCGCATGATCTGGATCGACCGATCCTCATGGACGCCCGCGTGGATCAATCCGCCGGCTATCGCTTCTTCTACGTCCTTCCGCTGAGTGCGACCAGACTGCTGGTCGAGGATACATACTTCCACCAATCACCTTCGCTGGACGTCGACCGCGTGCGAGACGAGGTTCTCGACTACGTTACCTCGAGGGGGTGGCGCACGCGGGACGTCGTTCGGGAAGAGGTTGGCGTCCTCCCGATGCCGTGGAGCAGGGCAGGGCTTTCCAGAGGAGCCGCCGCGCCC
Organism: Gemmatimonadota bacterium; assembly: GCA_039589875.1. GTDB lineage: Bacteria > Gemmatimonadota > Gemmatimonadetes > Palauibacterales > Palauibacteraceae. Next base: position 13,976 of record JBDHGL010000024.1, read on the forward strand.
CTGGCGGCCGGGTACCGAGGAGGCTGGTTTCATCCAGGCACGGGCTATTCACTTCCGGTCGCCGTCCGTTTGGCTGGGTTCGTCGCCGCTCGTCCACCGTCGGAGCTGTTCGGGCCCGAACTGCAGCGAATGGCTCGTCGACATATGAGTCAAGTCACATATGCACATCTGCTTAACCGCTTTCTCTTCCGGTGGTTTCCACCGAAGGATCGCTGGGCAATCTTCGAGCGTTTCTATCGTTTGCCCGAGGCGACCATTGGACATTTCTACGCGCTGCGCCTCACTTGGCTCGATCGCCTTCGACTCTTACTCGGACGGCCACCTGGAGGCCTGTCGTTAGGCTATCGCCTCCGACACGGAGCCCGAGAATGAACTTGACCGCTGCTTTACTGAAGCCGGACGCTGCCGTGGCTTTGGCCATCAACGAGCTGTTCGAGCAGCTTCCCGGATCCTTCGGCGATCTCGAGGAACTCGATCCGAGGCTTCTCGACGTCGCGCTTCTCGACCCGGCTCGCGATATCCTGGGACGATCGGGGAAGGGCCTGCGGGCCCGCCTTCTCGCCTGCTCGTGGGAGCTCGGCGGAGGCGCCGCGGATGGCCCCCCGGAGCTGCTGCCCCTGTTGATCGAGCTTCTGCACGTCGGCTCGCTGGTGATCGACGACATCGAAGACGATTCTCCCGTTCGGAGGGGTGGGCCCGCGCTTCACCGGCGCTACGGGCTGCCTTTGGCCCTGAATACGGGGAACTGGCTCTACTTTTTACCTCTCGCCCTGTTATCCCGCATCCCGATGTCTTCCGAGATCCGGCTTGCTCTCTACGAGGATATCAGTGTTGCTCTCCTTCGCTGCCATCAGGGGCAGGCTCTGGATCTCTCGGTACGCATCACGAGGATGCGCCGGTCCGAGGTTCCGGCGCTGGTGGCGAGCACGACTCGGATGAAAACCGGATCCCTCTTGCAGCTAGCGGCGATTCTCGGTGCGCGCGCCGCGGGTGCCACGGAAGACCGAATCGAGCTGCTCGGAAGATTCGGTCTGGAGCTCGGCGTGGGCCTGCAGATGTTGGACGACTGGAGCGGCATCGGTGTCGAGGAGCGGCGAGCAAAGGGGGTCGAAGACATCAAGCTCGCGCGTCCAACCTGGCCATGGGCGTGGCTCGCAGAGGAGAGTGATCAGGTGGGCTACGCCGAGCTCGTCCGTCAGGTGCGTGGGCTTTCCATCGATTGGGAGGCCGAGCGCGTCCTCGAGCGAATGCGCACGGTGCTGGCGCCCAACGCCGAAAGGTGGATTCGCTCGCACCTCGATATGGCGTTGGATGACCTGGCCAAAGGGGTGGGAGAGTGTTCCCGGATGGACGCCCTTCGGGATGATATCGACCGGCTGGAGAGGGCGTTCGGCTGAGATGATCACCGCCCCCCGCGCTGCGGTCGTCGGAGGCGGCTTCGGCGGCCTGGCCGTCGCCGTTCGCCTTCAGAACGCCGGGTTCGCCACGACGGTCTTCGAAGCCCGCGATAGACCTGGCGGCCGAGCCTACGTTTACGAGCAGGACGGCTTCACCTTCGATGGTGGTCCCACGGTCATCACTGCCCCACACGTCTTCGAGGAGCTGTTCGACGAGAGCGGGCGCTGCCTGGAAGACTACGCCGAGCTTCTTCCCGTCCAGCCCTTCTACAGGCTTCACTGGGAGGATGGAACCAGCTTCGACTACAGCGGCGATCCCGAGTCGATGGCATCGCAGATCGGTGAGCTCAATTCAGCCGACGTCGCCGGCTACTCGGCGTTCGTCGAATACGCTCGCCGCGTCTTCCAGGCGGGTTACGCTGAGCTCGCGGCGTCTCCGTTCCTCCGCTTCTCGGACATGGTCCGCGTCGCGCCGGACCTCATCCGTCTGCGAGCGGATCGCTCCGTTTACGCTACCGTGAGTCGCTTCATCGAGGACGAACACGTCCGCCAGGCGCTGAGCTTCCACTCCTTGCTCGTGGGCGGGAACCCGTTCGAGACCAGCTCGATTTATACGCTGATCCACCACCTGGAGCGGGAGTGGGGCGTGCACTTCCCGAAGGGAGGGACGGGCAGTCTCGTAGAGGCGCTGGTGCGACTGTTCGAAGAGCTCGGCGGCGATATCCGCCTCGCCACGCCGGTGGAGCAGATCGAGCTCGATCGCGGCAACGGGCGCTACAAGCACCGCGTCACGACGCAGCCCCTCACGGGAGAACCGTTCGATCTCGTGGTCTCGAACGCGGACCTCCATCACACGTACGGCAGACTGTTCAACTCCGTTCCCGACGCAGATCGAATGCGCCGTCGCGTCGAGCGGATGGAGTGGTCGATGTCCCTCTTCGTCCTCTATTTCGGCACCGACCGGCGTTACGCCGAGCGAGTGGCGCACCACACGATCCTCTTCGGCAGCCGCTACGAGGGCCTCCTGGACGATATCTTCCACGGCAGCCGGATTCCGGACGACTTCAGCCTGTATCTGCACGCGCCGACCGTCACGGACTCCTCTCTCGCGCCTCCGGGCTGCGAAGGGTTCTACGTCCTCGCGCCCGTGCCGCATCTGGGGAACGCTCCGGTGAACTGGGACCGGGACGCCGAGGCCTACGCTGATCGGATCTTCGAGTACTTGGAGCGCTACCTGCCGGATCTGAGAAGCCACATCATCACGAGACGCTGGTTCACGCCGCGCGACTTCGAAACCGAGCTGAACTCCTATCACGGCTCTGCGTTCTCCTGCGCCCCGAAGCTGACGCAAAGTGCCTGGTTCCGCCCACACAATCGGGATGACCGGATCCCCGGTCTGTATCTGGTCGGCGCCGGGACGCATCCGGGAGCGGGCGTCCCGGGAGTGATGAACTCGGCCAAGGCGACAGCCGGCCTGGTGATCGAGGATTTTCTGTCGTGAATGACGCGCTCCAGGCCTGCTACGATGTGATTCGAGTCCATTCCAAGAGCTTTTCTCTTGCATCCCGCCTGTTGCCACGTGAGGTGCGCGACCGAGCGGTGGCTGTCTACGCCTGGTGCCGCCGGGCCGATGATGCGATCGACCTGGCCGGCGAACGGGGACAGGAGGAGGCGCTCGCCCTTCTGCGAGCCGAGCTCGGAGAGATCTACGCTGGCCGTGCCGGCGAAGATCCTGCGCTGCAGATGTTCCAGCAGGCCGTTCGGCAGCGCGAGATTCCCAGGCGGTATCCGGAAGACCTTCTTCTCGGTATGGAAATGGATGTGCAGGGCCAGCGTTACGAGACGAAGGAGCCTCTCCTCCATTACTGCTACTGCGTCGCGGGTACTGTGGGCCTCATGATGAGCCACGTGATGGGGGTGAAGGATGAAGCGGCGCTGCGGAACGCGGCCCACCTGGGCATGGCCATGCAGCTCACGAATATTTGCCGAGACGTCGAGGAGGACTGGGAGCGGGATCGGCTCTACATACCGGAGTCGCTTCTCGCCAGCTGCGGTTACACCGGTCTGGCGCGCCTCCTGGGACAAGCCTTCCCGGAAGAGGCGAAGGAGGCTGTCGCCCTCGCCATCTCTCACCTCTTGGACGAGGCCGACCGGTACTACGCTTCCGGAGACGCAGGCTTGTCGGCGCTCTCATGGCGCTGCTCTTTGGCGATTCGTACGGCTAGCGAAGTCTACTCCTCGATCGGCCAGCGCATACGTGGAGCCGATTGCGACCCGCTGGCCGGACGCGCGATCGTCCCGCTCAAACAGAAGCTCGCACTGACGGCGGGCGCGGTCATGGCTTCCGGGGCGGACTTGCCTCTTCGGCTCGCCCGGCTCGAGGTCGGCGGTGCCGCGGCCCCGGCCAATCTGGTCAACTTCCCTGAAGACGTCCTACCGGTCTGACCGGAGCCCGTGACGGCGGCTTCCGGGCGAGAGCTCGACTCGAGAAAGCGTCACATCGCGGATGATTTCGATCGAGTCGCCAGAGGGTATGACGCTCTCAACGCGCTGAACCCGGGGTATGCAAAGCACCTCGAGTGGAGCGCGAAGCGGATGGGCCTCGATCGGACGGCACGAGTCCTCGATCTGTGCTGCGGCACCGGGACCTCCACGCGAGCCCTCCTGGATTCCTATCCCGGAGCTTCCATAACCGGATTGGATGCGTCGGAAGGGATGCTCCGAGCCGCTCGCAAGAAACCGGAACTTCAAAATGTGACCTTCCTTCACGGCGATGCGATGGATCCGGCTGCGGCCGGTGCGGCCGGCCCGTTCGACGGCATCTTGATGGCCTACGGCATTCGAAACGTCCCGGACCCGGATCTCTGCTTGCGCCGATTGAGGGAGCTGCTCGTGAAGGACGGCACGCTCTGCTTGCACGAGTACTCGGTGGCCGGTTCGAGACGGAGTCGGGTCGTGTGGAAACTGGTGACTGCCGGAATCGTCATTCCATTCGGCCTGCTGGTCACCGGCACCACCTCCATCTTTCGGTATCTGCGGCGAAGCGTCCTGGACTTCGATTCCGTCACCGAGCTCGAGACCAGGCTGCGTCGGGCGGGGTTGGTCGACGTGCGAACCGAACCGATGGACGGATGGCAAAAGGGCGTCGTTCACAGTTTTTTGGCGCGCAAGGCGGGCTGATGGCGGCCGGCTCGTTGGAGGTTCGGCTACCGCTTCCCGATGGACGGCCGAAGGCCGATCCAGGTACCACCGCGGTCGTGGTCGGAGGTGGCATCGCGGGAGTGGCGGCGGCAACGGTCCTGGCGGAGCGCGGGGTCACCGTTACGCTCCTCGAGCGGGAGGCCTATCTGGGGGGACGGGCCGGTGCGTGGTCCGACCAGCTGTCCAGTGGCGAGCGCTTTCAGATGGAGCGAGGATTTCACGCCTTCTTTCGCCAGTACTACAACCTTCGGGCGCTGCTCCGGCGCATAGATGGTGAGCTGGATCTGCTCCTCCCTCTCGAGGACTACCCGATCCTCGGCCCTGACGGGGAGGTGCAGAGCTTTCGCGGTCTGCCGAAGCGCACACCGTGGAACGTCATCTCGCTCACGGCCCGGTCGGAGGCGTTGGGGCTCGGTGATCTGATCCGGGTGAACGCGCGGCGCGCAACCGAGATGCTCACGTTCGACGCCCAGCGCACGTACGAGAGGCGCGATGAGATGAGCGCCGCCGCCTACCTCGATTCGCTCCGTTTCCCGCCGGAAGGGAGGCGTTTGCTGTTCGACGTCTTCTCGCACTCGTTTTTCAATCCCGAAGCGGAGATGTCGGCAGCCGAGCTCCTGATGATGTTTCACTTCTACTTCACCGGGAACCGCGAGGGACTCGTGTTCGATGTGGCGCGCGCCCCATTCTCGACATCGATTTGGGAACCTTTCACCCGATACCTCGAGGGTCTCGGGGTGTCGGTTCGCCGCGGCGAAACGGCCATGAAGGTTGAACGCAAACCGGAGGGGGGATGGCGAGTGCTTACCGAGCACGGATCTCTGGAAGCCGACGGAGTCGTGCTCGCCGTGACCGTCCCGGCGCTCCAGAGCCTGGTCTCGAGATCGCCAGATCTGGATGACCCCGCCTGGCGACGGGCGGTTGACGGGCTGAGGCTCACGAGACCGTTTGCCGTTTGGCGTCTCTGGTTGGACACCCCGACGGAGGAGGGGAGGGCAGCGTTTGTCGGCACGACCGGCTTCGGCTCGATCGACAACATCTCCCTGTATCACCTCTTCGAGACAGAGAGTCGAGCGTGGGCCAAGAGGCACGAAGGTGCGGTGGTCGAGCTGCATGCCTACGCGATCGAGGAGGCCTCCGACCACGAGGCGCTGCGAGAGGAGCTCCTCACGGCCTTACACCGAGTTTATCCGGAAACACGGAACGCCCGTATCCTCGAGGAACGTTTCCTGGTGGGACAAGACTGCCCGGCTTTTGCGCCGGGGTCGTACGCGAGACGTCCCGGCGTCGAGACACCGTTCGACGGTGTGACTTTGGCCGGCGACCTGGTCAAGTTGCCGATTCCGAGCGCCCTGATGGAACGTGCTGCGGCATCGGGTTTCTTGGCGGCCAACCATCTACTCGCCCGCAACCGGGTGCGGCCGGAGCCGATCCGCTCCGTTCGGCGCCGCGGCCTGCTGGCCGGATTGCCTCTGTGAAAGCGGACTGACATGAGCGAAGCGAGGTTCATCAACATCGGGAAAAGGCTCCCGCCTGCCCAACCGATCTCCGACGTTCCCGACTGGCAGCAGGCGCAACCGAGTTGGATCGACAACGCACTTGGGCATGCGCTCTCGCTGCCTTCGGGCGGTTGGTTCGTCCTGGACGCCTCCCGCGCGATCTCCGAGGAGCCCGAGCACTACCGGGTGGCCGGTGGGGACTACGTCGTGTGGCGCTCGAACGGGAAACCGATTGTCGCACCGGATCGCTGCCCCCACATGGGGGCTCGGCTCTCCGACGGTTTCGTGCGGGACGGCTGCGTGGTTTGCCCCTGGCACGGACTGGCCCTCGGCGACGAGGCCCACGGCAGCTGGCGGCCGCTCCCGGTGTTCGACGACGGCGTACTGGTCTGGGTGCGACCGGAGTCGGAGGAGGCTCCCACGGACAAGCCGATCCTCCCGGCGAGGCCGGATCGCTACTTCGATGCGGTGATGCGACTGGAGGCGGCCTGTGACCCCGAAGACGTGGTAGCCAACCGACTCGATCCGTGGCACGGGGTTCATTTCCACCCGCACTCGTTCGGCCGACTCAAGGTGATCGAAAGGGATGAGACCACGATCACGGTCAGGGTCGTGTACAGGATCATGTACCTCTTGGGGATGGAGGTGGACGCGCGGTTCTCCTGCCCGGATCCGCGAACGATCGTCATGACCATCATTCGCGGAGAGGGAGTCGGGTCGGTCGTCGAGACCCATGCCACGCCGATCGAACCGGGGCGTTCCGCCGTGATCGAGGCCACCCTGGCCGCATCCGATCGGCCTCAGTTCCACTCCTTCTTCCGTGCCTTCGGTGGCCTGATGCGCCCCACCGTCGAGAAACGGGCCCGGCGACTGTGGGTCGAAGACGGAGCCTACGCCGAGCGGCGATACGAGCTTCGCAAGAACGGCAGATAGCTTCCTCAGCTTCAGCAAGCGTAATAGGTTAGGCGCCATGACACACATGGACGCCCGCCCATCGCGCCTGTTGGTTTCGTGTCTGGCCCTGCTGGCGGCAGCCGCCTTCCCAGCAGCCGAGAGCGCCCACGCGCAGGACGCTCACTACTGGACGACCCAGTACGGCAACCGTTCCAGACTGCTCGCCGGCGCCGTGATCGGCAGCGTGAACGATGTGAGCGCCGTCTACTACAACCCGGGCGCGCTCGCGCTGCTCGAGGAGGCGGAGCTGCTGCTCGGCGGGAACGTCTTCGAGTACACTCGCATCGGGTACGACGGGCTTGTGAGCGGGGAGATCGATTTCTCCTCCAATCGCTTCAAGTCGCTGCCCGCGATGATCGCGGGGGAGTTTCCGTTCAAGTTTCTCGGCAAGAACCGGCTCGCCTACTCGTATCTCGTCCGGCAGGATTTCGATTTCAGGATTCGCGAACGGGGTGCACTTAGCGGCGACGACCTACAGCTTCCCGGCCTGGAGACGCTCGCGGGGGACGTCCGGATGGACCAGGACCTCACGGAGTCTTGGGGAGGGCTGACCTGGGCGAGGATGCTGGGCAAGTGGGGGTTCGGCGTTACGCAGTTCATCGCGGTAAGGTCGCAGCGGACGGAGTTCCAGACCCTGGCCCAAGCCTCCGGGATGGACGAGGAGGAGCTGCTGGGTCTGCAGAACCGCGATTTTAACTTCACCGCCTGGCGGATCCTCTGGAAGCTCGGGATCGACCGGATCATCGACCGATGGCAGTTCGGCGTGAACCTCACGTCGCCCAGCCTCTCCCTCGGCGGAAGCGGCGAAGTAGGCTTCGACAGCACGTTCGTCGTTACCGAAGGACCACCCGGGGCGGGCACCGGCATCATCACGAGTACGCAGGAGGATCTTCCGGCCCGCTACAAGACACCGCTCGCTGTCGGCGGTGGCGCCGCTTACGCCTTCGGTGAGGGCAGACGGATCCACTTTGCGGCCGAGTGGAACTCGAGTGTGGAGGAGTACGATGTGATCGACTCGGAGCCGTTCGTGGCGCCGGAGAGCGGCGACACGATCAGCTTCGATATCGCCCAGGAGCTGGATCCGGTGTTCAACGCCGGAGCCGGAATCGAATACAAGTTTACGGACCTGCTTGGAGGGTACGGTGGGTTTCGTACGGACTTCAGCGCGCGTCCCACCGATGTCTCGACCGGTGACTTCACGGCTACCGTGTCGCGCTGGGACATCTACCACGTATCCCTGGGGAGCACCTTTCAGGTGGAACGATCCGACTTCACGCTCGGGGCCGTCCTCTCCTTCGGAAATAGCGCACCGTTCGATCCGCTGAACCTGCTGCCTGGCATCACTCCGCCACCGGGATCGGAACGCGAGGCGACCGCGAACTTCACGCGCATCACCATCATCCTGGGCTTCGGGCTGGATCTCTGACGTAGCTCGTTTTCGCGGGGCCTCGATCTCCCCGGCAGTTCCGCGCTAGAGCAGCAGGCTGCTCAGGTAGGCCGTCGCCACCCCCAGATAGTTCCCCAGCGCGTAGCCGATCAGCGCGAGCATGATCGAGATCGGCACGAGCTCTTCCCGGTGGTATCCCGCCGCCACGGGCGCCGAGGCCGCCCCGCCGACCGCGGAGACGCTCGAGACGGCCGCCATGCTCACATCCATGCGGAAGATTCGCGCCCCGATGACGATGAAGACCAGATGGATCGTGATCGCCAGGAATCCTGCGATCAGGAACCACTGGGCGCCGCCCATGTTCGACAGGTCGGCCTGGGCTCCGATCATCGTCATGTAGATGTAGACAAGCATCATGGCGAGCGGCTCGGTGCCCGGCACGCTCTTCAGCGGAGTCGCCGAAAGCCCTATGCCGATCGTGGTGACGAGAAGGATCGCCCAGGTGCTTTTTGTCAGGACAGGCCGCAGCTCCGGAAGGAAGCCGGCGATCGTGTTAGCTAAGAGGATGGCCGTGAAGGCGAATCCCACCAGGATGAGCAAGTCCTTGAAGTGCACCTCGTGGGTCTTCTTCTCTACCGCTGAGGCAGCGTCCGTGATGTGGTCGATGTCAGCTTGCGAGACTCGAGTAAAACGGTTGAACGAGGCTGCCCAGCGCTTACAGGTAAGGATCAGGGGGAAGTAGGCCACGTAGACGAAATTGTCGACGATCACAACGATGCCGACCATCGCCTCAGGGGTGTCGAGGCTCTCGGCCACGGCCGCCAGGTTGCCGGTCCCGCCGATCCAGCTTCCAGCGAGAGCCCCAAAACCCGACCAGGAGTCCGGTGGCAGAGATTCCCTGAAGAAGAAGAACGCGACGACGCACCCGATCACGATGCCCACGGATCCCATCGTCATCACCGCCGCGCCCCGCCAGGCTACCTTCAGCGTCTCCCGGATGTTGATGTCCAATAGCATGAGGACGATGAACATCGGCACCGCGAAGGAACGGAAGTTCGAGTAGATCGGCGAGGATTTGGGGATGATGTTGAGGTTGCTCAGGAGGATCGGCGTAAGAAAGATCCATATGATGGCGGGCAGGAAGTCGAAGATCTTCCAGCCGCTCTTTTTCTCCAGCCAGAGAAAGAAGACCGGAATCATCGTGATCACGGTCATGACGCCGATCAGGTCGGTGAACAGCGGCTCCGGTTGCATGCAGGCGCTCCGATTGGGGTCGAGAGGGTTCGCCCAATCGGCAGCCGGATCGGTATCTCCGCAAGTCGCCGGCACCGCGACGTGCTGACGCGCTCGTTTTGTGAGCTGGCGGACCTTGTCGAGGGCCGACGGGTCCTCGTCATCAGCGGTGCGGGCTGCAGCACCGAATCGGGGATTCCCGATTACCGGGGCCCGGATGCGCAGCCGAAGGTCCGGAACCCGATCCTCTACCAGCAGTTCGTTCGCGAGCCCGAGGCTCGCGTGACGTACTGGGCACGCAGCGCCATCGGCTGGCAGCGGGTGGCGGAGGCGGCGCCGAACGCAGGTCATCGGGCGCTGGCCCGGCTGGAGAAGGCGGGCCTGGTCGGCGGAACCATCACCCAGAACGTCGACGGGCTACATCAGGCAGCCGGGAGCCGCCGGGTGGTCGAGCTACACGGCAACCTTCGGGACGTGCGATGCCTGGAGTGTGGTCTCTCCGAAAGCCGCACCGCCCTCCAGAAGAGGCTGCTCGATCTGAATCCGGAGTGGGACGGAGGGCACAGCTCGGCACCGGACCGAGACGCCCAGATCGCACCGGACGGAGACGCCGAGCTCGCGCCCGCTGTGGCTCGGAGCTTTCAGGTGGCCGGGTGCCGCCGCTGCGGAGGGATCCTCAAGCCGGACGTCGTGTTCTTCGGGGAGAGCGTCCCCAAGACGACCCTGCAGGATGCGTGGGTTCTGTTCGAGGAGGCGGAAGTGCTGCTCGTGGCCGGCTCGTCCCTCGCGGTCTACTCCAGCTATCGGTTCGTGCTTCGGGCGGAGAGATACGGACTGCCGGTCGCGATCGTCAACATCGGGACGACCCGGGGCGACGAGATCGCGTGCGTGAAAGTGCGGGGCCGAACCGGAGAGGTGCTTCCGGCTCTCGCCGACACGCTTCTCTAGGAGGCCAAAGCCCTGTAGGAAGGCGGAACGAGGCGCCCCGTCACGAGGGCGCCCCAATTCTCGCCGGCTTGGTCCAGCTACATGCAGCCCTCTTCCTCGGGTGCCACCGAGGAGTTCCAGATGTCGCGGTAGATCTTCCAGCCGGCATCGGTCCGCTTGACAACGTTCATCCAGCGGCCCTCATCGATCATCTGATCGCCCTGCCAGATCTCGAAGTTGCCCCACGTGGAGCCGGAGTCATCTCCCAGCATGCCGCCCGCGGTCGTGATCTTTATCGAGAACTCGGCGAACATCTCGAGGTTGGCCAGAATCGCGTCGTGCCCCACGATGAGATCTGCCTCCGGTGGCGCGCGCCTGGCGTCATCCGTGTACAGACCGGCTACCTTCTCCAGCTCACCGGCATTGAAGGCAGCTTCCCAATCCGCTACCACCTTCTCGAGCGCGGTCGGCGTTTGGGCGCTAAGTGAAGTCGTCCAACCGAGTGCGAGGACGAACAGGACTGATGCAACGGCTCGCATCCTCATGCTTGCTTTCCTCCTGTGGCACAGAAACGGGGAAACGTGGCAAGCGTGATGAATACAACAAGAGGCAAGGCGCGGGCAATGCGACTTGCTAGGGGGTCCGGGGCGCGTCTGCGGAATCGGCCGGTCGCCAAGCGGAATCAGGCGGCCCCCACGCGGAGTCTCCGGGGCCGCCATGGCGACGGCCTTGTCGGCCGGTTGACCCGGGGCGTGGGCCTCGCGGGCCGAAGCCCGAACCCGGTGGTCCGAACCCGGGGCCACGCCGAAACCGTTCGGCTGCCGCCTCGAGCCTTTGCCGCTGTTCCTCGTCGAGCAGCGGTTCCAGCCGCTCTCTCAGCTCATCGAGATTGCCTCTGATCCTCTGGTGAGCATCTCCCATGACTGCGCGGTTCCGTTGCCCGATCTCTTCGAGAACGGCCCTGATGGCCTCTCGTTGTGCATCATCCCTCGGTTCGACGATCCGTTCGATGTGCATCGCGATGCCGCGCTCGCGCAGCTCGGCGATTCGTGACATTCGCTTCTGTGCCACCGCGCCCGCGGCCAGTACGCCGATGAGGATCCCTAAGAACAGGGTCAGCAGGAGGATGACCGCCGACTTCGTCTCGATGCGCATGGTCATTGGCTCACCGACTTCCCTTGGTCATTCGCCGCTCGTCGCGTAGAAGGCCTGTTCGAAAACGTATGCCGTCTCCAAGGTCACGGGTTCGAGCCCGAGCGCGGCCTCGAACGGCGACTGGTCGCTCGAGCTCCCTGAGCTGCTGAGGTTGTAGGCACCGAGCGCGATGAGAATTGCGGCCGCAAGCGGCGCCAACTTCAGGAACTGTCCTTTCATCGCCATCGTCAAAGGAATGACCGGGATGGCATCGGTCCGGATCCGCTCCATGACGCGTTCGGAGAACCCCGGCCGAAAGCGCCGGTCCACTGCCTCCCGAAGGATCGGCTCGAGTGCCTCGATAAGTTCGCTCTCTTCGTGCCTCATCGTTCGTCTCGTATCCGCTGAAGGTGTGGCTTCAGGCTCTTCAGGGCCCGCGAGAGGCGAGAAAGCACCGTCCCGCTGGGAACGCCGAGAATCTCCGCCGTTTCCCGAGTCGAGAAGCCATCGATGAGCCGAAGGGTCACGACCGCCCGATGTTTCGGTGCCAGCTCGTCGATCGCTCTTCGAACCTGCTCGCGCAATTCGATGCGCTCCAGCTGCTCGGCAGGGCCCAGATCCGTATCCGGCATCAGCGCCGCTGGATCGGCCTCGACGTGTCGGGCGATGAAGCGCTTTCTTCGTTTCAGGGCGTTGAGAGACAGGTTGATGGCAATCCTCGTAAGATATGTTTTTAGAGTCGCTTCCTCTCGATAGCCGTCAAGCGCACGATAAAACCGAATGAATGTTTCTTGACCGACATCGTCGGCTTCGTCCCCCGAACCCAACATCGAGTTCACGGTGGCCGCGACGACCGGTTCGTATTCGTCGACGAGCATCCGAAACGCGCCTTGGTCGCCGGCGCGCGCCCGTCGCACAAGCTCCTGTTCCGAAATAGGCTTCATGACCGGCCAATGTGCGCGCGGAGAGGCGCCCACGCACCGCCCGTGCGCTCATCGGTCTTCGGCCTGTTATCAGCCGTCGGTCGGCGGGCCGCGTCGCTTTCCTTGCCCCTGCCGGCGACTCTGGCGTTTCTCTTCACGCAGGCCGCGGAAGCTCGCCATTTGCTCTGCCGTCAACACCTCGGCGAGGCCGGCATCCAGTTCGCCCCGCAGGGCCTGCATCTGCTCTCGCATCGCCTGGCGTTCCCCGCTGCGACTTTCGAACAGCTCGCGGCGTTTTTCGTCGTGCTGTGCAAAGATCGGTTCCAGCGCCACCGCCTGCTCGTCCGTGAGGACCAGCTTCTCCTGCAGCACCTGCATGCGCTGTTCCGGGTCCATGCCGCGCTGGCGATGCTGCTGCTGCTGGGCATGGAGAGGCGCTGCCGAGATCGCCAAGATCGCCAGTCCCGCGCTTCCGCCGAGCACTAGCCGACGACGAAGTCGCGGCAACCGGATCGTCCTCTTCCGCATCGTCATCTCCCTTCTTCTATGTCGTTAGGCGGCGTCCGCTGCCGTGCGCGGCTAACCGCTTGTCTCCTTCTCTTTCATCTCTTGGACAGCGGCAATCCGGTATCCATTCCGCCCATCCCCGATCGAACCGCGTGGCGTGACTATCGGGGATCGGATTCCGTCTATGGGATGAACCGGTCGCGTCGAGCGGGGATCGGCGATGAGGAGGGGAAAGTGACTGCCAAAGCTCTGTCCGGGACTGCTCTCTGTCTCTCGGTCTCGCTGCTCGGAGCGTGTGCTCCGAAGCACCAGCGCGTCAACGTGACGACGTTGCCGAGGGGAGCCGAAGTCTTTTTGCAGAGGAGTGGTGAGGTGGAGGTGCAGGCGTCCGCCTTGGGCTTCCATGCTTCGTTCGACGCGGCATCCTTTGACGAGAGCTTCTTCTCGCTCGGCACGACGCCCGTGGACTACGAGTTCCGCCTGGAGGACCGTGAGGCTGCGGTCGCCGGTGGTCCAGCCGCCGGTGACGTCACTCGGCGCTACACGGAGGGTAAGATCCGGGTGGTCATGGATGGATATCGGACCGTCGAGCGCACCGTACGGTTCTCGGGAGACCGCATAGACCTGGAGCTGGACATGCAGCCTGCCGATCCGGAGTGAGACCGACCTGCGACGGGACCGGCGGGTCGCGCCCTACTGCTGGGAGAGATGGTCCAGCACCTGCTCGGCGTGGTCCGCCGGCCTCACGTTGGCGTAGACTCTCTCGATCCGCCCCTCGGGATCGATGACGAAAGTGCTCCGCAGGATGCCCTCGTACTCCCGTCCGTACAACTTCTTCTGTCCCCACGCACCGTACGCCTCGGCCACCGCATGATCGGAATCCACCAGAAGCGGAAAGTTGAGATCGTACTTATCTCGGAACCTCTGGTGGGATGTGACGCCGTCAGGGCTGACCCCAAGGACTGCCGCGTCGAGCGACTCGAAATCGGGCAGGCCGTCTCGAAAGCCACACGCCTCCTTGGTGCAGCCGCTGGTATCGTCCTTCGGGTAGAAAAAGAGGATCACCCGTCTTCCCCGAAGATCGGTTAAACGCACGGTATCTCCCGAATCCGCCTCGAGCTCGAAGTCTGGAGCTGGATCTCCCTCTTCAATCACCGAAAAGGCCCTCCTACCGCTCTTGCCCTGCCAACTCTCGTGGTGCAAGCTGAGGACCGATTCGACCTGGACTGCGGGTCGAACCGGCCGGATCCACGCCCGGAGTAGACCCGGCGAACCGTCCCTCAAAGCCACACAGGAGGTTCCACATGCGGAAGCTACCGCTAACCCTCGGCCTTTGCCTAGCAGCCGCGCTGGCTTGGCCGACCATGGCCGTCGCGCAGGACGATGACGAGGATCCACCCACGCTGCGCATCTCGATGTTCCAGTGTCATTGGGACCAGGTGGGAGCGATCATCGAGGAGCTGGAGACCCGCACCGTTCCTATCTGGGACGAGCTGGTGGACGAAGGCATGGTCGTGAGCGCCGGCACCTTCATCCATGACTGGGCAGACGAATGGAACGTCGGCATCTACACGGTCGCGTCGAGCATCCAGGCCGTCCTCGACTTCAACGATGAGGTCGGAAGGCGTTACGATGAGCGCTATCCGGATGCCGAAGACGTCTTCGGGTCAGCTTGCCCGAAGCACCGGGACAACTTTTACGGTATGGGGCCGCGAACCGGCCAGAACGACGACGAGGACGAGGGGGACGGGAGCTGAGCCGGTCCAATAGGCTGAGCGCCCGGGCTGGCGACCCTGCCGTGATCTCGGCGGGGTCGTCGCCCCGGGGTGCCGATCAGTAGTAGGCCATCCCGCCGTCGACGTTGATCGACTGCCCCGTGATCGCGGCCGCCTCGTCCGACGCCAAAAAAACTGCGAAGTCGGCGATCTCCACCACCGATTGAGAGCGCCCTTGCAGGACGCTCTCCAGGAACCCCTCCCGCTGGTTGTCGGAATCGATGCCGAGGCGATCGGCGATCTCCGCGCCCAGCTCCTGCGACATCCGCGTCTCGGTCACCGGTCCGGGACAGATGGCATTGACCCGGACTCCTCGGCGAGCCGCTTCGGCAGCGACGGTACGGGTGAGCCCGAGTAGGCCCGCCTTTGAGGTTCCGTACGCGCCGTTCCATGGATAGGCGAGCTTCGCACCTATGCTCGAGATGTTCAGGATCACGCCCGATCCTCGACCGTACATCTCCGGCAACACCAGGCGGGTAAGCAGGAACGGTCCCCGAAGGTTGACCGCGAGCACGTCATCGAAATCGGACGGTGTCAGCTCTTCTAGCGGCTTCACTGGTCCGAAGATGCCCGCGTTGTTGACCAGGATATCGATCCGACCGAAGCGATTCCGCGCATCGGCGACGATTCTCTCGCAGTCCGCTTCGCGGCTCACATCGGCCGCGACGGCGGCTGCCTCACCTCCGGCGGCGGAGATATCCGCCAACGCTTCCTCGAGCTCTATCCCCGTCCGAGATGCGAGGACAACGGAAGCGCCCTCCGACGCGAACCGCTCCCCGATTCCACGCCCGATTCCACGGCCTCCACCGGTGACGATCGCCACCTTGCCGGTCAGCTTCACACAGCCTCGCTCTGCCTGGGTTCGCTCTCGACTGTCCCAGAGGCAAGATCAGCGACGTGGCTCGTGGAGGGAAGGTGGCGCTGGAGCGGCGGGTCGCAACCTCAGGCTGTGTAGCCGATTGCCTCTTCCAGGCGCTTGCGTCCCGGGCGGCTGGCGGGTCGTTGGCTTCCATCGGAAAGGAGGACCGAGCAGCGGCCGCTCGGCTCGTACTTGATCTCCTGGATGGCCTCGACACGCACGATGGTCGACCGGTGGATGCGAACGAACTCCCGCGGGTCGAGCCGCTCTTCGACGGTCGCCATGGTATCACGGATCAGGTGTGATCCCTCGTCCGTATGCAGCCGCACGTAGTCGCGTGCCGCCTCAACCCAGAGTAGCTCCTGCACCGGCACGAACCGGACTCTGCCGTTCGGGCGCTTCACGACGAAACGCGAGCCGGTTTGCCGGGCTGAGCCGTTTCCGTTGGAGGCGCTCCCGTTCACGGCATCGGAAGCGGTCAGAGTCGAGCCGGAGTCGAGCGGTGCCAGAAGCTCGGGGAGCTGCGCCGCATCGAGGAGTACGAGATCGGCATCGAGCTCACGGACTAGGCCGAGGAGCTCATCCCCGGCCGAGCACTCTCCGATCACGTCGATCGCCGAGAGTCCGCGGAGCAGGAGGTTAAGGTTCCTTCGCTCCTCCGCTTCACAGGCAACCACAAGTGCCCTGATCGTTTCCATCCCCACCCCCATCTATCCGAAAGAAAGCCTCCGAGGAGGCCCTCCCCGCTCGATACCCCACCGCTCCTACAACTTCTGAAACGCGCCGGCCGTGACACCTGTTCCGGCGGCCGTTTGGAGATGAGCCGCTTCGTTCGTCTGCTCTGTCGGTCGATTCGTCGGCGAAAAAGGTGTGATCGTCGACAGGCCTGTAGGGGAGAATGGTGCCCACTCGTTTTCGAGTTGGCGTTCAGAACAACGCCGAAACAACGCGCGGACATGCGAGGGGCCACGGAGAGGGGTTGGGACGTCCGATGCAAGAGCCGACTGAACGGCTGTCATACCTGAGCGGTGCGGTCGATGCACCGCGAGACCGCGCGTCACCACTTCGAACTCCTCCCCGTTTAGAGCTGGCCCCGGCGCTCCAAGAGCCGTCCTGGCGACGTGACCCTGCGAGGTCGCACCGCCCGAGGATGGACACACGAAAGGAGCAGATCTGGCTGGAGCCGACGCACTTTGTGGCCGGGACGCGAAACCCTCCTGTGGCAAGGAGTCCCCTGTAGGAACCCTGGGGATGAACGGTGAGCGTCAAGCCCACCAAATCGCGCGTTCCGGCCACTCAATTACGAAAACCGACGAAGTCTTCGCAGCCGCCTCGGGCGGCAGGCTTCTTAACCATGGAGGAGGGCTGAACATGTTCTCTAACTCGTTCGCAAACCCGAGCGGCGCCGTAGCGCGTGTGCTCGCAGCGACCGCAGCGGTCGCGGTCGTCTCGTTTCTCGGCCTGCCCGCTTCGGCTGCGGCGCAGGAAAACGGAGCCATCCAAGGCCAGGTCATCGATGCCGCCGACCAGCGACCGCTGGTCAACGCCCAGGTCGTGATCGCGGGCACGACGATCGGCACGCTGACGAACGCCGACGGAAACTACCGGATAGGCGAGCTGTCGCCGGGAAGCTACGAGGTGCGCGTCACGACCCTCGGCTACTCACAGGCCTCCCAGACGGCACAGGTCGTCGCCGGAGAGGTCGCCGCCGCCAACTTCTCGCTCGATGTGACGGCCGTTCAGCTGGACGCCGTGACGGTGAACGTCGTTAGCGGGCGCGAGATGCGGCGCCGCGAGCTCGGCAGCAACATCGCGAGCATCGATGTAGCGAGCATCGACAAGGCGCAGATCCGGAACTTCAACGACCTCGTTTCCGGTCGCTCGGAGGGCCTCTGGCTGCAGAACGTCTCGGGCAACACGGGCGGCGCCCAGAAGATCCGGATTCGTGGCGCGTCGAGCATCTCTTTGTCCAACGAGCCGCTCATCTACATCGACGGCTACCTGACCAACAACTCCGCTCAGCTCGGGCCGAGCGGCAACTTCGGCGTGGGCGGGCAGGAGGGGAACCGCCTCAACGACCTCAACCCGAACGACATCGAGACGATCGAGGTCGTTAAGGGGCCGGCAGCGGCGGCCCTGTACGGCGCCGCGGGAGCCAATGGAGCGATCCTGATCACCACAAAACGGGGAGCCGGCGGCAGCACCCAGTGGGGGCTCTACGGAGAGTACGGAGCCGTCGAGATGCTCGAGAGCTTCCCGACCAACATCGCCAGCTTTCAGGTCGCCGATGCAAGCCAGCCTATCTACACCCCGCAAGGCTTCCTGAACACGGACAACGCGGCGTCTTGTCCTCTGTTTATGGCGGCCGAGGAGCTCTGCACGATCGACGATGTTCTCGAGTTCGACCACTTCGGCGACGAGAGGACGACCCCGTTCTCTCGCGGCAACCGGCAGCGCTACGGCGTGAACGCGGCGGGTGGCGGTGATGCCGTGACCTTCTTCCTGTCGGGAGACTACGAGAAGGAAGAGGGGGTCATCTTCTACAACACGCTGGACCGACTGAATCTGCGCGCCAACGCCACCGCGCAGGTCACGCGGGACCTGAACATCAACCTGAACACCAACTACATCAACAGCGACGTCATCTTTCCGAACAACGACAACAGCATCCTAGGGGTGATGCTGAACGCGCAGCTCGGGCTTCCGACGTTCGCGCCGGAAGGCGACCTCGGACCGGCTGCGAACAACAACTACGGGTTCGGATTCGATCCAGAGGACACCTCCAAGGACGTTCACAACCAGGACACCGACCGGTTCAACGTCGGAGTGAACGGCACCTGGTCCGCGACGCCGTGGCTCGCGATCAACGCCAATCTCGGCCTCGACGTGAGCTTCACGCACGATAACGAGACCGTGCAGGCCGGGGACATCCCGATCGGCAGCCCGTTCAGCGAGGGATTCCGCCAGTCGGAGCGTGCGACGGACCTGTTCCTCACGGCGAACGCTTCGGCGGCGGCCACGTTCCCGATCAGCTCAAACTGGCAGTCCACCACGACGGCAGGCTTCCAGTACCTGGACGAAGACCTTCAGACGACCTTCTGCTTCGGCGCCGGTCAGGTCATCAACACGACTTCCTGCGCCTCGACGAGCTCGCTGTTCGCCGTCGACGAGGAGTTCAACAAGCTCGTAACGATCGGTTTCTTCGGGCAGCAGGAGTTCTCGTTTGGCGATCGCCTGTTCATCGCCGGCTCGATTCGGGGAGACGACAACAGCGCCTTCGGCTCGGCCTCGACGTTCCAGTGGTATCCGGGCGGTAGCCTCTCGTACGTCGTCAGCGACACGAACTGGTGGAACGTTGGCTGGTTCAGCGACTTCCGCGTGCGCGGGGCCATCGGCACCGCCGGAGTCCGGCCTCAGTTCAGACAGGCGATCACCCTGTTCGGTCCGGTCAGCGTCGAACGGAACGGTTTCAGCGAGTCCGCCGTCACGATCAACGTGACGGGGAACGAGGAGCTGAAGCCCGAGCGCTCCACCGAGTGGGAGGTGGGCTTCGACGCCGGCTTCCTCAACAACCGGCTGGGCATCGACTTCAGCTACTACAACAAGACATCGAGGGACGCGCTGATCGCGCGGCCGATCGCTCCTTCGTTCGGTCTCACCTCGTCGTTCGGGACCGGTGCGGGCACGAGCACCGTGTTCGACAACATCGGCGAGATCCAGAATTGGGGCACCGAAGTCTCGCTGAACGCTCTGGCCGTGAACAGCCGGAGCGTGGTCCTCAACCTCCGCCTGATCCACACGACGTTCAACAACCGGATCAACGACATCGGAGGCGTGGACGACATCATTATCAACCGTGGCGAGCAAAGGCACCGGGAGGGCTTCGCGGCGGGCTCCTACTTCCAGCGGCCGATCGAGTTCGAGGACACCAACGGAGACGGCCTGCTGGCCTTCGGCTTCGTGGGCGATCCCGAGATCGACACGGGAGACTGCGTCGAAGGCGACCTTCCGGAAGGCGAGATCTGCGAGGTTTTCCTCGATCAGTCGATCCCGACCTACACCGGCTCGTTCGTCCTCGACATGGAGCTGTTCGGCTTCCTCACCTTCAACACGCTGTTCGAGGGGCGAGGCGGGAACAGCCTGCTCAACTTCTCAGAATTCGCGCAGTGCACGGTCAGCAACTGCCGCGGCACGAGCGACCCCACCGCGGGTCTCGAGGCGCAGGCGGCGTGGCTCGCCTCGATCGGCGCCGGCGGCACCGGTGCGTCGCGGGCCGGCTACATCGAGGACGGCAAGTTCGCCAAGTGGCGTGAGCTCACGATGCGAATCGGCGTTCCGCCCTCATGGGCTGGAAACTCCAAGTTCCTCAAGGGCCTGAGTCTCTCGCTGGCCGGCCGGAATCTGGCCACCTGGACCAATTATCAGGGCGTCGATCCGGAGATCAACGAGACGGGCGGAAGCAGCAACTTCACCTCCGGCGACCTCGCGACGTTGCCGGCACCCGGATACTTCACGGCGCGCCTGGACATCCGGCTGTAGAAGACGGGCGGAGGGGGCCGCGACAGCCGGCCCCCACCTCCAGGAACCAGCGGCGAGAAGAAAAAGTGAAGCTGAGAAAAGAACCCGAAGAGGATAAATAAGATGAGACTACTCAAGTTCGACACCTTCGATATCGGCCGGTCGCTGGAGCGTCTGCTGCTGATCGGGGTGTTCCCGGGCCTCGCCCTGACGGGCTGCGACAGCCTGCTTGACGTGACTGACCCGGAGAACGCCACCATAGAGACGCTGAGTGATCCGGCGGCCCTACCCACGCTCATCGCCGGAGCGATCCGGGACTTCAACATCGGATATTCCGGGCCCGCTCCGAACAACACGGACGCGATGCTGACCTCGAGCGCCGTGCTCAGCGACGAGCTGATCAGCAGCGGCACTTTCACCACACGCCAGGCGGTCGATCAGCGTCGCCAGTTCCCGATCGGACTCGGGAACGCGGGCGACGAGGGTTATGCATTTCTACACAACGGGAGGGTCTCGTCGAAACGAGCAGCGGCGGCGATCCTGGAGGTCACGGGTGATCCCAGCGACCCGGACCTGGTGCTGATGAGGAACCTCGAGGGGTTCAGCATCGTCGCCCTGGCCGAGGCCTACTGCCAGCATCTGGCCTTCTCGGAGATCGTCGACGGTGAGTTCAACCCTGGTCAGCCGGTTGGAGCCGAGGCGGCCTTGGGCCTGGCAATCCAGGCGTTCGACCAGGCTCTCGCTGCCGGACCAGGCGACAACCTCGCCTTGGTCGGGAAGGGCAGAGCGTTGGTGAACCTCGGTCGCTACTCTGAAGCCGCGGCGGCCGTGAGCAGTGTCCCGACGAGCTTCGTCTATTTCGTCGAGCACTCCACGAACACCGCCGAGCAGCAGAACAACATCCAGGGCCTGCAGGACAACGGCCGCTACTCCATGGGAGACAACGAGGGCTTGAACGGCTTGGACTACTTGTCTGCCCAGGACCCACGAGTTCCGTGGATTCAAGACCCGGCCGGAGTAGGCTTCGACCTGGTGACCCCGCTGTTCATCAGCCAGCGGCACTTCTTCCAGGATTCGGACATGCCATTGGCCGACGGAATCGAGGCGAGACTGATCGAAGCAGAAGCCGCGCTGAACGCGGGCGATGTCTCGACCTGGCTGTCGAAGCTGAACGAGCTGCGCGCAGACGTGCGCAACCTCATGAGCGCCCGTTGGCAGGGCTACACGGACTTTGTACCGGGACCCAACAACCCCACGACCACTCTCAATCCGTTGACGGATCCGGGGGATGACGCCTCTCGCATCGACCTGCTGTTCGAGGAGCGTGCGTTCTGGCTGTACATGACCGGACATCGGCTCGGAGACATGAGGCGCCTCGTCCGCAACTACGGCAGAGCGACAGAGAGCGTCTTTCCGACCGGCGTGTGGCACAAGGGCTCGACCTACGGCAGCGACGTGGTTCTGCCGATCAGCCAGCCCGAACAGAACAACCCCAACGTCGAGATCGGTCAGTGCAGCTTCACTGACGCCTGATTCCGGCTCGGAACTGAAGAGGAAGGGGGTGCCGCCTTGGCATCCCCTTCTTTTTTTGAACCCGGTGGAATCGGCGGTGACGTGGAGCCGGTCCGGACACTCTTGTGGTCGGATCAGGCACTTCCTCGGTGTACGGACGTTTCTATAGGTCGATGACGCAGAGCTCAATGACGAAACAGAGACCTCGGGCTGGACGCCTTCGCCGGTCCGCTCGCTCCGCGCTGTTCTGGGTGGCAGCGGGCGGGATCGTGGGGTGTTCCGGAGACGGAGGCACGGGCCCTCCCCCTCCACCACCTCCGCCGCAGAACCAGGCGCCGTCCGCCAGCATCAGCTTGCCCACGGCAGGTGCCACCTTCAACTCGGGTGAGCCAATCGCGTTCACCGGATCGGGAACGGATCCGGAGGACGGCCTCCTGTCGGGACCCGCCCTGGCGTGGACGTCCAGCATCGACGGCCCGATCGGCACGGGCAACGCGTTCGGTCGGAGCGACCTCTCGGTCGGCGGCCACACGATCACGCTTACGGTCTCTGATGCAGCGGGCCGTACCGGCCAGAGCTCGGTCTCCATCACGGTTAATGCCGTCCCGCTTCCGGATCTGAGACCCGGCGTGATCAGCGTTCTGCCTTCCCCTCCCAGCGCCTCCGAGAAGGTGACTTTCGAGGCCTCGATCTCCAATCTCGGTACGGACGCCACGGAGGGAGCGATTCCGTGGCGCCTGAGCGTGGACGGAATTGCACTGGCTGCCGGCCAAGTAGCGCCGCTGGCCTCCGGCGTAACCTCGGATCCGATCGTCGTTGCCGACCAGGGCCCGTTCGACGCCGGGCTGCACGACGTCGTTCTGACGATCGATCCGGATGATGCGATCACGGAACTGGATGAGACCAACAACGACCGATCGCTCGCGGTGAATTTCGTGGCCGGCCCGACCCCCGACCTCGTCGCGACGGAGATCTCCGTGAGCCCGGCGGGTGCTACGGAGACCGATCTCCTCACCGTTACAGCGAAGATCACGAACCTGGGAGATGCGTCCACAGGGGAAGGTTTCGCGTGGGCGCTCGTGGTCGACGATGTGGAGGCGGCGAGAGGTACGACCATGGCCCTGGACCCAGGCGAGTCGTTCGGCGGGATCGCTCAGACGGTGGGGCCACTCGCCGCGATGGCTCATCTGATCGAGCTCCGGGTCGACGTCGAGGACGACATACGTGAGCCGGATGAATCCAACAACATCGGGGCCGTCGGTTTTTCGGTCCTCGGAGCGGCATTCGACATCGAGCTCCGGTTCGTGCTGCCCGGTAGCGTCAGCCAGACGCGCGCCTTCACGGATGCCGCGAACCGCTGGACCTCCCTCATCACGGGCGACATTGACGACTTCGTACTCGACACGAACGGAGAGGGCTGTCACGAGCCGGTGAGCCAGGTCGTGGATGACCTGATCATCTACGTGGAGCTGAACCGGATCGACGGTCCGGGCGGTGTGCTCGGTCAGGCGGGGCCGTGCTTCCTGCGGGACGACAGCATGCTGCCCCTCAGCGGGATCATGCGCTTCGACGTCAAGGACCTCGA
>JBDHGL010000025.1:0-63103 GCA_039589875.1 Gemmatimonadota bacterium
GACGGCATCAGGGGGACGGAAGGACGTAGAAGCGTCAGGCTCAAGATGCTGGCGAGAATGAATCCTCCAAACGCTCCCGGCAGGCCCCATTTGACGGCGAACACCGTCGCAAGGATCAGGTGCAGCCCCGCGCCGCTCACCTCCACCTTCGCGAAGCGCCCGAGGCTTCCCGTCGATCTCAGGAAAGCGAGGCCGTAGAACCAGAGACGCTCGGCCAGAATGGAGAGTCCGAGCACGCGAAGAACCAGGCGCACCTGCGGGTCCCCTACTAGGAATGAGAGGACGAGCAGTACCGCACCGGCCGGCGCGTACAGTAGACCGAGAAAGCCGACCGCGACTCGACCCAGCTTGCGCTCGCTCGTCTCGTCCGATTGCGCCGCAGCCCTGGAGGCCTCGAACTCCAGTCCTCCGCGAACCGCGAACTCGGGGATTCCCAGATACCGGCTCGCGATACGAAACAGGGTCCACACGCCGAAAGCGGATGGACCCAGCATGGCGGCCAACAGGATGCCCCGTAGCCCGAGAAGCCCCTCCCTCATCCCACTCGTCATGCCGTAAAGGACGATCCGCCGGGTCTGTCTCTCGGCCACAACGATCCTTGCTGCTCGGGAGAAGCTCTGCGCGGTGGAAGGGCCGCGCCGTCCCAGTCGTCGATGGATACCGTGGTGTCTGCGAAAGAGCCAGTCGACGGGTCGGGCCGGTAGACGGGACAACCGGGGCGCGAGACCGGTAAATCACATAGTTTTCACCTTGATGGAACACATACGTCGGCAGGGGATCGTGCCCTGCCTGGTCCTGATGGCGATGACCTGGTGGGGCTGTGCGCCGGGGTCGGCGGAGACCCGCGCGCCCGAAGCCGGGCAGCAGGCCCGCGCCGCCGAGGATTGGCCTGTGGTCGGGGGCGATCCGTACGGTACGCGCTACTCCTCTCTCGATCAGATCAACCGGGAGAATGTGGCCGGTCTGGAAGTCGCCTGGAGCTACCGGACGGGCGAATCGGCGCCGGAGTACCGGACGCGCGAGGAGCCGATCCTCGAGTCCACGCCGATCGTGGTCGACGGCACGATGTACCTTTCGACTCCGCTCGGCCGGGTGATCGCTCTGGATCCGGCCACCGGCGAAGAACGCTGGACCTACGATCCCCGAATCGACCGGAACGAGGGCTACGGCGATTTCACCAACCGGGGTGTCACGACCTGGCTGGATTCGCAGGCCGACGAAGCGGCTCCGTGCCGCCGCCGCATCTTCGTAGCGCCGATCGATGCTCGCCTGATCGCGTTGGACGCGCTGTCGGGCCTGCCCTGCGCCGACTTCGGGCGGGGCGGGGAGATCGACCTGCGCCAAGGCCTTCGCATCCCGCCGTTCGAGTATCCGGCCTACCAGACGACATCCCCGCCCGTGGTCGCCGGAGACCTCGTGATTACGGGCTCTGCGATCGCCGACAACAGCCGCACGGCGCCGGCCAGCGGCGAGGTGCGTGCCTTCGATGCCCGAACGGGCGAGCTCCGCTGGAGCTGGGACCCGATCCCGCAGGGCCCGGCGGATCCGGCCTTCGAGACCTGGGTCGAGGGGAGCGCGAACCGGACCGGAGCGGCGAACGTCTGGTCGATCATGGTCGTCGACCCGGAGCGGGGGTTGGTCTTCGCGCCCACATCGAGCCCTGCGCCGGACTACTTCGGCGGCGAGCGGCTCGGAGAGAACCGGTACGCGAACTCGATCGTCGCACTGCACGCGGAGACGGGGGAGGTGGCGTGGAGCTTCCAGACGATTCACCACGACCTCTGGGACTACGACAACGCTTCTCCACCGGCCCTGGTGGATCTCTTGCTCGGAAACGAGCGCGTGCCCGCGGTCCTGCAGACGACGAAGACCGGCCAGCTTTTTGTTCTTCACCGTGAGACCGGCGATCCGCTGTTCGGAGTGGAAGAACGTGCCGTTCCCGCTTCCGATATCCCGGGAGAGCAGGCTTCGCCCACCCAGCCCTTCACAGCCGAGATCGAGCCGCTCAGCCCTCACGCTTTCTCCGCCGACGACGTTTGGGGTCTCACGCCCGAGGATCGCGAGGCCTGCCGGGAGATGGTGGCCGGTCTGCGCAACGAGGGGATCTTCACGCCTCCCAGCCTCCAGGGAACTCTCGTCATGCCGTCGAACATCGGCGGAGCGCATTGGGGAGGGCTGGCCCACGATCCCGAGCGTCAGCTGGCGATCGTACCGGTGAACCGGATCGCGGCGATGGTTCAGCTGATTCCGGCCGAGGGTTTCAGTCGGCGCAGCGCCGAGGCCGAGTCCGACCGGCTCGGGCTCGGATACGAGTACAACGTGATGGGCGGCACTCCGTACGCCATGCGGCGGCGTTTCCTGCGCGCCCCTTCGGGGATCCCATGCACGCCGCCGCCGTTCGGCGAGCTCGTGGCGATCAGCCTGAAGACGGGGCTCCTCGCCTGGAGCGTGCCGCTCGGCCTTCCGACGGCCGATCCGGGCCTGCGCGGGGCTCTTCCCCCGGGGCTCGGCTCGCCGAACCTGGGCGGTCCGATCGCGACGGCCGGCGGCCTGGTGTTCATTGCGGCCAGCCTGGACGAGGCGATCCGGGCTTTCGATATTGAGACCGGCGCGGAGCTCTGGAAGGCCGATCTGCCGGCGTGGGGTCGGGCGACGCCGATGACCTACGAGGCGGGCGGCCGGCAGTTCGTCGTCATCTCTGCCGGGGCGGGAGGGACGTTTGGTGAAGGGGATTACGTGACCGCGTTTAGCCTCCCATGAGGGACGCACCGGCTCTCCATGGGTAAGAAGATTCATATGATCAAGAAGATGCGGACGGACAAGAAGCTCGAGCTTCCGAAGGCGTCGCTGCTGCTGGTGGTGATCGCCGTGGCCGCCGCCCCGTTCGGCCCGCCATCCTGGAGTAGCTACGAGACTCCCCGCCTCCAGGACTCCGGGCGCCTGGAGGGCGAATCAGGGCTGTTCGTGGCCGTGGATGATGACGTTCTGGACGTCCGCTGGTTCACGGCCGAGCCGGACTCCGGTTTTTTGATGGTAAGGGCGGCGACAACTGCCTCCGGCGGTGCCCAGAGCGGAGCGCTCGAGTCCGGGGAGACAGCCGGCGGGTCCACCGGCCCGGTCAACGGTGCTGGGGCGGCCGAAGGCGTCGGCGCGGATCATGTCGGCGTCACGACGCCGGTTGGCCGGGTCCACGCGGCGTCGCTTCCGAGACCAGCGGCCGGTCCGCTCGTCCTCTCCTACGGCGCCGCGAGCAGCCAGGAGGATCGGCACTCCACTACGATCTGGCCGACCCCGGAGCGGTCATCCCCCCGATTCGACACGGTCGACTCGCTGTTTGTAGTGGGCGATGTGCACGGCGAGTACGAGATACTGACGACGGTTCTCCGCAACGCGGGACTGATCGACCGAGAGGGCCGGTGGAGTGGAGGGCGGAGCCACCTGGTCTTCCTGGGTGACCTGTTCGATCGTGGCGAGGAGGTGACGCGAACCCTGTGGTTCATTTACGGCCTCGAGCGGCAGGCTGAATCGGCCGGCGGCCGTGTCCACGTCGTCCTCGGCAACCACGAGATCATGGTGCTCACCTACGATCTCCGGTACGTGGCGGCCAAGGAGCTGCACGTCGCGGAGGCGCACGGCACCAACTACTCGGAGCTGTTCGACGTCCGCCGCTCCGTCCTCGGGCAATGGCTGGCCTCGAAACCCGCCCTGATCCAAGTCGGCCCGGTGCTCATGGCGCACGGAGGAGTGTCTCCCGCTTACGCCGGGTATCGGCTCGAGGAGTTCGACGACTCCCTGGCCGCCTTCATGTCCTCGGAGTGGTTCTACCGATGGGGCCATCCCGCCGACTCCGTGCTTCCGCCGATCGTCATGGACGCGGCGGCGGCCGAACGGCGCATCGGCTTCTTCTTCGATGCGAACAGCGTCTTCTGGTATCGTGATTACGTGATGGCCGACACGCTGCGGGAGGCGCTGGACCGCGTGTTGGACCGCTACGAGAGCAAGGTTCATGTGATAGCGCACACGCCGGTGGGCAACATCGGATACCGATATGGCGGGGCGCTCTTGGCGGTCGATCTGAGGGCGGCGGCAAGCCAGCTCCTCCTTTTGGCGAGGGACGGAATGGAGCTGCGGGCGTTTCGCTACGGCATGGAGGGGCCTCCCGAGCCCCTCTAGTCGGCCTGGCCGGCCACGGGCTGGCGCGGACACTGCGCCGCAGTCGTAGCTGGTTAGAAGAGCTCGATCTTCCCCTCGTCCACCTTCTTCAGCACCTTACGAATCCGACCCCAGATCTGTCCGATCTCCCGATCGGTCAGCCCTAGCTGGAGGACCGCCCCGCTTCTGCGGACTCCCTGGCCGGCATCCAGCGCTTCGGTGCGAGCCGTCGGGACGAGTCGGTATCCATCTCGCCTGAACTGCGCGACGACGGCGAGGTGCCGCTCGAGATCCTCGCGCGTGAGCTCGCGGAGGTGCTCGACCGTTCTCCGGGGCAGGCGGTCCACCCGGAGGCCCCGCCACCGCGTTCCCCGCTCGCTCTTCTCGCGCCGATCGAAGGCAACCCCGTTGTCGACGGCGAACAGCCTCGGGTTCGCGTCGACGCTCGAGATGAGCACGTTTCCCTTGTTCGAGTCGCTGTGGAGGATCAGGTAGGTGAACAGATCAAGGTTGGCGAAGTGACGAGCATACACCGAGTCCGACCGGAACCGCTCTTTGTCCCACACATCGTCGGCCGTGACATTCCAGAGCCAGTACTGGAGGACGATCAGCACCGATTCCGTGCCGCTGAACGTCGCGTCGGCCCAACTCTCGATCTCGCGCTGCCGCTGAACCGTGACGCACCGGGCCACGGTCGGGGGCACGACGTACTCGGGCTCATCCAGGAACAGCTTCTGGAGCTCGTAGGCTGCGACCTCGTAGCGGGGCCGGTTGTTGAACGTCTCCCAGGCGCCGGACGGGGCCTTCGCCCACTTGGCCATGATCTTGGTGCTGTCACCGAACCCGAGCACCACCCTCTGGGTGCGATCGTTGTCGAACCGGGAGCCCGCCGAGGCGAGGATCTCGAAGTCCGGCGAGCGAAGCAGCGCTTCGATCGAATCGGCCGAGAGGATCATGTTGATGTCCTGAGCGGCGAGCGGCGCCGCGCGAAACGCGGTGAGGCCCGACGACAGCGCAAAGATCAGCAGACACGTCAGTGCGAACCTGAGTGCCGCCGTTCGTTCAGATCTATGGAAGTCTCCCTTCGTCATCGTGAGCTCCTGGTTCGTGTCAGGGCTGCGCTTCCAACGAGATCAGAATCACGATGGGCCGTACCACGGGGCGTCAGGCGCGAGTGACGGCCGGGGCCGGCCGGCCCAGAAAGGCGTATTATCAGCGGACTTCGAGTGACAACCCGACGCGAGAGAGAGCGGCATGACGATATCCGAGAGCACGCAGAAGCATCTTGATGTGGCGGAGCGATACAGCGCCCACAACTACGAGCCGCTGCCCGTCGTGCTGGAGCGCGGCGAGGGCTGTTGGGTGTGGGACGTGGACGGGAAGAGGTACCTGGACATGCTGGCCGCCTACTCGGCGCTCAACCAGGGGCACCGGCACCCGAAGATCGTGGCGGCGATGGAGGCTCAGGCCGCTCGGCTGACGCTCACCTCACGGGCGTTTCACAACGACCAGATGGGTCCCTTCCTCAGGGAGCTTTGCGAAGCCACGGGGTTCGACGTGGCACTTCCGATGAACACGGGCGCCGAGGCGGTCGAGACGGCGATCAAGGCGGCCCGCAAATGGGGCTACCAGAAGAAAGGCGTGCCGGAGGGCAAGGCCGAGATCATCGCCTGTGAGAACAACTTCCACGGGCGCACGACAACGATCGTCGGCTTCTCCTCCGAGGCGCAGTACCGCGAAGGATTCGGGCCGTTCACGCCCGGCTTCCGGCTCATCCCGTTCGGCGACGCCGACGCTCTCGAGCAAGCGATCAGCGAGAACACGGTCGGCTTTCTGGTCGAGCCGCTGCAGGGTGAGGGTGGGGTGGTCGTCCCGCCGGAAGGCTGGTTCGGGCGCTGCGTCGAGATCTGTCGCGAGCGCGGCGTTCTCGTTCTGAACGACGAGATCCAGACGGGCTTGGGGCGCACCGGTCGCCTCTTCTGCGGCGACTGGGACGGCGAGCGGGGCGACGTCCTTATCGTTGGGAAGGCGCTCGGGGGCGGTGTCTATCCCGTGTCGGCGATCCTCGCCGGGGACGAGATCATGGACGTCTTCACCCCCGGCGACCACGGCTCCACGTTCGGCGGAAACCCGCTCGGAGCGGCGGTGGGCCGGGAATCCCTTCGAGTGATCCTCGAGGAGAATCTGGCCGCCCGGGCCGACGAGCTCGGGGACTGGTTCACCGATCAGCTGCGCCGGATCGACTCGCCGCACATCGAAGAGATCCGCGGTCGTGGGCTGATGATCGGGGTCGTGATCCGCGAGGAATCGGGGACCGCCCGTCCGTTTTGCGAGGCGCTGATGGAGCGCGGGATCCTTGCCAAGGAGACCCACCACCAGGTGATCCGCTTCGCGCCGCCTCTCGTGGTGAGCGAGGAGGAGCTGGGCTGGGCTCTCCCCGCGATCGAGGAGGTCGTGCAGGGGCGCGACGTCGCGCTACCGGACCCGGCTATGGGAACGGCGTACGTGTAACGCCCCCGCAGACAGCCGAACCTGTCGAGCCGCGCGGCAGATCCGCGCGATCGGCTAGTTCGAGAAGTTGAGCTGCTGGGTCAGTGCCTCGCCCATGATCGTCCGAAGCTCGCCGCGCGAGATCAGAGCACCCTGACGATCGTCGTCGGTCGCGCCGATGTGCTGGGCGGCGAAGGCGTCCATCCTATCGCCGATCCCGTCGAAGGCGGCCCAGTTCGGATACTCGACGAGCAGCATGAGGTCCCAGTCGTTCCGCGTACGCGGGGCATGCGACAGGACCTTGTAGGAGAGCACCAGCCCGTCGGCCTTCGCGTCGTCCATCACCGCGCGCCAGCCGGCCTTCAGGTTTTCCATGTAGTCGTCGAAATGGCCCTCGGCCGTTCGCACGAAGGTGACGTTCCAGACGCTTCCCTCATCGTACGGGTCGTCCTGAGCCAGGCCGTCGGCCGGGAGGATGAGCAGAGCGGCCAAGACCGCTCCGGCGGCGAGAAACCGGCGTGTGATCGTTTCCATCTGCAGTAACCCCTTCTGTGAGATTAGGAAGAACCCCGAGAAGCGGGAAACTGACAGGGGTGCCGACGGAAAGCGAGTGCTTCGGGGAGGGGCCCGGGTTTTTGCGCCTCGCCTCCGCCGGCCACCGAATGCGCAGCCGGGCCTAGTCGGTCCGCAGCGCCATCAGAGGATCCACGCGGGTCGCGCGAGCAGCCGGCACGTAGCAGGCCAGCGCCGCAACGCCACCGAGAAGAATCGCGATAAGCCCGTAGGTCACGGGGTCCGTCGAGCTCACCCCGAACAGCAGGCTCGAGATCAGCCGGGCCAGGGCGGCCGCACCTACCAGACCCACCAGGAGCCCGGCGCCCGTGAGAGTGAGCCCCTGGCCGAGCACGAGCCGGAGTATCTTGGGTCGCTCGGCGCCCAGCGCCATGCGCACGCCGATCTCGTGCGTCCGCTGGCGCACCGAGTAGGAGATCACGCCGTACAGCCCTACGGCCGAGAGGAACAGCGCCACCCCGGCGAAGACCCAGATCAGGATCATCGCGAAGCGGGTCGGGGCCAGGGCCTCGCTCACGTACTCGCCGAGCGGCCGGACGGTCGACGCCGGGATGTCCGGGTCGGCCTCGCGAATGATCGAGCGGACCGAAGCGCCGAGCGACGCCGGGTCGACCGACGTCCGGATCACGTAGTTGAGGTCGGCGAAGCTCCAGTTTGCATGCGGGATGTAGATGATCTCGCGTCCATCCGAACGCAGGTCGTCGTAGCGGACGTGCTCGACGACACCGACCACCTCGGCCCAATAGCGCTCCCACTGGCTGCCTGCCTCCATGGCCGGGCGCATGATCAGGATCTGCTTCCCGATGGCCTCTTCGTCGGGCCAGGCGCGATCGGCCATCTTCTCGTCGATGACCACGACCGGCGAGGCGTCGGGCCGGTTGTCGGCCTGCTGGATCGGCCGGCCCGCCAGGAGGCGCGTCCCCATCGCCTCGAAGACGCCTTCGAGGGCAGGCCGGTAATCCGCTTCGTTCCGGCTCCACTCCTCTTCGTCTTCGGTCAGCGCCCATGGCCCGAACCAGAACTGTCCTCCACCCGCCAGCGGCAGCGGCGTCACGGCTCCCACCGCCTTGACGCCAGGCAGGGCCTCGATCCGGTCCCTGAGCTGCGCGTGAAACGCCGCCTTCTCGCCCTCTCCCTGATACTTGAAGAACGGAACCGTGACGTTGACGGTCAGCGCGTTCTCGGCGACGAAACCGGGACGCACCTGCGAGAGCTCGAAAAACGTTCGAAGCATCAGCCCCGCCCCAACGAGGAGAACCAGCGAGAGTGCCACCTCGGTCACGACGAGCCCGTTGTGCAGTCGGCGCAAACGTCGGCCGACCGAGTGCCCCCGTTCCCTCAGAGAATCGATGACGTCCGGTCTCGATGCCTGCAGGGCCGGGATGAGTCCGAACAGGAAGGCTGCGAGGAGGGTTGCGCCGGCTGCGAACGCTAGAACACTGGAGTTCATCCCGATCTCATCCACCCGGGGGAGGTTGTCAGGGCGCAGCGCCAGCAGGATGTCGACCCCGAACCAGGCGATCGCCAGTCCGGCGAGGCCGCCCAGC
Organism: Gemmatimonadota bacterium; assembly: GCA_039589875.1. Taxonomy (GTDB): domain Bacteria; phylum Gemmatimonadota; class Gemmatimonadetes; order Palauibacterales; family Palauibacteraceae. The sequence continues at coordinate 8,763 of JBDHGL010000025.1, forward strand.
GCCGCCAGAATCGCGCTCTCGGTGAGCATCTGCCGGACGAGACGGCCGCGCCGGCCTCCCAGCGCAGTGCGGATCGCCATCTCACGGGCCCGGCTCTGCCCTCGGACCAGCAACAGGTTGCCGACGTTCGCGCAGGCGATCAGGAGTACGAACCCGACGGCGCCGAGAAGAGCGAGCAACACCGGCTTCGCGTGGCCCACGACGTCCGCCTGCATCGGCACGACATCGATCTCCATCCCGACGTTTTCGTGGAACTGGTTTTCCTGCCGGAGCTGCGCGGCGATCCCGTCCATCTCGGACTGGGCCTGCTCGTGCGACGTGCCGGGAGTCAGCCGGCCCACGATGGTCAGCCATTGCTGGTCGCGAGACTGCGTGCTGAAGTCCATCGGGATCGCCGACCAGGCGTCGATCTCCTTCGGCATGGCCGCGTCGGCCGGCAGATAGAGCCGAAAGCCCGGAGGAGCCACACCGATGATCTCCACCGGAGCTGCGTTCACCTGCATCGTCTGGCCGATGATCGACGGATCGCCGCCGAACTGGCGCATCCAGAGCTCGTGGCTGAGGACGGCCACGCCGGTTGGCGGCGTCGCATCGGGTCCGAACAGCTCATCCTGGCTCAGGCCGAGATAGTCGCTCTCCTCGAAGGTCCGGCCGGCCACGGGCGCGACACCGAGCACGTCGAAGAAGTTGGTCGTCGCGAACCCGAGCTGGATCGGGAGCGCATCGAAATCGCCGGTGAGCGTGGAGTTGAAGCCGGACGCTCCGGCGAACTCCTGAAAGGCTTCCGAGCGGTCGCGGAAGTCGAGCAGATCGGCTCCCGACCACGGCGCCTTCGAGACCTCGGTCTCGCTCATCCTCCCCCACAGAAGGGAAAGCTCATCCGCATCCCGATAGGGAAGTGGACGCAGGAGCACGGTATCGACGACCGTGAAGATCGCCGTGTTCGCTCCGATCCCGAGCGCCAGCGTGAGCACGACGGCGATCGCGAAGCCCCGGCTTCGGCGCAGCGTGCGGAAGCCGTAATGCACGTCCCGCAGCAGCTCCTCGAAGGGCCGGACTCCGGTCTCGTCGCGCACGTCCTCCTTCATGCTCTCGACGTGGCCGAAGTCGTGGTTGGCGGCGCGACGCGCTTCGTCGGGAGACATCCCCGCCCGGACGTTCTTCTCGGTCTCTTTCTCTATGTGGTAGCGGAGCTCCTCGGAGAGCTCCCTCTCGAAATCATCTTTCCTGAGAAGGGCGAAAAGCCGATCTCTTACTTTCTTGAGCAGTCCCATGCCGTCATCCCCTCGCTTCGTCTTCTACCGCTCTACCCGGGCGCCGGCGCGGCCCGCAGGATCCGGTTGACCGCGGTCACCGCACGCTCCCAGCTCTCGCGCTCGACGCCAAGCTGGCGCCGGCCGGTTGCCGTGATGATGTAATAGCGCGCTCGCCGGTTGTTCTCCGTCATCCGCCACTCGGCCTCGATCCAACCCTTCCGCTGGAGCCGTTGCAGGGCGGGGTACAGCGATCCCTGTTTGACATGAAAGACATTCCGGGAGATCTGGCGGATTCGCTCGGTAATCCCCCAACCGTGCATCGGCTCGAGCGCCAGCGTCTTGAGCACCAGCATGTCCAGGGTCCCCTGGACGAGATCGGACTGGGCATCCTCCACGGGCGACTCCTTGCTTCGTCAGCTTCTCTAGACGGTCGATAGAAGATCTTACTCTAGATAATCGAGAGGACCGGCGAAAAGTTCCAAGGCGGGATTCGGGAAATGAGCGAGCTCGGATTCGCTCTCACCGGCTACGAGGCCCGGCGCAGGCTCCGATCCTAAACTGGGCATTGACGTTAGCGAGCAGCTGTAGTACCTTTGGGTCGCGTTACGGGGATCTGTCAAAGCGGGACCGGGGAACGCCTCGGAGCCCGCTTTTTTTAGATCACCTGGAACGGGGGTCCTCGCCGCCCGAGGCGGTGTGGGCCGATTGCTCGAAGCGGACGAAGTCCGTGACCACGTGTTCGGTAGATGCGGCACACCCGTACTCCCGACACACCACCAGAACATCGGGAGTACATTCGATGTCAGTATCAGGTACCGTGAAGTGGTTCAGCGATGAGAAGGGCTATGGCTTCATCGAGCGCGAGAATGGCGAGGGCGACGTGTTCGTCCACCATTCGGCCATCGAGGGTGAGGGCTTCAAAACCCTCATCGAGGGTCAGCGCGTCGAGTTCGACGTCGTGCAGGGTCAGAAGGGCCCGGCGGCGGAGAACGTGAAGAAGGTCTAACTCGAAGCCGAACTGAGCTTCACAGGGATCCGAAGGATCCGAGAGGGCCGTCCCCGAGGGGGCGGCCCTTTGTCATCGGACCTACGTTACCTCTCCTCCTACTTCGTCCCCGTGCCTGCGCCCGGGTGAGCCATGCTGGGGCAGTACGGCTCTCCGTTCCACTCCATGCATTCAACGGATTGATCGTCTGACTCCGATCCCGCGGGCGCGGAAGCCTCTCCGCCGTCATTCACCGCCGCCGGACCGGTCAGCCCTTCTGCGCTGCACCCGACGTAGAGGAATGCCGGGAGAAGCACCGATGCGAGTAGGTTTCTCGTGGTCAGCGTTTTCATGGTTCTTCTCCTTCCCATGACCGAGCGCGCCTGGTTGCAGCGCTCAAAAGGAAAGGTCGGTGAAAGCCGTCACCCGGCCGTCAGGAAGGAGTGACTGGAGCGCTGTTCCGAGCCTTAAGGTCGGTCCGCTCCAACCTGCATGGCCTTGCGGTGCTCGGCGGCATCTCGCGGTGGCCGGGTAGCGAGGGAGACGATCACCGCGGCGAAGGTCGCGAGGAGGAAGGCCGGCACGAGCTCGTACATCCGGGACTTGAGGGCGGGCACGAAGTACCAGATCACCGTGGTGGCCGTCCCCACCAGCACGCCGGCCAGCATGCCCGCCCGGGTGGCCCGGTTCCAGTAGAGCGCCAGAATTGACGTCGGGCCCAGAGAGGCTCCGAGTCCTGCCCAGGCGAAAAGGACCAACCAGAAAACGAGCTCGTCCGCCGCCAGCCCGAACCCGACCGCCAGGATGACCAGCAGAACGACCACTGCGCGGCTGAGGAGAACGAGTCGCCGTTGCGGGATCTTCTCCCCCCGGCGCCAGACCTTCTCGTAAACATCGCGGACCACGGCCGAGGTCGCGACGAGAAGCTGGGAATCCGCGGTCGACATGATCGCCGCGAAGATCGAAGCGACGACGACCCCGAAGAGGGCGGGCGGAAGATGCTGCAGGGCCAGTAGCGGGTAGAGCCCTTCGGTGTCACCGCCGGGCAGCAGGCTCGTTTCCGGGAAGTAGACCCGACCGGCCAGCCCGATGAACAGGGCCCCCCAAGCCATGACGACGTTCCAGATCGTGCCGACGACGGCGGAGTAGCGAAGCTGCTCGGGATCGTCGATCGACATGTAGCGTGCCAGGATGTGGGGGTTTCCCGGGGAACCCAGGCCGATGCCGAGGAAACCGATGCCCGCGCCGACGGAGAGAGCGAACGGGTCGATCAGCGTGGCATCCAGAGCCCGGAGCTCCCCCAGGACGATCGACAGTCCGCCGCGGTCGACGATCGCGATCACCGGTAGGAGCACCAGGGCGAAGATCATGAAGCACGCCTGGATCATGTCGGTGAGGCTCACCGCCAGGAACCCGCCCAGCATCGTATAAAGCAGCACGATCGCGGCGGTGATCAGGATGCCCGCCGTAGGGGTGAGGCCGAAGCCGGCGGCGAACGCCTTGCCGCCACCGACGAACTGCCCGGCCACGTAGCCGACCATGAAGATCAGGATGACCAGGGCCAGGGCCACGCGTAGCGTCCCTCGCTCGTCCTCGAACCGCGCCGCGAAGAAGTCGGGCACGGTGATGCAGTCGTAGCGTTCGCTGAAGCGGCGGAGCCGCGGTGCGTAATAGATGAAGAGGAAGAGCTCGGAGACGATGTAGCCGACCACGGCCCAGACCGCCGACGCCCCCATGCCGTAGGCCATCCCGGTCACGCCCAGCAGGAGCCACGCGCTCCGTCCCGAGACCACCGCCGACAGCGCAACGACGAAGCGGTTCATCCGGCGCCCCCCGATGAAGAACTCGGAGATGCCGATGGAGGAGAAGCGGGCAGCGTAGATGCCGATCGCGCTGACCAGCAGGAGATAGCCTACGAAGGCGCCGATGGCCCAGGGATCTGCGCCCGCCGTCACCTAACCCCGCCGGGCGAGGCCGACGGCCAGCAGGATGATCGCGGCCGGCAGCACGAACATCGCCAGCACGAAGGAGCTCACGGCTCGGTCGCCTCTCCGGGCATCGGGAACCAGCGCAGGTGCTCGAAGTCCTTCGTCACCTCGGGTCCCTGAGCGCCGGCGGTGCCCGGCCTCGCGCTCTCGAAGAGCGCCGCTGCCTCCTCCAGGTACGCCTGTATGCGGCTCTCCGGTTCGCAGCGACGCCGGTCGGGGTAGGCACAGCCGTCCGGAGTGAATTCCACATCACCGAGGCTGAGCGGCGGCTCTCCCACACCCTTCCGGTGCTTCCACAGGCCGGTGGTGAGGTCGAAGCGGTAGTCGTCCAGCAGCTTCCAGCCGTGGCTCGCCACGAGGTGGACCGCGTCGAGGATGAAGTCGCAGGTCGCGTCGGTGATGAAGTAGTTGAAGTTGACGCGGACCCAGCCGGGCTTGATCCCCTCGCAGCCGCGACCGATCTCCCGTTCGAATTCGTGAGAGGTCTGCAGGTCGATGCCGAGCAGGCTGTGCCCATACGGGCCCGCGCACGAGCATCCGCCGCGCGACTGGATGCCGAAGAGGTCGTTCAGGAGCGCCACGACGAAGTTGTGGTGCAGATAATGGCTGCCGTGCCTTACGACGAAAGACACGATGCCCAGCCGCTCGTGCTCGTGGCTGCCGAGGATCTCGATCTGCGGGTTATTCTCCCAGGATGCGATCGCCCGCTGGGTGAGCCGCTCCTCTCTCTCGCTGATCAGGTCGGCCCCGACGGTTTCCTTCAGCTTGAAGACGAGCCCGGCGCGAATGGAGCCGATGATGTCGGGGGTACCGCCCTCCTCACGATGCTCGGGGTCGTCGAAATATCGGTGATCCTCCGGGTTCACGTACCAGACGGTCCCGCCACCCGGAACCACGGGGACCGTGTTCTTGAAGAGCTCGCGTCGCGCCACGAGAATGCCCGGCGTGCCCGGTCCCCCGATCAGCTTGTGCGGGGAAAGAAAGATGGCGTCCTTGTAGCCCGGGTCGTCCGGTGAGCCCATGCGCACCGCGACGTACGGCGCAGCGGCGGCGCAGTCCCAGAAGGCCAGCGCTCCGTGCTCGTGCAGCAGAGCGGACGTCGCCTCCACATCCGACAGGATCCCGGTCACGTTCGAGGCGGCGGAGAAGCTCCCGATCTTCAGCGGGCGGTCCGCATGGCGGAGAAGCTCCGCCTCCAGCTGCGAGAGGTCGATCGAACCGTCCAGATCCTCGTGGATCGTCACCACGTCGGCGATCGACTCACGCCACGGCAGCTCGTTCGAATGGTGCTCGTAGGGACCGATGAACACGACAGGCCTCTCGTCCGGCGGTATCTGGGCCCGCAGGTCGTAGCGCGCGTCCAGGTCGTTCGGCAGCCGGAGGTTGAGAACGCCGATCATCTTGTCGATCGCGCCGGTGGATCCAGAGCCGCAGAAAACGACCGCGTGCTCGGCGGTGGCTCCGACGCAACGGCGAATGATGTCCCGCGCGTCTTCACGGAAGCGGGTCGTCTGGAGGCCGGTGCCGGAGCTCTCCGTGTGCGTGTTGGCGTAGAGGGGATAGACCAGATCTCGGATGAAGTCTTCGATGAAGGCCAGGGAGCGTCCCGATGCGGTGTAGTCGGCGTACGTGACCCGCCGTGGACCGTACGGCCCGCACACGGCTTCATCCGCTCCGATCAGCGAGGAGCGGATCAGCTCGATCAGCGCTTCACCCTTCTGCGAGGGCAGTCCGGCCACCTGGTCGATCTCCTTCGGAAGTTCCGTCAGCGTCGCTGAGTATGCGGGTCCGGGGCGGCCGTTCCAAGAGGTTCCCGTATCCCGTACTTCCCGCCGAACGACGACCGGTGCATTTTTAGGTATGGTCAGCGAGGAGCCCAACCTCAGCCTGTCTCCCGACAGCGGCGACGTTTCTAGGTACGATCGGATCCTCGGCTGCATGCTGGGGGGTGCGGTCGGCGACGCGCTCGGCGCGGCGGTGGAGTTTCTCACCCTCGAGCAGATCACCGAGCGGCACGGCCCCGAGGGCGTCGCCGGGTACGAGGAAGCCTACGGGCGGCGAGGCGCCATCACCGATGACACGCAGATGACCCTCTTTACCGCCGAGGGCTTTCTGCGCGCGCAGAACTGCTACACCGAGACCGGCTACTGCAAGCCGCGCGTCGTCATGCACCGCTCCTACCTTCGCTGGCTTCACACACAGGGTGTGCCCGAGGAGGGGCTGATCGACGACGAGCTCGGCTCCCCGCTGGACGGATGGCTGCTTCAAAACCCGGTGCTGCACGCGAGGAGGGCGCCCGGCAACACCTGCCTCCGGTCGCTCGGCGCCTGGAAAGGCCAGGGGCTCGGCGAGCCGGCCGAGAACGGCAGCAAGGGTTGTGGCGGTCTGATGCGCGTGGCGCCTGCCGGCCTGTTCGCGACGGATCCGTTCCGCTTCGGGTGCGAGACCGCCGCGCTCACGCACGGCCACCCGACCGGGTTGATCTCCGCTGGAGCCTTCGCCCTCATCCTGAGCGAGGTCTTTTTGGGCCGTACTCTGGCTGCGGCCGTTCAGACAGCGGCGTGGATGACTCGTGGGGCGAGGGAGGGTGACGAAACGATCGCGGCGATCGAAGAGGCCCGGACCCTCGCGGATGAGACGCTCGGCGGCGGCGCTTCGGGGCCGACTCCCGAGGACGTCGCCCGGCTGGGTGAGGGTTGGGTGGCCGAGGAGGCGCTGGCGATTGCGCTCTACTGCGCTCTGACGGCGCCCGATTTTCGTTCGGGAGCCCTCTGCGCGGTCAATCATGGCGGGGACAGCGACTCGACGGGCTCGTTGACCGGGAGCCTGCTGGGCGGTTTGCTCGGGGTGTCGAGCATCCCGGAGGAGTGGGTCGAGGAGCTAGAGGCGAGGGAGGTCATCGTCGCCGTCGCCGAGGACCTGGCCGCCCACTTCGCCGGGTATCCGTCCGGCCGTCCGGTGCCGGACTACCAACGATACCCGCCGACCTGAACGTGTCTGGGAGCAGCTGAATGGAATCAGGTGGCCGCGAAGCGCCTCCGTCTTCCGACGGCCCCTCGTCCGCCGGGTCCGATCGAGACGCGCAGCCCAAGCCGACCGGGTTGGATCAGCTGGTCGAGGAAGGACTGGCGCCGGATTTCAAGATCCTCCGGCAGCTCGGCCACAGCGGACTGGGCATTGTGTACCTGGCCCGGGAGACTGCGCTCAAGCGCCTGGTCGCGATCAAGGTGCTCTCGCCGATGTTCGCGGGAAGCCGTGAGGCCGCGGCCCGATTCAAACGGGAGGGTCAGTTCGCGGCCCGGATCGTTCATCCCAACGTCGTCCCAATTCATCGCGTTGACAGCCTTGAACAGGGCATCCCCTATCTGGTGATGGAGTACATCGACGGCCGAAGCCTCGCACAGCGGCTCAAGGCCGAGGGACCGCTCGAGGCCGGAGAAGTGAGGCAGATCCTGGCGCAGGTGGCCGGCGCGCTGAGCGCCGCGCATGGCAAGGGGGTCGTGCACCGCGACGTGAAGCCCAGCAACGTGCTCTGCGAGGAGGGCACGGGCCGCGTGCTCCTGACCGACTTCGGGATCGCGGTGGTCCGAGACAACCCGGAAGAGACGGCTCCGCGCCTGACGCCGATCGGGCAGCTGCTGGGTGATCTCGCGTACATGAGCCCGGAGAGGCTAGCCGGCGAGGAAGCCACGGGCGAATCAGACGTCTACAGCCTGGGAGTTCTGGCCTATCAGCTGCTCACCGGAGCCGGCCCCTACGGCGATCTCTCGATCGCCGAGCTGACCACGGCTCACCTGAAGGGCAACCCGTTGTCGATCGCCGAGCTGAGGGACGACGTGGAGCCCGACCTGGCCCAGCTCCTCCAACGCTGCCTGGCCAAGACGCCCGCTCATCGTCCGCGAGCCTCGGATCTTCTCCGGCTGCTCTCGCGGGCCGCACCGGTCCGGGCAGCCGCGCCGCAACCCGAGCCAGGGGGGCGCGAGGAGCGGGCGGCCGAGCCAGCGCTGCCACCGTCCGCAACGGCACCGTCCGGCATGGCGCCGATCGCGCCGTCCATCATGTCACCGATCCGGGCGCCGGATGGAGTGATCCAGCTGCGGATCCTGGGGACCGTAGAGCTCCTCGCAGAAGACGGCCGCAGCCTCCTCTCGCTTCTCACTCAGCCGAAGCGGGTGGCACTCCTCAGCTATCTGGCAGCACGCGTCGGCGAGTTCAAGCGCCGCGACTCGATCATCGGGATCTTTTGGCCGGATGTGGATCAGGAGCGCGGCCGTCACGCTCTTCGGCAAGCCATTTACGGCCTCCGGCGCTCCCTCGGTCCCAAGGTCATCGAATCCAGGGGTTCCGAGGAGGTGGGTCTGTCACGAGACAAGATCTGGTGCGACGCGTCAGCGTTCGCGGAGGCGTTAGATGCAGGAAACTCGGCCGAGGCCCTCGAGCTCTACAACGGCGAGCTTCTCCCGGGCTTCTACCTGTCGGACGGTTCCGATTTCGAGCGCTGGTTGGATGTGAGCCGCGATGAGCTGAGGCGCCGAGCCGCGAAATCGGCCTGGGCTCTGGTCGATGAATTGGTGGGGGCGGGGAACGAAACCGGTGCGGCCTATTGGGCGAGGCGCGCCGTGGGCCTCTCGCCCTACGACGAGCAGGCGCTCTGCCGTCTGGTCGAGTTGCTCTCGCGGTGCGGCGATCGAGCCGGCGCCCTCCACGCTTACGAGATCTTCGCGCAACGACTCAAGGACGAGCTCGACTCCGAGCCGTCTCCGGCGACCCGGGATCTGATCCAAAGAGTTCAGTCTGGTGTTGAATGAGACCATGAGAACCGTTCGAACCGGCCGCTCCCCTCGACTCCGCGTGGCGCGTCCGCTTCCGCTGGCGGGGCTGCTGGCGTGGGCGACGCTCCAGCCGACCGGCCTTCTCGGCCAGGAGTCCGGGCCCGATGCGCTCGTGACGGCGGGAGGTGAGTGCCACAGCCTGATCGCGTTCTCGTCGGCCCGGGAAGAGGCTTCCGGGGTCTACGTGACGGATCCAGACGGCGGCGATGCTCGACTCCTGGTCGCGGTGCCCGGCGCCCTGCAAATCGCCTGGTCTCCCGACGGCAGCCGGCTGGCCTTCCTTTCGGTGATCGCACGTGATGACGAAGAGTTCGGGCAGTTCGCCGGTCTGCGGTTTCACGCGTTCCTCTACACCGTCCGAGCCGATGGAAGCGATCTTCGTCGCGTCGGCGAATACCCTGTCAGCATGGGTTTCTCATGGTCACCCGACAGCCGGCGGTTCGCGGTGTCGTCCGCGGTCGAGACCGGTGGCGGCTCCACCGGCGTCTACGTGATCGAGGCCTCCGGCGGTGGGACCTGGCAGAGGGTGACGGACGTGGATGGCGTGCACATGTTTCCGGCCTGGTCGTCCGACGGCAGCGCGATCGCCTTTACCGCCAAGCATGGAGACGAGACGTCTCTGCGGATCGTGAGCCCGGATGGAAGGGAGGAGCGAACGGTCCTGGCGGTGCCCGGATCCAGAGTGTGGCGGTTGTTTCGGCCCGTGTGGGCGCCCGGTGGAGCTCTCCTGGCGTTCGGCGAAGGGCGCGGCGTGTATACGGTGAGCGCCCGCGAGGACGGCACGCCGCAGAAGGTCCAGGATGGAGCTGGAGAGCCACACGCCTGGTCGCCCAGCCGCCGAAACCTCCTCATGGGCGAGGGCGCGGAAGGCCGAGGCCGTGTTTTCGTCGTCGATCTGGATACCCTCCATGAGACGCAGATCGCCAGCGATGCCGGTGCGGCCGGCGCGAGCACCCCGTCCCCGGACTGGGCGCGCGTGGCCTACACCGCGATCGTGGGCGAGCAATCCGACGTGATCGTGGTGGATGTGGAGGACGGATCGGCGCTGAACATCACCCAGCACCCCGCCAACGACTACTTCCCAGCGTGGTCACCCTGCCTGCCGGAGGATTAGAGCATGGTCACTCGATCTGAGGACGCCATGAGGACCGAGAAAGCCTTGGAGAGAACCAGCAGCAAGTGGGTGTGGTCGTTCGCCGACGGCGATGGTTCGGACAAGCGCCTCCTCGGCGGCAAGGGCGCCAACCTCTGCGAGATGACCCAGATCGGCCTCAACGTTCCCCCGGGCTTCGTCGTGACGACGGAGGCGTGTCTCGCGTATCTGGACTCTCTGAACGGCACGTTGCCGGACGGCGTGATGGAGGAAGTGCGGGACCAGATGACCCGCCTGGAGCGCGATACCGGCCGGCAGTTCGGCGGCCTGGACGATCCACTTCTCGTTTCCGTGCGCTCCGGGTCGGCGATCTCCATGCCCGGCATGATGGACACCATCCTCAACCTAGGCCTCAACGAGGAGAGCCTGAGCGGCCTGATCGAGCAGACCGGCGATGCGCGCTTCGGTTATGACGCCTATCGCCGTCTGATCCAGCTGTTCGGCAAGGTGGCGCTGGGGATCGAGGACGAGAAGTTCGACGAGCAGTTCGATTCCGTGAAGGAGCTGGCCGGCGCGAAGGCCGATGTGGATCTCCAGGCGGAGGATCTGGAAGAGATCGTCCGTCGGTTCCTTCAGGTCGTTCGAAAGCACGGCGGCCGCCCCTTCCCGAGCGACCCACATGCTCAGCTCGAGCTGGCCATCAAGGCGGTGTTCGACTCCTGGATGGGGCGAAGAGCGGTGGACTACCGGGAAGAGTTCGGGGTCACCCCGGAGATGGCGAACGGCACTGCGGCCAACGTCGTCGCAATGGTGTTCGGCAACAGGGGATCAGAGAGCGCGACTGGTGTGGCCTTCACCCGCGACCCGGGCACCGGAGTGAACGAGCTGTACGGCGAGTACCTGGTGAACGCTCAGGGAGAGGACGTGGTCGCCGGGATACGGACCCCCGTGCCGATCGGCCAGATGGCCGAGGAACTGCCCGGGATGTACACCGAGCTCCAGGAGCTGCGGCGCCGATTGGAGAACCATTATCGGGAGGTGCAGGACTTCGAGTTCACGATCGAGCGGGGCATCCTGTACTGCCTGCAGACGCGCAACGGGAAGATGAACGCGAGCTCCCGGGTCCGAACGGCGGTCGAAATGGTGGAGGAGGGCTTGATCGGCCGGGAGGAGGCTCTCCTGCGCGTCACTCCGGAGGACCTGGAGCAGATCCTCTACCCGAGGATCGAGCCTGGATTCGAGGGGACACCGCTGGCCACGGGCTTGGCGGCGTCGCCCGGAGCGGCCAGCGGGCAAGCGGTGTTCGACGCCGATCGGGCTCAGCTCCTCGGACGCCAGGGCATCAAGGTGATCCTCGTGCGGGAAGAGACGAAGCCCGAGGACATCCACGGTTTCTTCGCCGCGCAGGGAATCCTGACGAGCCGGGGCGGCGGCACGTCGCACGCGGCCGTCGTCGCTCGTGGAATGGGCAAGCCCTGCGTGGCCGGCGCTGAGGGCCTGATGGTGGATGTGGGCCGTTCGCAGGCGATCGCCGGGGAGGTCGTGGTGAAGGAGGGCGACGTCATCACGATCGATGGCACGACCGGGAGCATCTACCTGGGCGACGTGCCCAAGGTCGAGGCCGAGTTCTTCGAAGAGCTCGATACGCTGCTCGGCTGGGCCGATGAAGCGGCGAGGCTGCGCGTGATGGCGAACGCGGACACGCCGGGGGATGCTCAGCGCGCCATCAAGTACGGCGCGATGGGCATTGGCCTGTGCCGCACGGAGCGCATGTTCAACGCGCCCGAGCGGCTGCCGATCGTGCTCGACATGATCATTGCGGAGAACGAAGAGGAGCGAGCGGCGGCGCTCGACAGACTCCTGCCGATGCAGCGCGAGGATTTTCGCTCGATCTTCCGCGAGATGGCCCCTCGCCCGGTAACGATCCGTCTCCTGGATCCGCCGATTCACGAGTTTCTCCCCTCCAGTGGCCAGTTGGATGAGGAGATCGGCCAGCTTCGCCGCTTGCGCGATGCGCTTCGAGGAATGGACGTGTTCGTCGGCGCCCTGAAGACCCTCGAGGCAGACGACGGAGGGGAAGCCGCGCCGATGCCGGATGTCGCTTCCGGGACTGCCGACGTGAGGCGAGTGGACCGGGTCATCGCGCGTAAAGAGGCCCTTCTCGAACGAGCCCAGGCGCTTCGCGAGACCAACCCGATGCTGGGTCACCGAGGTGTGCGACTCGGGCTGACCTATCCGGAGATCTACCGGATGCAGGTCTGCGCGATCCTCGAAGCGGCCGCCGAGTGCTTGAAGGAAGGCATGCAGGTGCGCCCGCAGATCATGGTCCCGCAGGTCTGCACTTCCCAGGAGCTGATGAGGGTCAAGGAATACGTGGCGGAGGGGGCAGCCGCCGTCCAGGAGAAGTACGGGGTCCACGTGGACTTCGAGTTCGGCACGATGATGGAGGTCGTCCGGGCCTGTCTGCGGGCGGAGAGTCTGGCCGAGGTGGTCGATTTCTTCTCGTTCGGGACGAACGACCTTACGCAGGCGACGTTCTCGTTCAGCCGCGAGGACGCAGAGAACAAGTTCCTACCGCTCTACAATGAACGGGCCATTCTTCAGGACAATCCGTTCGAGGTGCTGGATAGGATGGGCCTCGGCAGGCTGATGGCGCTCACGGTGGAGTGGGGCAGATCGACGAAGCCTGCCCTGGAAGTGGGGATCTGCGGCGAGCACGGCGGCCACCCGGCCTCGATCCGCTTCTGCCACGAGATCGGCTTGGACTACGTGTCCTGCTCGCCGCCGCGTATTCCGGTCGCCCGGCTGGCGGCCGCCCACGCTAATGTGAAGGCCGGAGAAGCCTAGTTCATATCCGCCACGCGGGCGGTCGTCAGGTCACGCGGTACACCTGGTCGTGCGCTCTGACCCGCTCGTCCACCTTGATGGCGATCTCGGCCCCGGCCTCGGCGCTGTCGACGGCGCCGTGCTCCACCTCGAGGGAGCTGGCTGCCTGTTCGAAGTCGGTCGTGTGTCCCAGGAAGTGGAGCACATCTCCGACGTTCACCTCGCCCACGAGCTGTACGACTCCGACGCTCGGTTTCGCGAAGTAGTGGGTGACCGTGCCGACAAGCTGCTCTTGCATTCGGCTATCCTCCTTCGGCGGGGTATCGAGGCGGCACTCTCAATCTTAACATCGAAATGCATTCGCCTCTACGAAGCGCACGCCTCTCTTCCGAGGGAGTAAGCCGTTGTCCCGTTTGAACGCCCCCGAGCTGTTCCGCGAGACCCGCTCGGGAAGCTACGAGGTCTACCGCGAGCACGTAGGCCCGATGTGGGCCAAGATGCTGCGAACGATCGGCTTCGATCGGCCGTGGGCGCGCGGTGAGGGCCCGTATCTGTGGGACGCGGACGGGGTCAAGTACCTGGATTTCATGTCCGGGTGGGGCGTCTTCAACTTCGGCCGCCGCCATCCCGCGATTCGAGATGCTCTGGCCGACGTCCTGGAAGCCGACCTGCCGAACTGGACCGCCTTCGACACTCCCCCGCTCGCCGCGGCCCTGGCCACGGAGCTGATTCGCCGGATGCCGAAGGGACTGGATCGCGTCTACTTCTGTAATTCCGGGACGGAGGCGACGGAGGCGGCGATCAAGTTCTCCCGGGTGGCGACCGGCAGGACCGGCATGGTCTACCTGAAGAGGGGCTTTCACGGACTGACCACCGGTGCGCTGGCCGTCAACGGTGATGCCGCCTTCCGGGCGGGCTTCGAGCCCTACATGCCGCTGGGAGTCGAGGTCGAGGCCAATGATTACGAGGGCCTGGAGCGCGCTTTCGCGGCGGACGACATCGGGCTGTTCATCTTCGAGCCGGTCCAGGGGAAGGGCGTCTACATTCCGGAAGACGGTTTTCTCACCCGCGCACAGGAGCTGTGCCGCGCAAACGGAGCGCTGCTCGTCTGCGATGAGGTTCAGACGGGTCTCGGTCGCACCGGCAAGGCTTTCGGCTTCGAGTGGGTCGAGGATTTGGAGCCGGACATCGTTCTCGTGTCCAAGGCCCTGTCGGGCGGCTACGTGCCTGTCGGCGCGATGATCACCCGCGCCGAGGTGCACGATCGTATGTACGGCTCCATGGATCAGGGCATGCGCCATGCCTGCACCTTCGGGATGGGCGACATGGCGATGGCGGCCGGATTGGCCTCGCTGCGCGTGCTGGAGGAGGAGGATCTGGCGGCGAACGCGAACCGTATGGGCGCGTTGATCCGCGACGGGCTGGAAGAGATGATGCCGCGCTTCGAGTTCATGACCGAGGTGCGGCAGCGCGGCCTTATGATCGGGATCGAGTTCGGTGAACCGAAGTCACTCGGCCTGCGCGGTGCGTGGGCGACGACCCATAGGATCAGCCCCGACCTCTTCCCGCAGGCGGTCGTCATCCCGCTACTGGATGACCACCAGATTCTCACGCAGGTGGCCGGTCACCACATGGATGTCGTCAAGCTTCTCCCCCCGCTTAATATTACCGAGCAGGATGTGGAGTGGTTTCTCCGGGGTTTCCTGGAGACGATGGAGTCGCTACACAGCTTCCCCGGGCCCGTTTGGGAGCTCATGAAGAAGCTGGGGAAGCACGCGGTGGCGGCCAGGAGGTAGCGGCGTGGACGCAGGGGATCGGCGGCCGGGTGAGCTGGGGTTGCGGGCCTCGGTGCGCGCCGGCCGCAGCTTCCGGCGACCCTTCGCCTGGGGACTGGTCCTCTCTGCCGGCCTTCACCTCTCTTTCTACCCTCTGCTGAGCTTGCTGAGCATCCCCGGCCTCCCCCGTCACGGCCTGCAGGAATTCGCGCTCGCAACCCTGGAGCTGCCTCCGCTCGTCCCGATACCCTCGCCGCCGGATCAGGTGAAACGCCCCGAGCTCCCGCTGCCACGCTCCCTTGCCCTCGACGAGGATCTGCGCATCGTGGCGTCGGGGATGCGCTCGCCCGCGGATGCCGGGCTCGGCCCGCCACCGGCGGTGCAGGCGGAGACCGCGGACATCGACTTCGTTCGCTACGATGTGCCGCCGCTGCTCGGCAACCGTGGCGAATTCGGACAGATGGTATGGCACTTCTATCCTCTCGAGCTTCAGCGGGCAGGTGTGGAGGGCTCCGTCGAGCTCGCGATGTTCGTCGACGTGCACGGGCAGGTCGGTGATGTTCGGGTCGAAGAGTCGAGCGGTTTTCCGAGAATGGACGATGCGGCGCGGCAGCTGGCCTACCGAATGGAGTTTCTGCCTGCGCTCATGAGGGACCAGCTGGTCGGCGTCTGGGTGCACCAGCGAATCTGTTTCCTTCTTCCGAGGCGCGCAGCCGCCACGTCACCGGCCGGTGCGGCCCGACGCCGGATCGCGGTGGCCAAGTGCGGCGTAGCCGCCGGGCGGCGCTGAGGACGGACTACTCGGCCGGCTCCTGCTCCGGAGCCTTGATTCTGCGCTTGCGCCAGGTTCCGAACAGGGCGGTAAGGAGGCCGAGCAGAATCTCATCCGCCAGCGGCACGAGGTCCGGCCACACCAGATCCAGCAGGAAGAGGATGGCCGTTCCCAAGAAGAGGTACGGGAAGCGGAGCCGAGTGGCGTAGCGGGCGATCAGTGCGCCGATTCCGAGTCGCTTTCTGCTCATCCTACCGAAGATGAGGCCCGACTCCCGCGGCCGTCCAGATTAGATCCTCTTTTGCTTCCATTTCCCTCTTCGAAACAGGAGAACCCCTATGACGGCGGAGAGGGAATAGGCGATCGCGATCGCCCAGTATACGCCAACCGGTCCCAGGTCGAGCGTGCGGGCCAGGAACCAGGCGAGCGGGAGCTGGAATAGCCAAAAGACGAAGAAGTTGAGCTTGGTCGGCGTCGCGGTGTCGCCGGCACCGTTGAAGGCTTGAAGCATGACCATTCCCCACGCATAGAAGATGTATCCGTAGCTGATGATCCGGAGGGCGCTCGTCCCGGAAGCGTGGCTGTCGGCCTCGGAGATGAACGGCATGATGATCTGAGGGGCGAACCACACGAAGATCACCGTCACGATCGCCATGAACGCCATGTTCCAGGCTCCGGTGACGTACACGGCGCGTTCGGCGCGCTCCGGCTTGCGTGCTCCCAGGTTCTGACCGACCAGGGTGGCCGCCGCATTGCTCAGCCCCCAGGCGGGCATGATGATGAAGATGACGACGCGGATGGCGACGACGTAGCCTGCCAACACGGCGCTGCCGAAGGTCATCAGAATCCGGATCAGGCCGATGTAGCTTGCCTGCGAGACGAGCAGCTGGCCGATCCCGCCTGCCGAGATCCGCAGCAGCCGCCGAATCACGGAAGGATCGACTTTGACGTCGTTTGCCGTGATGCGGAGCCTTCGACCGCGGCTGAGTCCCCAGAACTGATAGGCGACACCGGTCCCACGCCCGATCGTCGTGGCTACCGCGGCTCCGGTCAGACCGAGCTCAGGAAACGGACCGAGGCCGAAGATGAGGAGCGGGTCGAGCACGATGTTGATTCCGTTGGCGAGCCAGACGGAGCGCATCGCCATCGCCGCGTCGCCCGCTCCCCGGTAGATCGCGTTGTTGAGGAAGAGGAGGACGATCACAGCCATCGTCCCGTACATGACGCGCGTGTACGTCGTGCCGATCTCGACCGTCTCCGGCGACGCACCCATCAGGCGAAGGAGCTGGGGCGCCCAGATTACCCCGGCGGCCCCGAGTATCACGGAGACGGCGATCCCGACGATGATCGCCTGAACCGCTGCTCGCGCGGCGGCCCGCTCGTTCTTCTCCCCGATTCGCCGCGATACCATCGCCGTGGTCGACATGCTCAGGCCGATCGCGATCGCGTAGATGATCTCGAGGACGGATTCCGTGAGTCCCACGGCCGTGAGGGCTTCTGCTCCAAGGCGCGCGACGAAGAACGCATCCGCCACCGCGAAGACGGACTCGCCCATCATCTCCAGGACCATCGGAATGGCCAGCAGGGCGACGGCCCGGTTCAGGCTGCCTTCGGTGAAATCCTGCTCGCTTCCCCGGAGGGATTCCCGGATCGAGCCCCACAGCCCTGGACGGTCGGCTTGCTGCTCTGCGGGAGTTTCTGACGGCACGGCTCAACCTCGACGGGGCATCTCGGTACCGGCGCCAATCGCGCGACGACACCCAAAGGCGAATAAACGAGATAGACTAGCCCTCCGTCCGGGCCGGTGGAAGCCGAAGCAATCGAAAGCCCGTTTGCCGGGCCTTGAATTTGCGCGCCTCAGAGGTGGATTCGTCGCCGAGTCACGAGTTCTCGGAGCCGAGAGCACGGTCGGCGAAACCTCGTTTCGGAGATGGCAGGTCCCGCAACTCGATGACTGTCAAGCGGTTATCGGGTTGAAAGCCTACCGGATGTCCGAAAAACGCTGGTCGGAGCCTGGTCAACGGCGGAGATCTCCGGGATCTCGGCCCGATACTTTTTGCCTGTGAGGTCACCCGAGGTGGGTATGAGTGAGAGAACCTCGGAACTGGATCTATCCGAGCAGAAGCGGTCGGAAGAGGATCGAATGGAGCGACTCATGGAGCTGCAGTCCCGGCTTCGTGAGCTGACTGAAGCCCGGAAGGACGAGTGGCGCCGCATGGGCGATCCGCTCCCCGACGGCGATTCCCTGGATGCGGGTCCGGAGACCGCGGACCCCTCGGCGGTTGGCGCCGCTTCCGCCGACGGCAACGGAACCTCTCCCGAGCCGGTTGTCACCCAGGCCTCGGACGCCGTAGGCGACGTGCCCTTGGTGGAGGCCGCCGAAGTGGCCGTCCAGGCTGCGGAGGTAGCCGTGCGGGCGGCCGAGACCGGTGGGCCCGGTGCGTTCGCAAGGCGGCGGGGCCTGCAGGCGAAGGCCGTTACGGAAGCGCTCCAACGGGGCCTCGCCCAGGCCGGTGCGGTTGCCCGGGAGTCTGCAGAAACGTTCAGCCGGCAGGTGGCCGGCCGCGTTCGTGACCTCTCGGGTGGCATCGGAACCGGAAAGCAACCGCCCAGGCCACGGCCCGGCGATCCGATCACGGCCGAGGAGTTGATCAACGACAAGAGCCTCAGCGCCCGTCTCCTGGGTGCGGCTGTCCTACTGGTCGGCGTCCTGGTATACGGCGGAGTCGTTCTGGTGCAGTTCGGCAAGCTCGAGATCCCCTGGCTGGATGACAACGCGCTCCCGGCCGCCACCTCCCGCACGCCCCCGATCCCCGGCGGTGCGGCAGCAGCCGTCGGATTCAGTGATCGTGGATCCGACGCGGCCGAGGAGAATGGCGTGGACGGGGAGTCGCGAGGAGACGCTCCGGCCGCCGCCGAAGATATACCGGGCGCGAGCCCGGGCGAAGGATCCGGCTCGGACTCGGCTCCATCGGGAGACGCTGAGCAGCCGGCTAGCGGCGAGCCGATCGCCACTCCGAGCGCGAGCTCCGGCGAGACAACGTCTCCCGAGGTTCTCGAGTTCACCCGCCTGCAGGGAGATCTCGCCTTCCGCGTTGGCGAGTACGAGCTGGCTCGCGCGGACTTCGAGCAGGGCAGCGCCGATTGTGGCGTGCTGAGTGAGAGGTACGCCAAGGTGGACAGTTCTCACCTCGTCCTCTCGCGGGTCGTAGCACGTGCCCGTGGCTTGCCGAACCGGCAGGAGGAGGCGTACGAGGAGCTATCGGCCCTGCTGGACGGCGTGCTCCGTCACTACTCCGCCAGCGGCTGCGGGCTGGATCCCAGCGAGCTTCCCGACTAGCGGATCTACTCCCGGTCGTCCTCGCCGTCTCCCGGCACCACCATGATGTGGGAGAAAAGTTCGCCCGAGTCCATCACCCACGGCATGTTGCCGACCCGCTCCGCGGGCAGCCCCATCTCTTCCGCGGTCCGGTACGGCGTGAAGATCATCTTGAACCGCCTGACTTCGTCGGTCACCGTGTCGCCCGACGCGTCGTAGCTGCCGGCCGGGCCGGCTAGCCGATGCAGCGTCGCCGGGTGATCCGGCAGCGCGATCCTGCCCCCCTCGACCTCTTCCTCGAGGATCTTCACGCGCTCTTCCTCCTCCAGTCCCTCGCCCCGGAGCTCCTGATCTCGTGCAATGAGCGGATGCAGCGACTCGGGATAACAGGCGCTCCGGAAGCGCTCGTCGCTCGGATCGTCCGCCACGCAGATCATTCCGTTGCCGCCTGCCCTGAGCTCGATTCGCTCGGCCGCCTCGTCGTAGCCGATCACGGCCGCGCCGTCTCGCATCTCCTCCGGCAGCGGCAGCGTGGCGGCCGCGATCTGCGCCTCGGCCGAAGGCACTTGACCCGCCGCGGGTGTGGCCGGCGCGAGCGCGGCCGAGACCGCCGCTGCGAGAGCCGGCAAGAGGAGATCACGAAGAGAAGAAATGCGGCTGGCGTGACGCATTGAGCACCTCCAGGTTTTCTAGTCACGGCTGAACACCGCCCCATGCGGTGCGGCCGGTCCGGTCTCGCCGTGGGGCCAGCCGGCACGGCGCAGATCCACGCCCGGCCGCGCTGCGCCCGGTTCACTGAAGCTCTCATCCAGCTCCAGCGCTCCGGTCCCGTGGTCCAATCGAACGAGCAGGACACGGCCGCCGAGCCCTTGGTAGCCGGTCAGCACGATCCTCTCTCCGCCGGGCTCCAGCCCGATCCAGTGAGGCTCATCGTCCTGTTCTAGACTCAATCGGGCTACCTCCACCGGCGCTTCCGGATCCGAGATGTCAAGTGTGATCAGCGCGTGCTCGGCCGGCACCGTGTGCACCCAGAACCGTTCCGTGAGCACGGGAAGGGCGCAGTAGGTGCGCTCCTCGGTTGGGAAGGAATAGACGAGCGTGGCAGTCGGCTCTTCGCCGTCCAAACCGTCGAGCTTGTAGAGGCCGCACGAGAAGGTGGAGACGAGAACCGTTCGGCCATCGGCCAACACCCTCGGCTCGGCGGTGCCGAGGTGCTCGGTGCCGGCGTCGCCCGGTTCGAGCACCAGAGAGGCGAGAAGCGAAAGGTCGGAGAGCCGCCAGACCTGCACGATCGGGTTGAGATCGTCGCCCTGCATGTCCGTGCTGGTGGTGATTACCCGGTCGAGAGCCGGAACGATCGCCAGGCTGTACGGACGGATGGATGGGTCCAGTTCAGGCACCGCGGCGCTGCTCGAGCGAATCGGGACGCCGCTCGGGTCCAGCTCCACGAGCCCTCCGGTCTCGACGGTGGCCTCCGAGCCCTCGTGCGGCACCAGGCGTCTCTGGAAGGTCGCGAGGACGTTGCCGCCCGGGAGCCGCTCGAAGGAGTGCGGGTGGCTGTACTCGCCCGCGGTGCCGAAGTATCCGGCTATCCGGGGAGCCGGCGGGTCCCGAAGGTCGATGAGGAAGGTGAGTCCCGCATCGAACGCGTTCGAGAAGAGGATCCCGCCCTCCGGCATCACGTGCTCGGTGTGATGGGCGCTCCCCGCGAAACCGACCGGCAGCGTGGCGACGACCTCGGTGTAGGTGGGCGATTCCCGTCGCACGTCGATGACGGCCAGGAAGTCGCTGTCCTCGCCGTCGTCGTCCGCGGCCCACACGTAGAGGTGGCCAGAGGGGTCGCCTTGGCCGTCAGCGGTTCCGGGGCGGGCTGCCGGGCCGGCCCGATCTCCGGCCGCGTCGCCGGAGCAAGCGGAGCCCACCGTCCAGAGAAGCCCGATGCAGAGGGCCGAGGCTCGTCCGTGACGAGCGTGAGGGCTTTCGTGCACTTTCAAAGGGCTCCCATCGTTGAGGCGGCCCGCCTGGCGGTGATTGTGTCAGGGAAACATCGAGTAGACACCGTCGGCACCGATGAGGCAACGCGCAACCCGGACCGAACTCGATCCGTTACGGGTAGACGGGACGACCGGTCTTAGAGAGCGGAAGACCCAGCTCTTGGCGGACGGAGGACCGACCGTCCGCGCGGTTTTTGCACGAATAGAGAGACATCCGAATGAGCCGAAGAATCAGAGTCACGTCACTGCTCACCGTCGCCCTGGCCGCCGGCCTCTCCTTCGCCATGCCATCCGAGGCGCTGGCGCAGGCGCCGCCGGACTCGATCGCACCCGCGGCGGACCTGGCCGAGGTGGGCAGCGAGGAGAAGCGAGCCTCGATTCCGCCCTTTTCTCCGATCGACATCCCTCCCGAAGACGAGTTCCGGACGGCGACCGGCGCCCCGGGAGGAGCCTACTGGCAGCAATCGGTCAGTTATCAGATCAAGGCGGCGCTGGATCCCGAGACGCACAGGCTCAGCGGTTCAGAGAAGATCCACTACACGAACAACAGCCCGGATTCGCTGAGCTCGATTTGGGTGCAGCTGGATCAGAACCTCTTCCGTCCGGACAGCCGCGGAGCCGAGAGGGCGAAGCAGATGGAGGAGGAGGCGGGCGATGTGCGGTTCCAGGGGATGTTCGAGGGCGGAGGCTACGACATCGAACGGGTTGCCGTGATCCGTGACGGCGCTCCCCTCGAGGTTCCGTACGAGATCGATGGGACGATGATGGAGATCAAGCTCGATCGTGCCGTCCAACCGGTTGGCGGAGAGTTGGAGATCGAGGTCGATTTCGCCTTCACGATCCCGGAGAGCGGGGCCGACCGGATGGGTCGGTTGAAGGTCAAGAAGGGGACCGTCTACGAGCTGGCACAGTGGTATCCGCGAGTCTTCGTGTACGACGACGTCAACGGCTGGAACGCGATGCCGTATCTGGGCCAGGGCGAGTTCTACCTCGAGTTCGGCGACTTCGATGTAGAGATCACCGTGCCGCGCGATTTCATCGTCGCCGCGACCGGCGAGCTGCAAAACCCGCCGGACGTGCTGACGCCCGATCAGCTGCAGCGGTTCGAGATGGCCAAGCGAAGCCCGACCCCCGTGCAGATCGTGGAGAAAGATCACGTCGGGAAGGAAGAGTACCGCCCGGCCGGCGTCGGGCCGCTCACCTGGCGCTTCCGGGCCGAGGGCGTACGGGACTTCGCCTGGGCCGCCTCGAAGGCGTTCATGTGGGATGCGGGCAGCTGGGATGGTGTGCTGGCGATGTCGTTCTATCCGCAGGAGGGACTCAGCGGTTGGAGCCGCGGCCCGCCCGTCCCGTGCTGGGAGGAGTCCACCGGTCACATTCTCCACGCTCTCGAGCACTACTCGACCACGTGGCACCCGTATCCGTATCCGGTAGCGATCAACGTGGCCGGCACGGCGCTGGGCATGGAATACCCGATGATCGTCTTCTGCACCGTAGAGGCTCGTGGCCTGTGGCTGTTCCTCGTCACGGATCACGAGATCGGCCACTCCTGGTTTCCGATGCTGGTAGCCTCGGACGAGAGGCGTTACCCCTGGATGGACGAGGGCCTGAACACCTTCATGGGGCACTATTCGCTGTTGGATCAGGGCGGTCCGGATGCTTGGCCGGCCGATCCGGTGCTACCGCGCAACTCCGCTCGTCTGACCCGGTCGGAAGACCTGGCCGCTTCGATGATGTCCTCGCCCGATGAGCTGACTGAAAGCCAGCTCGGCTTCCTAGGCTACACGAAACCGGGGATGGTGCTGTACCTGCTGCGTGAGTATGTGCTCGGCCGGGAGACCTTTGACGCCGCGTTCAAGGAGTACATCCAGCGCTGGGCGTACAAGCACCCCCAACCGGCCGATTTCTTCCGGACGATGGAAGATGTCTCGGGCCAGGATCTGGGCTGGTATTGGAACTCGTGGTTCTACGGTACCGGCTACCTGGACCAGGCCGTCGCCACGGTCGACCGGAATGGGGACGTTACCAGCGTAACAATCATGAACCGGGGCGACGTCGTGATGCCGATGGAGGTGCGTTTCGTGTTCCGGGATGGAACGGACGAGTGCCGTCGGCTTCCCGTGGACATCTGGCGCGACGGAGACTCGTACTCCACCGAGTTCGAGGGCAAGGACGTCCGAACCGTGCATATCGACCCGCGCGGCATGCTACCGGACATCAACCGAAGCAACAACGTGTGGGGCCGAGGTGTGGTGACCCGTGTCGACGAATGCTAGCGACAGGGCGTCCGGCAGGCTAAAACCGCAGGAATGAGTGCCGGGCGATGCCTCCGTTTGGGCATCGCCGGAACTAAATTTCGAAAAATTCCTAATTGCCCCGTTTCAGGGGTTGCACAAGAAAAAGTTTTTTTTTATCATTGTCGGGTGCAAAGGAGGAGGCACCGGCGAGCCGGATCGCTGCACCCTCTGGCACAAGCACCGGTCGCCCGAGTGGCGATCAGCCGAAGGGCTTAGGCCTGGAGGAGGGACGCCGAACCTAGGATCGGGTGAGGCTGGTACCAGACCGGTGTGGTCTCGTAAGAGAAGCGCAATCAAACGAGACTGAATTGTCAGGGTGGTAGAGGGGTTTATCCGCGAGGGTAAGTCAATCCTCCTCTCAGCCCCCGACACTCTTCGGAGTGGCCGGGGGCTGAGTACATCTAGGAACTGCCAGTCGATCACCCGCCGTCGAAATGCCTTCCCGCAGTGCTCTGCCTCGTGTCGGCCAGCCGAAGTGCGTAGGCCCCTGCCGGTCGATTTAGCCTTCCTGGACGGTGCACAAATATAGAAACCTGTTTTTCCAAAAACTGACGGACCGCGGATTGTGGAAAAAGTGTGGATAAAAACTAGAAATATGTTGGTGTTCGGGCAGAGCCGGGTCCTGCAACACCAGCGGCGGCTTATCCCCGGCGCTGTGGATTATGGAACAGGCGGTGACTTAGGAACTGCGGAGGGTCCTCAGTCATTAAGGTAGTGTTGCTCTGACAGGGAGTAATACGATCCGAAGAGAGACCAGATGAGGCGAGAGAGAGCACACGCCATCCGAGCCTTCGCGCTTGTGGACGAGGCGAGGCATGCCCTCACCGAGTCGATCGCGAACGCGGACGGGAAGAGCGCGGAGGAGATCGGTGCTCTTAGGGACATCGTGCGAGCGCTGGATGAGGCCCGAACTCTGGCTGCTCGAGTCGAGGCGGCGCGCGGTGGAGGAGGGGACTGGGTAAGAGGCTTCGGGTCGACGCGTGTCGGCGTCGCTCGGGCCAACGATGCCTTCAAGGCCGGCGGTGGATCCCGTTACGCTGCGGGTATGATCACGGCCGTCACGCTCCACGTCAGTGCGCTCGTCCTCATGCCGGTGTTTCGGGCGCCGGGGTTCGGGCCGGGAGATGAACCGCTCGAAGCCGTAGACCTGCCGCCGGAGCTCAGCATTCCTCCCCCTCCCGATGAGATCATCCGGCCCGCCACCCCACAGGTGGCCGCCTTCGAGGTCGACGAGACGATCACGATCGCGGCGACGACTTTCGAGGCCAATCCGGTTCGCCTTCCGCCACCGCTGCTGCGGGAGTCTCATCGCGTGCTGTCGGACAGACCGACTTTCATTCCGTACACGGAGGCGCCGGAGCTCGTCAATCGCGAAGAGATACTCGTGTATCTGGCCGAGCTTTATCCCAAGTGGGCTCGGCTGGCCAAGCTGGAGGCGTCCGTTCTCCTGTACCTGTTCATTGACGAAGAGGGCCTGGTGCAGCAGAGCGTCGTGGTCGAGCCGAGCGTGTACGACGGGTTCGACAATGCGGCGGTCGAGGTGGCCAAGCAGATGGTCTGGAGCCCCGCGCTGAACCGCGATCGAGCGATCGCCGTTTGGCTGATGCAGTTGATCACGTTCACGCCCGGAGGTTCGGTGGTCGGCGGAGGCATCCGCCTACCGTAGGCCTTATCCTGGCCCAGCTTGACTCGAAATCCACCTATAAGTACCCTGATGTGTCCCGCCTGTACGCCCAACCGTTTGTTTGTCAGCGCATTCATCAGCTAATGACTTGCTATAAGTCGCGGTCGTATAGCGCGATAGCGTGACGCTAATGACAGACCGATGGGGGCAGGGCCAGAAGGAAGAGAATAGCCCGGAGCCGCGGGAATCTCCCGGGAGCGGGGTTGGTGCATCTCTTCCCAATATCCCGAAACCGATCTCTCGCTCCATCTCCTGGTTCCCTCGTGCGTGGGACACCAGCGACGTTCCGACATCGCTGGATATGGATCTCTTCGTGTGGCCACGAGTTCTCCGCGAGATCACCACCCTCCTATCCACCCCCGGCGGTCATGATGGTTATGGGATGCTGGCAGGGCGCCTTTGCCACTGCCCGGTATCCGGTACTTCCTATCTGAACATCGAGGATGCGTATTCGGCGCCTAATGCGGTGCCTCAAGGGGCACACCCGAGCGAACTCGGCGAGTTCAAGGAATTCTGGCTATCGATCAGCATGAAAGTCAGCGTCGAGCAGAGGGAGCTTGTCGGCTGGTATCACGCACACCCCAGGCTGGGGATCTCTTTTTCCAA
The DNA here is from genome assembly GCA_039589875.1 of Gemmatimonadota bacterium. Taxonomy (GTDB): domain Bacteria; phylum Gemmatimonadota; class Gemmatimonadetes; order Palauibacterales; family Palauibacteraceae. The sequence goes on from JBDHGL010000025.1 coordinate 34,190, forward strand.
GAGCGACGAGCGGCTGCACTCGGCTCACTTCCCCAATCGATGGCAGTGCGCACTGGTGCTCTCGTCGGACGCTGGCGCGCACGAAGCCGGGTTCTTTCAAAGGGATTCCAAGACCGGTGCCTTCCGGAGCACTCCAGCCCCGTTCTTCGAGGTTCTTCCGGAGGATGGGCTCCGGGGCGAGCCGGTTCGGTCCGACGTGATCTGGGCGAACTACCGGGCCGACAGGTCCGTGCTGCGCTCGTGGGTGGAGCCGGGCAAGGCGTCGTTCGAGTTAGTCGGCCTCGGGATCGGGAACGGTGCCGGGGGGCTCGAGGCTGCCGCGAACGGGCAGGGCGAGCCGATCGACGGAGCCATCGACCAGAATCAGGCTGTGGAATCGACGGAGCGGGCAAACGGGGATGCGGCAGACGCGGAGACAGGGGGGGCGCCCGCTCCGCCGATCATTCAGCCGCGCTCACGCCGGCGACGAGCGGCCTCGCTAGCCCTAACGGTCTCGTCAGGCGTCACGCTTGCGGCGGCCGCCCTCATGGCGGCGGCGGCGACGGATCGCATCGACCTGTCAGTGCTTGGCCAACGGGTCGGTTTGGAGCTCAGCGCCCCCGCGCAGGCCGACGGGCAGGCCGGGGCAATCGACTACACCGCGGACGGGCAGGCCGGGGCAGTCCCGTTGGCGCACGGGCAAGTCCCCGGAGCTCCGTCCGCGGATAACGATCCAGTCTCCGCTGAGACAACGCTCGATGTCAGGCTCCTCCGAGCGGAGATTGAAGCATACGAAGCCCTCCAAGAGACGGGCGAAGCGGACTGCGAGCGGCTGACGACGACGTATCTTCGCATCGAGGCGGCCGCCGGATCCCTCAACGCTGCAGACCTCGAGGTCGCTGATCTCGCTGATCTCGCGGCCGTCGAGGCTGTCCGCCGCGATTTCGCGACCGCTGGCTGCTCCGCCCCGTAGAGGCTCCGCCGAAAGCCCAACCGCGCCATCCCAAGCCTTCTTCCACCTCTTCCGCAGAGAAGCGATCCGTAGGCCATCTGCCGGGTAATGAACGGCCAAACGCAGGTCGATGGGGAGGAAGACGACGAAGCAAGAGAAGCCGTCCAATCGCGCCGCTTCGTGCGGCGCCATTTCGCGGATCATCCTGGGGGCCCTGGCACTGGTGGGCTGTTCCAGCGGCAGCTCGCAGCAGGAGGCTCCGCCAGGAACCGTCGGCTCGAGCGAGGCTCCCTCGGACGAGGACGGTCGCTACCTGACCTTCCGCGGCGAGTACGACCGCGTGCTACTCGTGACGCGCGCCGCCGTGCTCTACGAGGGGTACGACATCCGTGGAGATTACGATGTCCTCGACGAGAGCCACGTGATCCTGGCGGACAAGTTCCCCACGCCGTTCGACGTCGGCACGACGATCCGTGTGGAGGTTGAGAAGCCCGTCGCCGGTCGCCGAGGCGGCCCAGAGACCATCGTCCGCATCTTCACGACGAGGCGGATCATGACCGACCTGGAGGTGGGAGGCGACGCCTCCGACGCGATCTTCCGGCGGATATACGCGTTGCTGCAGGAGGATGCTCTCCGACGACAGGGCGACAGCCCCTAGGCGTCCGCCCTCCGCTCCAGCAGGACATCTCCGAACATCACTTCCTGGGCGGCCAACACGTACAGGGTCGGCGGCAGGCCGGCCGTGCGGTCTCGCAGGTTGGCGAAATAATCAGCGAAATCCTCTTCCGATGTGCCGTTGGGCTCGGCCATCCCGAGCAGCACGAGATCGGCGCCGGCGGATGATTCCCGAAGAACTTCCTCGAACGGCCGGCCGTCGCTCACCAGCACCTCCGGCTGGATGCCCGTCCGAGAGCGCTCCATGATCACGCTGAGGTTGGCCGACGCTCCAGCCGCTGCGGCCTCGTTCTTCATCAGCATCTTCACCCGGACGAGAGGATTGCGCCACGAAGGACTGGTCTTCAGCAGGTAGCCGAGAATCACCATCAGGCCGCCGTTGCCCTGGAGCCCGCCCCACCAAACGTCGATCCGCTTCCGGCTTCCGTATCCCCGTTCATCCTCATCTCGCACGATGACGACGTTGCGTCGCTCACGGTGAAAATGCGCGATGAGATCGCAGTAGCGATTCCGGTTCTCGGCCACGTCGCTGTCGCCCAGCAGGATGGTGTTGGGCACGAGAGAGCCGAGCCCGTACGTCTCGACCAGGTGCTTCGCTCCCGTCATCGGGTCATCCGCCGCCGATACCCGGACGAGCGAGTGCACGCCCCGCCGTCCCAGGTATTCGACGATCCGCTTCTCCATTCTCCGGCGCTGCTCCGCCGTGGTGTGCTGGCGAGGCAGCACGCTGGCGATGGTCATGATCGCTTTGTTGTGCGTGAGAGAGGTTGCCAGGTCGATGAGGTGCCAGCGCTTCATGGGCGACCCGGACAGCACCAGTATGTGTGGTCTTCTCTCTTCGCTCGAGGCGGAGGAAGATCAGCAGAACGACCAGCGCGGCGACCGCAGTGGCCGGCGCGTTGATCAGCATCATCGCGCTCAGGCAGCCGATCGCTCCGCGCAGCGAGAGCGACCAATGGACCTTGAACTTCGGACGGAAGCTCGGGCTGCCGAGAAACCGCACCAGGCCGGCCGCGATGTTCAGCCCGCCGGAGGTCGTGAGGAAGAACATCGTGAGAATCGGGGCGATCAGGTTCAGCTCGCCGATCGCCACGCCGACGAGGGCCAGCCCGAGCGTGAAGATCGTCCCGTACCGGGGTGTGTCTTCCGCTCCGCTGCCGCGTCCGAGCCAGCGGAGCCGGTTGGATAGGACGCCATCGCGCGCCAGAGCCTGCAGCACCCGGGGGGCGCCGAGGATGCTTCCAAGGGCGCTGGAGAGTGTCGCGCCCCAGACGCCAAGAAGGATCGCGTCGCCCCACACGGCGAGTCGTCTCATGATCAGAGGATCGGCGATCAGCTCGTCGGGGCCGGCTCGAAAGGCGAGGAGGATGGCCAGCCCGGAGTAAATGAGAAAGCCGGCGACGATCGCGGCGATCGTGCCAAGCGGGATCGCACGTCCCGGATTGCGTAGGTCTCCGGACAAGTTGATGCCGGTAAGAATGCCCGTGACGGCGGGGAAGAAGACGGCGAACACGACCCAGAAGTCGCGGGATTCGACCCGTAAGAGCCCCATCTGGCCGGACGATTCCAGCTCTGCGACGGTGGGCCCTTCCGCGACGGGAGAGCCTACCAGCAGCGACAGGATGGAAAGTCCGATCGCGGCCATCACGAAATACTGCGTCCTAATCGCGAATCGGGCGGACACGAGCGCCAGTCCGGCGACGGCCAGCGTGGTCACGAAACCGACCAGGCGTTGGTCGAGCTGCGGAAACACCCTCACCAAGCTCTCGGCGAAGCCCACCGTGTACAGCGCGACCGAAAGTCCAAGCGCGAGGAAGAGCGGGATGCCGATCGCACCTCCGGTCTCGATGCCGAGAGACCGGCTGATCATGTAGTAGGCTCCGCCCGTCCGGACACGCTGATCCGTCGCGATCTCCGCAGCGGAGAGGGCCGTTAGGAAGGTGATGGACGTGGCCATCGAGATGATGAGGAGTGTCCCCAAGAGGCCGACGCTGCCGACGACCCAGCCCAACCGGAGGTAGAGGATTACGCCCAGGATCGTCAGAATCGACGGCGTGAACACACCTTCGAACGTGCTGAGGCCGCCGGGCTTGGGAGGCAGGACCTGGACCCGCCCCTTGCTTCCTGATCGGGATTCGTTGTCAACCATCGGTGCGCGCAGGATTGCTCGCCTCTACCTTCGGCGCAAGATCGAAGAGCCCCGAACGGGCGAGCGCGAAAATGAAACCGGCCGCGAGGCCTGGAGGGCTCATGAACGAGGGTGCGACGGGCGCCGCGCGGCAGCTGCTCCGGCTAGAGGGGCTCGGAGCGCTTCTCCTCACCGCCCACATCTACGGACACCGTGACGCCGAGCCAACCCTCGTGTCGCTCTCTCTGATCTGGGGGGGGCACATCGGCCTGGATCGCCTGGTCGGCTACGGACTCAAGCTGCAGGGTGGCTTCGCGTATACGCATCTCGGCATGCTCGGGAAGCGGAAAGGCGAGCCGTCCGCGGCCTGAACGGTCGGCGCGCCCTACTCCGGAACGAAGATCCGGAAGGGAACGACCACTCGCTCGTCCACCGGTGGGCCGCCCGTCAGAAAGTCGAGCGCGATCTGCGATATGCGCGGCGAGCTGAGGAGCAGGTCATCGCTGTGGGCGGCGCCCTCCAAAACGAGGTGACCGCTGTTCGGGAAGCCCGAGCGCACCTCCGCGGCATTTTCGACCGGAGTGCGGCCATCCAGCGTCCCGCTGATGAACTGCACGGGGACGTCGGAGCGAACCGGAGCCCGGAAATCTTCACCGAGCTGGGCGTGGGGCCAGGCGTCGCAGACGTACGGTAGAGGGAAATCGACCGCATCGCCGAGGAGTGTCTCCGTTTCTTCGCGGCGAATTCGTTCTAGGCGCTCCGGCGATGCGCTGGAGGAGCAGTCCATCGCGAACGTCATGGCCAGCATGTTTCGCGACCGGCTACCGAGGACGAACGGGGCGATGATCGAGTACTCGCCTGCCGAGAGTCGTTCGAACAGAAACGGGAGCTGGCTGAGGATCTGGCTGCTACCGATCGAGCCGGCCGTAAGCCACTGCACGTCGAACGCCCCGACGGTGACGAGCGCCGACTCCTGTGTAGCCGGGTCCTGCGTCTCCACGCTGACGGCGCTCGAATCCAGCGTGTCCAGGACGGCGCGCACGGAACCGAGGAAATCGGGATAGCGGGCGCTGGCCGCCGAATCGGCGCGAACGAGGCTGTCCACGCGCGCCAGGGTGGCCTCGACCGTGCTAGGCAGTTTCAGTGTCTGGTCGGGGCCCTCGACACCGGCCAGCACCGCCCGATGTACGCTCCCGGGGTGTCGGCGCAGGACGGATAGCGCGAGATGAGTCCCGTAGCTGATTCCGAACAAGCTGACCCGATCGGCGCCGAGCGCTACTCGAAGATCTTCCACGTCGTCGGCGTTTTCGACCGTGTTGTACGCGGTCAGATCGATGCCGACTCCACGCCAGTAGTCGGCGCACAGCTGTGACCACTCCAGCATCGACTGCAGAAAAGTCTCCCGGGTGAGAGCCTGTTCCGTCGGATAGATCCAAGGGAACTGACATGCCAGGTGGGGGATCGATCCGCGGGTCCCGCGCTGCGCGAGCGCGATCACGTCGCCCCCCTGGCGAAGTTGCATGAAGAGCGGGAAGCGGTTGCCCCGGGCCGCGTCGATTCCGGAACCGCCCGGGCCGCCCGCCAGATAGACGATGGGCGGCCCCGGCTCGGAGGCGGTGCTCGGGAAGCGCACGTAGCCTAGGCGGACCATCCGGCCTTCCGGGCTGGAACGGTTCTCCGGGACCCACAGGAACCCGTACTGTGCGGCGACGGTGTCCCCCGCCTGCGAGACGAACACGCTATCGAGCGTTTGGAGCTCTCCGGCCATCGGCTGCGCGGCCAACGGCGTGACACCGGTCGCCAGAAGCGCAGCTCCGATGATCGCCTGCTTCAACGGCTTCATTATCGTCATGCCCATTCCAGTCCCGTTCTCTAGGCCAGCGTGAGATGTCGTTCGAGGTCGAGGAGGCTCTCGAGGTTATGTCCGGGCGCGAAGACATCGACGTGCGGCAGCGCTGCCCGCATGCCCCGGGCGACCGGCTGGTACTCGGAGCCGGCCAGCAGCGGATTGAGCCAGATGACCTTCCTGGATTTCCGCCGTATCGCTCCCATAGCACGCTCGAGGAGCTCGATGTCGCCGCGGTCCAGGCCGTCGCTCAGGATGACGACCACGGTCTTCTGCCCGAGCAGCGCCCTGCCGTACTCGCGCACGAACTGGTCGAGGCACTCTCCGATTCGCGTTCCGCCGGACCAGTCGTGGACGCGCGATCCGAGCGACGCCAGGGCCTCATCGACGCGTGAGACCGATAGCCATGGCGTGAGCCGGGTGAGCCGGGTGCTGAACACGAAGCTCTCCACATCGCGTTCCCGCCCGGCGGCCAACAGGAAGCGGAGCAGGAAGCGGCTGAAGCGCTCCATCGATCCGCTGACATCGCAGAGCAGGACGACACGGGGTCGTTCCAGACGACGCACGCGACGTGCGAGGCGGACCAGCTCTCCGTCATGGGCCACCAAATCTCGAAAGCTCCGCCGAAGGTCAGGCCGCCCGGTACGCCTGTGCGGCCGATAACGGCGGCTTCGGCGTGTGGAGAGCCGCAGGAGAATTCGATCGAAGGCCCGGTCCACACGGCGCAGCTCGCGTTCGTCCATTCGTTCGAACGAGCGCGCGGCCAGCCGTTCCGCGGCGCTGTACGTACCGCCGACGGCTTCCGCCGGCGAGTCGGCCGGGCTGTCGATCCCATCGGCCTGCTGAAGGCGCTCCAGAACGGTCGTTTGACGAGGTTTCTCTCCCGAGACGCGCGTCTGAAGGGGAGCCGCCGCGTCCGCTTCCATGCGGCCGTCCGGAGCGCCCTCCGCCGTCTCTCCCCACAGCGCCCAGAAGCAGCGGTCGAAGGCGGGCTCCTGATCGGGTGAGGAGGTGAAAGCGGCCTTCAAGCCGAAATACACGTCCATAGGATCCGTCGCATCGAGCGCTTGGAGGGAGTCGCAAGCCGTCAGCGATTCGAAGATCGTGCAGGGCACGCCGGCTTCGCGGAGGGAGCGAGCGAGCCGAGTGGTCCACTCGACCGTCTGCTCCGGGAGCACGGGTCGGCTCACTCGGATTCGGCCGCGCCCGCCGCTGAGCTCTCGAGCAGGGCGCCGAGGCCGTTGGCCGACAGCGCCGCGATATCGTGCCGGTCCTTCAACAGACAGCCGAGGGTGGCATGCAGCACATCCTCGTTCAGGCGGTCCACGTTCAGCGATTCCAGCGCCTCCGACCAATCGAGCGTCTCCGCCACGCCGGGGGTCTTGTACAGCCGCTCCTCTCGGAGCCGCTGAACGAAACGCACGATCTCCTCGGCGAGTCCTGTCGGGAGGCGCTCGCGCCGAGCACGAAGGATTCGAAGCTCCTTCTCCTCCGAGGGATGGTCGATCCACAGGTAGAGACAGCGCCGCCGCAGCGCATCGCTCAGCTCGCGTGTGCTGTTCGAGGTGAGGACCACGTGAGGCCGCGACGATGCCCGGATCGTCCCCAGCTCGGGGATCGAGACCTGAAAGTCGGAGAGAAGCTCGAGCAGAAAGGCCTCGAACTCTTCGTCCGCCCGGTCGATTTCGTCGATCAACAGGACCGGCGAGCTCTCACGCGTGATGGCTCGGAGGAGGGGGCGTTCCAGCAGATAGTCCCGGCCGAAGATTGTCGCCTCGAGATCGGCTGGATTCGCTTCGCCGCTCTCCTCGACCCGGATGCGGAGCAGCTGGCGCTGGTAGTTCCATTCGTAGAGAGCCGTATGTACGTCCAGGCCCTCATAGCATTGGAGGCGGATCAGCTCCGTGGGGATGATCTCGGCCAACACCTTGGCGATCTCCGTCTTGCCGACCCCGGCCTCGCCCTCGACGAGCAGCGGCTTGCCGAGGCGTCGCGCCAGATGAACCGCGGTGGAGATGGCGCGGTCGGCCACGTAGCCCCGCAGCTCCATCTGGTCGCTGATCTGACGGATCTCGTCGTTCAACTTACAGCCTCCATGTCGATGCCTCCCTTTACCAACCTGGTCCCGTCGAGGTCCATGCCGGATCGTCACGGACGGGCGCCTTCCGTCGTTCTTTTCTAGCTGGCCGACCCTCGCCTTGAGGCCACAGGAGGGACCATGACGGCAGCAGCTGCCGCGGAACGGTCGCGGCGAAAGAGGGGCCGGTGAGGCGGGTGAGTGCCTCGTTGGTAATAAGAGGGCTTTTCCGAGCCCGTTTTGCCGGTCCCGCAGTTCTTCTCGGATTTCCGCTGTTCCTCTCCGGGTGCTCGAGCCCGCTCGGCGCCGAGCAAAATGCGCTGGCGAAGAGCCTTCGCACCTGGGAGGAGGCGGCCATCGAGGCCTATACTTTCCGCTATCAGCTCGTGTGCTTCTGCGGTGGGCCGGGCGTGCGGCCCGTTGACATCGAGGTGAGAGCCGGCCGAGTGGTCGGCGTGAGCTTCCCGGATGCGGCTCCGCCCGATCCGTTTCCGCTCGATGAGTATCCGACCATCGAGGAGCTGTTTCTGACGATCGAGGAATCCCTCGCCCGGAAGCCGTTCTTCGTTCGAACCGACTACGACGCGGACCTCGGCTATCCGCGGGACTTCTTCGCCGACTTCATCGAGAACGCCGTCGACGAGGAGCTGGGGTTCACCGCCTCCGGTCTGACGCCGCTTTCGGGTCCGTAGGCTACTCGACCGCCGCGGCGTCGCGCGCGAACCTCTCCTTGCAGCCCTCGCAGCAGAAGTAGTAGGTCCGATCCTCCAGCTCGAGAACGAAGCGAGCGTCCTCGATGCGAACCTCCATCCCGCATACCGGATCGATGGCTGCCGCACTTTCTGCGACAGGCTCTTCGGCGGCGGCGGTTCGGCGGGCGATCAGCTCGGCCAGGATGCTGATCGCGATCTCGACGGGCTCGCGCGCCCCGATATCCAGTCCGGCGGGACCCACGAGCGGGGCAAGCTCGTGCTCGGCCCAATCGTGCGCCAATAATCGGCGACGCAGCTCGTCGGCGCGGCGCGGGCTCGCTATCAGGCCGACATAGCGAGCGCCGGCTCTGAGGGCCGCTTCCATGGCCGCTACGTCCCACTCTCCGAGCGTCGCGACGACCGCGTAGAGGGGCGCCTCGCCGCCCGCAGCGGCCGCCGTCGCCTCGCTCGAGGCAGGTTCCGTACAGGTGCGAACGCGGTAGCCGGCCCGCTCGCCCAGCTCCGCGAGAGCGTGGGTAACCGGGGAGTCGCCGAACAGAATCAGGCAGGCGGCCGGATGTTGCGGTTCCAGATAGATCTCCACGGTACCCCCGCTATGGCAGGTCATCAGGTGGACGATGGCGCCCGGCCGGTCGGACCGAGCATCGGGCGAGAGGACGATGAGGCGAGGCTCTCCGTCGGCCAGCGCTTGGAGGGCCTCTTTCAGCACGATGGGCTCGACGCAGCTTCCCCCGAGCCAGCCGTGGAAGCTTCCATCGGTCTCGATGAGTGCCTTCTGCCCGACGAGGGACGAGCTAGGCGCCTGGCGAGCGACGACCGTAGCCAGGGCATAGGAGCGCCCCCGGTCCGACAACCGGGCGGCCAGCCGGATGATCTCCGCGCCGCTCAAAGCACTCGTGGGGTCCGGGCCAGGCGCCGAATCCGGGGCGGGTCTGCCGCCGGCCCGCCTACTCCGTAACGCCGGCGTCGTGCAGCGCCTGCCACACCTTGTCCGACGTGATCGGCATGTCCAGGTGCCGCACACCGTACGGCGAGAGGGCGTCCACGACCGCGTTCACGAACGCGGCCGGCGACCCCACGCAGGGCGACTCGCCGACCCCTTTGGCGCCGATCGGGTGATGCGGCGATGGCGTGACGGTGCTGTCCGTCTCCCACACGGGCGTCTCGACGGCGGTGGGGAGCAAATACTCCATGAAGTTGCTGCCGATGATGCTCCCGTTCTCGTCGAAGTCGATCAGCTGCATGGCCGAGATGGCGTATCCTTCCGTCAAGCCACCGTGGATCTGGCCCTCCACGATCATCGGATTGATCACGGTGCCGCAGTCATCGACCGCCACGAAGCGGCGGACCTTCCACTCTCCGGTGCCTCTGTCGACATCGACCACGCACACGTAGGTGCCGAACGGAAACGTCAGGTTCGGCGGGTCATAGTAGTTCACCGCCTCCAGCCCCGCCTCCACTCCCTCGGGCGTGTTGGTGTAGGAGGCGAACGCGATGTCTCCCATGGAGACGGATCGGTCGGGTGCGCCCTTCACGCGGAAGGCATAGTCCTTCCACTCGACGTCCTCCTCGGCGACCTCCATCAGATGAGCGGCGATCTTCTTTGCCTTCGCCCGGATCTTCCGGGCGGCCATCGCCGTGGCGGCACCCGCGACGGGTGTGGACCGGCTGGCGTACGTGCCGAGCCCGTACGGCGCGGTGTCGGTGTCGCCGTGCTCGACGACGATGTCGTCCACCGGGATCCCGAGCTCCTCCGCGAGAATCTGCGCGAAAGTCGTCTCGTGTCCCTGTCCCTGCGTCTGGACGCCAATTCGGGCGAGGACTTTGCCCGTCGGATGGATGCGCACCTCGCAGGAGTCGAACATCTCGAGGCCGAGGATGTCGAACTGCTTGCCGGGCCCGGCTCCGACGATTTCGGTGAAGCTGGAGATGCCGATCCCCATCACCTCGCCTTGGGCCCGCTTCTCCTCCTGCTCCTTCAGGAGCTCGTCGTAGCCGATGATCCCGAGGGCCTTGTCGAGGGCCGCCTCGTAGTTGCCGCTGTCATACGTCCAGCCGAGCGGCGTGTCGTAGGGAAACTCATCGGCCTGGATGAAGTTCTGGCGGCGCAGCTCGGCCGGATCCGCGTCGATCTCGTCCGCCAGCACGTCCACCGCCCGCTCGATCAGGTAGGCCGCTTCCGTGACCCGGAAAGAGCAGCGGTAGGCGATCCCGCCGGGGGCCTTGTTCGTGTAGACGCCGTCCACCTCCACGAATGCGTTCTCGAGGTCGTACGAGCCCGTACAGATGTTGTAGAGGCCGGCCGGCCACTTAGACGGCTGTGCGGCGGCGTTGAACGCACCGTGGTCGGCCAGCGTCTTGACGCGCAGCGCCTGGATCTTGCCTTCCTTGGTGGCGGCCAGCTCCGCCTTCATGTGGTAGTCCCTCGCGAAACCGGTGCTCGAGAGGTTGCCGGTACGGTCCTCCGTCCATTTCACCGGCCGGCCGAGGGTGAGCGAGGCCACCGCCGAACAGACGTACCCAGGGTAGACGGGCACCTTGTTGCCGAACCCGCCGCCGACGTCCGGCGAGATGATACGGATCTTGTGCTCTGGAAGACCCGCCACGAGCGCGAAGACGGTTCGGTGGGCATGAGGGGCCTGCGAGGTCATCCAGACCGTCATGTGCTCCTCGGTGGTGTTCCAGTCGGCCACGCAGGCGCAGCATTCGATCGGCGCCGGATGGCAGCGCTGATACAGCATGTCCTGGCTTACCGTGACATCGGCCGCCTCGAAGACGCGGTCCGTCGCCTCGCGGTCGCCCGACTCCCAGTGGAAGATGTGGTTCGTCTTCTCCTCGCGGTCCTCTCGGAGCACCGGCGCGTCGGATGCGAGCGCCGCGTACGGGTCCACGAGCACGGGGAGCTCGTCGTAGTCCACCCGCACGGCTGCCGCACCATCGGCCGCCGCGAAGCGGTTCTCGCCCACCACCGCCGCCACCTCCTGGCCCTGGAAGAGCACCTTCTCCGTGGCCAGAACCATCTGCTGGTCGTGCGACAGAGTGGGCATCCAGGAAAGGTTGGCCGCAGCCAGGTCCTCGCCGGTGATCACGGCCAGCACCCCGGGGATCTCGAGCGCGTCGGCCGTGTCGATGCCCGTGATGCGGGCGTGGGCGAACGGCGACCGGACGAGCTGCAGATAGACCATGTTCGGGAGCTGTACGTCATCTACGTAGCGGCCCTGTCCCCGGATGAAGCGTGCGTCCTCCTTGCGCTTTACCGAGCAGCCGAGGCCTCCGAGCTCCGCGCCTGACACGCTCATCCCTCACCTCCTTCCGCTTCACCGTTCCCGGATGCCGGACCGGCGGCCATCGACCGGGCGGCGTGCTGAATGGCCTTGACGATGTTCTGATAGCCCGTGCAGCGGCACAGATTGCCCGAGATGGCTCGCCGGATCTCCGCCTCGCCGGGATCGGGATGTGATTCGAGCAGCGCCGCGGCCGTCAGCATCATGCCCGGAGTGCAGTAACCGCATTGCAGGCCGTGTTCTTCGCTGAACCCCTCCTGCAGCGGATGCAGTTCGCCGTTCCGGGCCAGCCCTTCGACCGTCGTGACGGACTGCCCGTTCGCCTGAACCGCGAACATGGTGCAGGACTTGATCGGGATCCCGTTCAGAAGAACGGTACAGGCACCGCAATGGGTGGTGTCGCATCCGATGTGGGTGCCGGTAAGGCCGAGCTCGTCGCGCAGTAAGTGGACAAGCAGCATCCGCGCCTCGATGTCGGCAGCGTATTCTTTTCCGTTGATCGTCACCGATACGGACGTCGTCGTGGCCATCGTTCTATCTCCTCCCGCGCTCAACCGGCGCTTCGCGCCCGCTCGACGGAGCGGCGCAGCGCGCGTCCCGCCAGGACCCTCACCATTTCCCGCTTATATGCCTCCGAGCCCCGCGTGTCGGCCGTCGGGCTCGACTCGGCCGCCGCTGCTGCCGCCGCCGCGTCGATGGCGTCCCCGGCAGGATCGGATCCCACGAGCTCTCCCTCGGCGGAGGCGGCCCGCAGACAGGTCGGGCCGACCGCGGTCAGGCCGATGCCGGCCGTGTCGATGGTCCCGTCGTCGGCCAGGGAGATTTGGGTGGCAACGCCGACCGTAGCGAAGTCGCCGACCTTCCGCTCGAGCTTCTCGTACGCCCCTCCCGTTCCGGGGCCGGCTGCGGGCAGGCGCAGCTCAACCAACAGCTCCTCCGCCTCGAGCGAGGTCACGAACGTCGTCAGGAAAAGATCGTCGATCGACAGCATGCGCTCACCGCCTGCCTTTCGAACGATCAGCTCGGCGCGGGAGGCCAGCATGACGGATCCCCAGTCGCCGGCCGGGTCGGCATGAACCAGGGATCCTCCGACCGTGCCGCGGTTCCTGACAAGCGGGTCGGCGATCACGTCCGCCGCGTCCGCCAGCAGGGGATACGAGCTTCGAATGAGCTCGGAATCGGTGATCGTGGCGTGGCGGACCAGCGCCCCGATGTGCAGAAAGCCGTCGGACTCGTCGAGACGCTCCAGCTCAGACAGCCCGTTCAGATCGATGATCGTGCTGGGCTCCGCGAGCCTAAACCGCATGGCGGGAATGAGGCTTTGCCCTCCCGCCAGAACCTTGGCGTTCCATCCGTGCTCACCGAGGAGGGCAAGCGCCTCGTCGATGCTCGAGGGGCTCTGATAATCGAATGCGGCGGGGATCATCTGGCAGCGCTCCTTTCGCCTCGTATCTGCCTTAGGACAACGGCTTGGCCCGGCAGGCGATTCACCATAAGGTCCGCCAGGCTTCCGGGCCATGCGTGCCGCCTGACCGTGGCGAGAGACCCTGGCCAACCGGCTGGTGGACTACGAGTCCCGGTCTCAGTTTGATAGGCGATGGAGGAGGAAACCGGCGAGGAATGGAAGATAACGGACGATCGGAGACCGATCTGTCGGTGCTCCGCATGAACCGGGAGGAAGCGGCCGGGAGCCGCTCCAGGGCGCACCGCGTTCGGCGCGCAGTCGTTCTGCTCGTCCTCCTCGCCGGCGCCGGGTTCCTCGCGATCGGCGCACTTCCTCGTCTTCCGTGGCTTCGCCCGGAAGTGGAGGCGGCCACCGCGCGGATCGTCACCTCGGAAGAAGCTTCTTCGGTGCTTACGGCCACAGGCTACACGTACGCCCGGGAGCGCGCGGCGGTCGGCGCCAAGATCATCGGCCGCGTGGAACGATTGCTCGTCGACGAAGGCGACCGGGTGGAGCGGGGGGATACGATCGCGGTGCTGGACAGCGACGACCTCGTGGCCGCGCTGCGCCAGAGACGGGCGGCAGTTCTGGAGGCACGTGCCAACCTGGCCGATGCGCAGCGGCAGGAAGCTCGCTTCGCGCGGCTTCTCGCCGAGAAAGCGATCGCACAGGCCGAGTACGACGCCGAGGCCACCCGGCTGGAGGTCAGCGAGGCCCAGGTCGCCGTGGCCGAGGCCAACCTGGCCAACGCGAGAGCCCGGCTGGAGTACGCCGTGATCACGGCACCGATACCGGGTGTGGTCATAGAGCGAAGGATCGAGGTCGGCGAGATGGTGGCTCCCGGCGGCTTCACGTCACAGCAGGCCACGGGCGCGCTGGTCCGCATCGCCAACCCCGAGTCGCTCGAGGTGGAGGCGGATATCAACGAGAGCTACATCTCCCGCCTGTCGCTCGGACAGCCGGCGACGATCCGGGTCGATGCGGTACCCGGGCGCGAATACCGCGGCCGGTTACGCCAGATCGTCCCGACCGCGGATCGGCAGCGAGCGGTCGTGGAAGTCAAGGTCACGATTGACGATAGAGACGATAACCTCCTGCCGGACATGAGCTGCAATGTCACCTTTCTCGAGGATGAGGGTCTCGAGGATGAGGGCGCCGCAGAAAGCGCCGTCTCGCGCGAGCCGAAGGTCGTCGTCCCGTCCGCGGCTGTCTTTGAACGGGAGGGGATCGCCTACGTCTTCCGGGTCGTGGATGGCAGCGTGCGCCTGGTGGCCGTCGAGCTCGGAGAGCCCGCCGGAGATGAGGTGGAGGTCCTGTCGGGCGTGCAGGGCGGAGACCGTGTCGTCGTGAATGCCCCGGCCGAGCTGGCGGACGGGAGCCGGGTTCGAGTCCGCTAGGAATCGGCACGGAACTGCCGGAAAGTGAACGAACGGGAGGCAGCGAAATGAGTGGTCCGGTGGTCCGGATCGAGCACTTGAGCAAGGTCTACGGGAGCGATCGGCTGCGGGTCGAGGTGCTTTCGGAGGTGGACCTGGAGGTGGAGGAGGGCGGTTTCGTCGTTCTGATGGGGCCGTCGGGCTCCGGCAAGACCACGCTCCTCAACCTGATCGCCGCGGTGGATCGGCCGACGCAGGGGCGAGTGATCGTGGCCGGCCAGGATACGACGGAGCTCAGCGAGAGCGAGCTGGCGCCGTGGAGGCACCGGCACATCGGGTACATCTTCCAGCTCTACAATCTGATTCCGGTTCTCACGGCCTACGAGAACGTGGAGCTGCCGCTTACGCTCAGCCGCCTCAGCTCGGCCGACCGGCGGGCGAAGGTCGAGACGGCCCTCGAGGTGGTCGGACTCACGGACCGCGGCCACCATTATCCGCGCGAGCTTTCCGGCGGACAGGAGCAGCGGACAGCCATCGCGCGGGCGATCGTCACCGACCCCACGGTTTTGCTGGCGGATGAGCCGACGGGCGACCTGGATGCCGAGAGTGCCGCAGCCGTCCTCCGTCTGATGGATCGCCTGAACGACGAGTTCGGGAAGACCATCGTCATGGTGACGCACGATCCGCGCGCCGCCAAGCACGCACATCGGTTGGTGCACCTGGACAAAGGCAAGCTGTGGAGCGACCCGGAGGAGGCCCGGGTGGGCTCTGGAGCGGGAGACGACGGATGAGGAAGCTGGTCTGGCGCAACCTGCTTCGAAACAAGCGCCGCACCCTGTTCACCGTGGTGAGCTTGGCGGTGGGAGTCTTTCTCCTGTGCGTTCTCGGCGCTCTGCTGCAGACCTTCAATCCCACGGAAACCGAGACGTCCGAGAAGCGCATCATCGTGAGGCACGCGGTCTCCCTCCAGTTCGAGCTCCCGGAGGCCTACTGGCGGCGCCTCGAAACGATCGATCACGTGGACGCGGTTTCGCCGATCACCTGGTTCGGCGGCATCTACAAGGACCCGAGACCGGAGAACTTCTTCTCCCAGTTCGCCACCGATCCTGTGACCCTGCTCGAGGTGTTTCAGGGCGCGGAGATCGACGAAGCCGCGAGCACGGCATGGCTGGCCGAACGCCGCTCCTTCATCGCTGGCCGGAGGCTCGCGGAGAAGCACGGCTGGCAGATCGGCGACGAGATCTTCCTGCAGGGGGAGATCTACCCGGTCGACATGAACCTGGTGCTTCGCGGCGTCTTCACCTATCCGGCCGACGAAGCGCAGGAAAACCAGGTGTTCTTCCACCGTGCCTACATGGAAGAGGCGCTGGACAACCCCGGAATGGTCGGCACGTACTGGCTCCGCATCGACGAGCTGGAGAATGTCTCGGCCGTGATCTCCGCGGCGGAGGCGATGTTCGAGAACTCGGACGCCCGGGTGAAGGCCGAGACGGAACAAGCCTTCGCGGCGTCGTTCACGGAGATGCTCGGGAACATCGAGTTTCTCTTCGGGGCCATCGGCTTGGCGGTGATCGTCTCGGTGTTCTTCATTACGGCCAACACCATGGCCATGGCGGTTCGCGAACGGTACTCGGAGATCTCCGTGCTCAAGACGCTCGGCTTTGGGCGCCGGCGCGTCCTGGGCGTCGTGACCGCCGAGTCCACCGGTATCGGGCTGGTCGGCGGTGCGATCGGCGTGCTGGTCGCGGGCGTGCTGATTCGAACGGCGGCAGAAGGGCTCTCCACCATGTTCCCTCTGTTCGGCGCGATGACGCTGCGTCCCTCGGTCGCCTTGGCGGGCCTGAGCGCGGCGCTCGGGCTCGGGTTCCTGTCGGGGTTCCTTCCGGGCTACGCCATGGCGCGGCGCTCGGTCGCCGAGGGTCTGAGAAAGATCGCGTGAGGCGAAGATGAGCCTTCCTCTCAAGTACAGCGCCCGCAGCCTGCTCGTGCGGCGTGCCACGGTCCTGATGACAATCGGTTCGATCGGCTTCGTCGTGCTCGTGTACCTGGGTGTCCTGTCACTCGCCGGCGGCCTGACCGCAGCCTTTTCCACTTCCGGGGATCCCGCCCAGGTAGTGGTTCTTCGCGATGGAGCGTTGAGCGAGACCAGTAGCTTCTTCTCGCTCGATCGAGGCCGCGAGGTGATGACCATTCCCGGCGTACAGAGAGACTCGGAAGGCACCCTGCTGGCCGCCGGCGAGGTGATGATCTTGAACAACCTCGCCCGGCAGGATGGCACGATGAGCAACGTCACGTTTCGAGGCGTCGCTCCCGAGTCCTTCCGTCTCCGGCCGCAGATTCGGGTGGTCGACGGTCGTACGTTCCAGCCGGGAACGGCGGAGCTGATCGTGGGCCGGCGGCTCGCAGAGCGCTTCCCGGGGCTCGCGCTCGGCTCCGAGCTGACGCTCGGGCGACTCGACTTCCGGGTCGTGGGGGTGTTCGACTCCGATGGCTCGAGCTTCGACTCCGAGGTGTGGGGGGCGGCGGGGGATCTGGGTGCCGCGTTTCGTCGAGACGGCTCCTACTCATCGGTGCTGCTGCGTGCCGGCTCGCCGGCCGAGGCGGAGGCACTGGTCCAGCGGATCGCTGGCGATCAGCGGCTCAAGCTGCGGGCCCTGACGGAACAGGAGTACTACGCCCGCCAGACCACCGCGACGACCCGGCAGTTCGTCTATCTGGCGCGTGCGCTCGCCGTGATCATGGCGATCGGGGCCTGCTTTGCGGCGGCGAACACGATGTACGCGGCCGTATCGGCCCGAACGCGCGAGATCGCCGCGCTCCGCGTTCTCGGTTTCAAGCGTCGAAGCATTCTCGGAGCGTTCCTCTTGGAGGCGGCGTTGCTCGGTCTGCTGGCAGGTCTGCTAGGAGGACTTCTCTCGCTCCCGCTCAACTCGATCAGCACCGGAACGACGAACTTTGTCACCTTCAGCGAGATCACCTTCTCGCTGCGCACGACGCCCCGGGCGCTGCTGGGGGGAGTCTTGCTGGCGGTCCTCACGGGGGTGGTCGGTGGCCTTCCTCCCGCCTGGTCCGCTGCCCGGAAGAAGATCCCGGAGGCGATGAGGGCCTAGAGAACGATGGCGCATGTGAGGACGGACCGCTTGCGGCGATCTCGGCGCGGATCGACTTTCGGCGCCTGGTGAACACCAAACACGAGCGGCATGATCCGCTCGCCGGCCTGCGATAGGAGTGGTGCGTGGCGATCGAGATTCAGAAGAGCTTCGAGGTGGATCGGCCTCCCGAGGAGGTGTGGGATTTCCTCACGACGCCGGAGCGCGTCGTGGAGTGCCTACCGGCCGCCAAGCTGACCGAGCGGGTAGACGACCGGAACTTCAAGGGCGAGATGGGCATCCGTCTGGGTCCGATCGGCGTGACGTTCCAGGGTACGATCCATTTCGACAGCCTGGACGTCGACAATCATGAAGTAACGATGTCCGGCGAAGGAAAGGACGCTCGCGGGTCTGGGAGCGTCCGCATGCAGATGCACAGCAAGCTCACGCCCGTGGACGGGGGAGGGACCCACGTGGAGGTTTCTCAGAGCGTGAACCTGGCCGGCCGGCTCGCTTCGTTCGGTCGCGGTGGGATCATTCAGAACGTGGCCGACTTCATGTTCGGCAGGTTCACCGAGTGCATGAAGGGGAAGCTCGAGGAATAGCGGGCCGCCGCAGCCCGGCCCGCACCTCGGCTTGTTCGAAGAGCGGCTAGTCGAGCCGCTTGAGCTTGTCGACCTCCGATTCGTACTGCTCCAGGCTCAGCGATCCGTCCACGAACCTCCGCTGCAAAGCCTGCAGGGGTGTCTCCCTGCGCGGAGGCGGAGCCGGGCTGCTCGCCGCCTTCCGCGGTCGCTGTGAAACCGATGTGTGCTCCCATTCCGGCGGGCCATCCGCCAGCTGAGTGCGTGCCCGCGGCCCGACCGCTCTCATCTCCTCCCGCCTGTCACGCATGCGTTCGCGATGATATCGCCCATAGCCGTGCATCCTCCGACCACAGCTGCGGCCGCAGCCCATGATCGCGAACGCGATCACCATCCAGATCAACCAATCAGGCATCGTCCCGTCCCCTTGTTCAGCTTCAGCTCGGCGCGCGCTTGCCGCTTGCCGGCCAGGCTTCATCGATGTCACGTGCTGCCCGGTCCAGGATCTCCTTGAGCGCGGAGAGCGCATCGGGGTCCCCGGACTGGCGGGCGGCACGGTCGAAGCTGACCTGGGCCAGACGCACGAACGAACGGGTCAGATCACCCATGCCTCCGCTGGCGAATCGGTCCGCGAAGTCCGACACGCGGTCCGCGAAGTCGTCCACCCGGTGGCCGTGCTCGTCCAGAAGCTCGCGGCCCTCGTCGGTGATTCGATAGACCTTCTTCCCTTCCTGCTGCTCGGACCGGACGAACCCCTGATCCTCCAGCAGCTGAAGGGTAGGGTAGACCGATCCGGGACTCGGCGAATAAAGCCCGCCAGAATCCTCCTCCAAACGGCGCATGACTTCGTATCCGTGCATCGGCTCGTCGGAGAGCAGGTTCAGGATGACGTACTTCAGGTCACCGCGCCGCCCGAAACGCTGCCGTCGTCCGTGACGGACCCTGGGCCCGAACGCCGCGAAGCCGGGGCCGCAAAACGCCGCCCACTCGCCAAAACCGAAGTCACCGCACTTTCGACCCACGAAACACTCCCTTGTTGCGTGCACTCTCCCCTCCCGTCCCCAAGCGAGACCGTTACCGATATATCGCTTAATCAAGCATACCGATATATCGGTAATCAGTCAAGCCGGGCTCGCTCGAGTCGCGGAGCACTCGTTCGTTCTCGAGTTCGGCCGGGTCTCTTACGCCGATAGCCCGCTACTCCTTATCTTGCTGAGCACTAGCAAACACCAGCTACGAAAGAGGAGGCAATCTTGCCGAAGTTCGTGATTGAAAGGGACCTACCGGGCGCCGGCGATCTGAGCGACGAGCAGTTCCAGAAGGTCGCCACGAAGTCCTGTGATGTTCTTCGCTCGCTCGGCTCGGACATTCAGTGGGTGCACAGCTATGTCTCCGCTGACAAGCTGTACTGCGTCTACATCGCCAAGGATGAGAACCTCATTCGTGAGCATGCGGAGCGCGGGGGCTTCCCATGCAATCGAGTCTCCGAGGTCGAGCGCATGATCGATCCGACCACGGAGGAGGGAGCAGCGCCTGCCTCGACTTGATCGATCCGACGCCCCGGGCCCACCCCCTTGCCGGCCCGGGCGTTTTTCAATCCACCTGGAAGCTGGAGGAGCCGGTACGACGCTCTGGACCTCGGATTGCCGGGAGCCATCATGAGCGACGACCAACAACCCACCGACCAGCCGCGAGAGGTCTCGCGCGCGAGCAGCGAGCCGACCTTCAAGAAGACACACATAGCCGGGCGGCGCCTCCGCCCGGAGAGCCTGATGATGGGCTACGGTTACGATCCGCAGCTATCCGAGGGCGCTCTGAAATCCCCGATCTTCCAGACGTCGACCTTCGTCTTCGAGAGCGCCGAGGCCGGAAAGGCTTATTTCGAGATTGCCTACGGGCTTCGCGAGCGAGGGCCATCGGAGAAGTACGGCCTCATCTACAGCAGGCTCAACAACCCCGATCTCGAGATCCTCGAGGATCGCCTCACCCTGTGGGATGAGGCCGAGTCCTGCGCCGCATTCGAGAGCGGCATGGCCGCGATCTCCACGAGCCTGCTAGCGTTTCTTCGGCCGGGAGACGTGCTTCTACACAGCGAGCCGCTGTATGGCGGCTCGGACTATCTCGTCAACCACATCCTGCCGGAGTTCGGCATCGTCTCCGTCAGCTTTCCGGCTGGCCGTCCGGTCAGCGAGATCGAAGCGGACATCCGACAAGGGGTCGGTGAGGGACCCCTGAGGGTCGTCCTGATCGAGACGCCCGCGAACCCGACGAACGCGCTGGTCGACATCGAAGACATGGTGGCCCTCGCCAGGGAGCTGGGGCCTGCCGACGAGCCTCCGATCACCATGGTGGACAACACCTTCCTCGGACCGCTGTGGCAGCACCCGATCCGGCACGGTGCCGATCTGGTGCTTTATTCGGCGACCAAGTTCATCGGAGGGCACAGCGACGTGATCGCGGGGGCGTGTCTGGGCCGGGCGGACCAGATGGAGAAGGTCCGAACGCTCCGGACGTTCATCGGCTCGGGAGCGGATCCGTGGTCCGGCTGGCTGCTCCTCCGAAGCCTGGAGACGCTGAAGATGCGGATGACGGCGCAGATGAAGAACGCCCGGTACGTGGCCGACTTCCTGGCCGACCACCCGAAGGTGCGATGCGTGAACTACCTGGGCCTTATGACCGAGGATCATCCGATGTTCGGCGTGTACCGCAAGCAGTGCCTCTCTCCGGGCTCGCTGATCTCCTTCGATGTTGACGGTGGCGAGGCGGGAGCTTTCCGGTTCCTCAACAACCTGCAGCTGATCAAGCTGGCCGTAAGCCTCGGAGGAACGGAGTCGTTGGCCGAGCATCCCGCGTGTATGACGCACTCGGACATCCCTCTCGATGAGAGGGAGAGGGAGGGCATCGGCGAGGCGATGATCCGCCTTTCGGTCGGCGTGGAGCATTACGAGGACATCCTTCTGGACATCGAGCAGGCATTGGAAGCGATCTAGTGGGTAGGGCGATCCGCCTGACGGTGAACGGCGAGGTTCACGAGCGGTCCGTCGAGCCGCGCCTTCTGCTGAGCGATTTCCTGCGCCACGAGCTCGGCCTCACCGGGACGCACGTCGGGTGCGAGCACGGCGTCTGCGGCGCCTGCACGGTACTCCTGGACGGGGAGGCCGTGCGGTCCTGTCTCGTGTTCGCCGTCCAGGCCGACGGGAGGATCGTCCGAACCGTCGAGGACCTCGCCGAGGGCGATACGCTGCATCCGATCCAGAGCGCGTTTCGCCAAGCGCATGGCCTGCAGTGTGGATTCTGTACGCCCGGCATACTCATGACGATGGTGCCCTTCCTGGAGGAAACGGAGCGGCCCGATGAGCAGGAGATCAGGGAGGCGCTCTCCGGCCACCTGTGCCGCTGCACGGGCTACCAGAAGATAGTCGAGGCCATACAGCTCGCGGCGGTCGAGCTGGCCGGGAGCACCGAGGAATGACCACGCGGTTCTTCGGCGAGCGAGTGCAGCGCAACGAGGATGAGGTGCTCCTCACGGGCCGCGCCTTGTTCGTAGACGATCAGCAGCTGCCCGGCATGCTCCACATCGCTTTCGTGCGAAGCGAGTATGCGCACGGCAGGCTGCTCGGCGTCGATCCCGCGCGAGCGCTCGAGATGCCCGGCGTGACAGCGGTCTACACCGCCGCCGATCTGGGCGGCTACTGGCAGCCGGGCCCGCTCCTGGTGCCTCCTCCTCCGATCGAGAACCTGACGTTTCACGCCCGAACTCAGGTGCCGCTCGCCCGGGAGAAGGTTCGTTACGTCGGCGAGCCGATCGCCGTCGTCGTGGCGGAGAGTCGTTATCTGGCCGAGGATGCCGCGGAAGAGGTGGGGGTCGATATCGAGCCCCTGGACGCCGTGGTCGGCCTGGAGGAGGCGCTCGCCGAGGGGGCGCCGACGATCCACGAGGACCTCGACTCCAATCTGGCCGCCCACGCGGTGCAGACGAAAGGCGACTACGAGGTGGCGTGCCGGGCGGCCGATGTCGTGTTGGCCAGGGACTTCGTGTACGACCGGGGAGTCTCGGCCGCCATGGAAAACCGCGGCATCGTGGCCCACTGGGACCAGCGGGCGGGTCAGCTCACCGTATGGGATACCACGCAGGCCCCGATCCCGATCCGCAACGGTCTCGCCGGCATGCTCGGCCTCTCAGAGTCGCAGGTTCGGGTCGTGGCTCCGTTCATCGGCGGTGGCTTCGGGCCCAAGATCATGATGTTCTATCCGGAAGAGGTGCTTCTTCCGTGGATCGCGATGCGTCTCGGCCGCCCCGTCAAATGGATCGAGGATCGTTTCGAGAACTTCTTCTCGACGACCCAGGAGCGGGGTCAGCTTCACGAGGCGGAGATCGCGCTCGCCTCGGACGGCCGGATCCTCGGAGTGAAGGACGTGTTCATCCACGACACCGGAGCCTACAATCCGTACGGCCTCACGATTCCGATCAACACCCAGTGCACGCTTCTCGGGCCGTACGACGTGCCTAGCTACCGAAGCGAGTTCCGGGTTGCCTTCACGAACCGGCCGATCGTGACCCCGATCCGAGGCGCGGGACGGCAGCACGGCGTATTCGTCATGGAGAGGCTTCTGGACCTCGGCGCGCGCGAGCTCGGCCTCGACGTCACCGAGATCCGGAGGCGAAACTTCCTCTCGCCGGACGCCTTCCCGCACAATCACGAGATCCTCTTCCAGGACTTCGCACCGCTGGTGTACGACAGCGGCGACTACGAGCCGGCGCTCGACAAGCTCATCGAAATGCTCGGTTACCAGCCGAGCGTCGATAAGCCGCTGGTCCCCGACTCCGATACGCAGGATGGCGTCCGGTCTTCCGGCAGCGGAGACGTGCTGAGAGGCGTGGGGATCGTCTCCTACATCGAGGGAACCGGAATCGGGCCCTACGAGGGTGCCAGGGTTCGCGTGGAGGCGAGCGGGAAGGTCTGTCTGGTGACCGGCGTGGGAACCCAGGGTCAGGGGCACCACACGTCGTTCGCCCAGCTCGTGGCCGACCAGGTCGGCGTAGATGTCGGGGACGTCCGCGTCATCACGGGTGACACGAGGGAGTTTCACTGGGGGACGGGCACGTTCGCGAGCCGGGGCGCCGTCGTGGCCGGAAACGCCTGCCACGCCGCAGCCGTGGCCGTGCGGGAGAAGATCCTGCGCTCGGCCAGCCAGCTTCTGGAAGTAGCCCAGGAGGATCTAGTTCTGGCGGACGGACGGGTCACGGTGAAAGGGGCGCCGGAGATCGCAGTCGGCCTCGGCGAGCTGGCGGTTCACTGCAATCCATTACGCGGGGCGGTCAGGTCGGGTACCGAGCCCGGCCTCGAGGCCACCGAGTACTTCGGCCCCGAGCGGGCGGCTACGGCGAGCGGCGTGCACGCCATGGTCGTCGCGGTGGACCCCGAGACCGCGATGGTCGAGATCGAGCGGTACCTGGTGGTTCACGACTGCGGAACGGTCATCAACCCGACCATTGTCGAGGGTCAGATCCATGGCGGCGTGGCTCACGGAATCGGTAACGCCTTCTACGAGCAGCTCGTCTGCGATCCGGACGGGCAGCTCCGCAATGCCTCGTTCATGGATTACCTGATCCCGACCGCCACGGACGTCCCGCCGATCGAGACGGCCCACGTCGAGACTCCCTCGCCTCTCAACCCGCTGGGCACGAAAGGGGTGGGCGAGGCCGGGGCGATCCCCGTCGGAGCGTTGTTCAACCAGGCCGTGGAAGACGCGCTGAAGGGGTGGGCCCCCGGCCTGGAGCTCCGGGAGATCCCGCTCAGCCCCAACCGGCTATTCGAGCTTATCGAGGAGGTACGCGGCGAGAAGAGCTCGGAGACGGACTCGTGAAGCCGGCTGCCTTCGAGTACCACGCACCGGGGTCGGTGGAGGAAGCGCTCGAGCTTCTGACGGAGCACGGTTGGGACGCCAAGCCGCTGGCCGGCGGACAGAGCTTGATCCCGGCGATGAACTTCCGGCTCGCCCGCCCGGCGGTCCTGGTGGACCTGAACGGCATCGAAGAGCTGACCTTCATCCGGGGCGCCGATGAGGGGACGGATGAAGCTCCCGGGTCGTCCGGATCCAATGACGGCGTGCGGATCGGCGCGATGACCCGCCAGAGGGCAGTGGAGCGAAGCCCGTTGATCGCCCGCCGGGCGCCCCTGCTCTCCGAGACTATGCCGCACGTGGCGCATCCGCAGATTCGAAACCGCGGGACGATCGGCGGTAGCGCCGTGCACGCTGATCCGGCCTCCGAGATACCGGCCGTGCTGCTCGCGATGAACGCCAAGTGCCGGATTCGAGGGCCGGAAGGGGAGCGCACGGTGGCGGCCGAGGAGTTCTTTCTCGGACTGTTCGGTACGGTCTTGGCTCCGGACGAGCTGCTGCTGGAGATCGAGCTGCCGGGACGCCGTCCGAGAAGAGGCTGTGCGTTTCGCGAAATCGCTCGTCGACACGGCGATTACGCAATGGCCGGGATCGCCGCGAGCCTCACCCTGGACAAGAAAGGGGCGGTCGACGAGGCCCGCCTCGCGTATCTGAGCGTCGGAGGCGCGCCGTCCCTGGCTGCCGGCGCTGCCGAGGCGCTCGTCGGTGCGCAGCCTACGGAGGAGGTCATCCGAGAGGCGGCCCGGGTTGCCGCCGCCGAGGACGTGGAGCCGATGGAAGACATGCACGCTTCGGCCAGATACCGGGCTCGTCTCGTGGAGGTCTTGACCCGACAGGCGCTCACCACCGCGGCGCAGCGCGCATCCGGTGCGAGCAACCCGTAAGAGGTGAACGGGCCCGGCGAAGTAGAGGTGGGAGGGCTCGTCGAGTTGGCAGGAGAGCTCCCGGAGGGACCCTTCAGCAACCCGGATCTCGCTCCCACGGCGATCGCGGAGCGTTCCTGGAACGTCTGGAACCTCGCCTCGCTCTGGGTGGCGATGAGCGTCTGCATTCCGACGTACATGCTCGCCGCCAGCATGATCGAGAGCGGCATGAACTGGTGGCAGAGCCTGCTCACCATCCTGCTCGGAAACGCGATCGTGTTCGTTCCTCTCGCCGTTAACGGCCATGCGGGCACGCGGTACGGAATTCCGTTCCCGGTCTACGCGCGTGCCTCGTTCGGGCTTCGTGGGGCCCACGTGCCATCGCTGCTCCGCTCCGTAGTCGCCTGCGGGTGGTTCGGAATCCAGACGTGGATTGGCGGGCTGGCCATCTACGTGCTCCTCTCCATCCTCTGGCCGGCATGGGCGTCGCTCGGGGGAGACTGGTCGTTCATGGGCTACGGCCTCGCCCATTATTCGAGCTTTCTGATCTTCTGGCTCATCAACATGTACTTCGTCTGGGCGGGCACGGAGTCGATCAAGTGGCTCGAGACGTTGGCGGCGCCGGTCCTCCTCCTCATGGGCGCGGCATTGTTCGTCTGGGCGGTAGCCCGTGTGGGTGGCCTCGGCACGATCCTTCGGGAGTCCGATGCCCTGATTCGGGCGGAGGAGACCCTCTCGCCGGCGCACTTCCTTATTGCTCTGTTCCTCCCGTGGCTCACCGCCATGGTCGGATACTGGGCCACACTCTCGTTGAACATCCCGGACTTCACACGCTACGCGAAAAGCCAACAGGACCAGATGCGCGGCCAGGCGCTCGGCCTCCTCACGACCATGCCCCTGTTCGCATTCGTCGGAGTGGCCGTGACGAGCGCCACGCTCCTCATCTACGGTGAAGCGATCTGGAATCCGATCGATCTCCTGGCCAGGGTGACGGCCGAGGCGGGAAGTCCGCTTCTCGGGCTGGGGGCCATGCTGTTTCTCGTCGTGGCTACCTTGAGCACGAACATCGCCGCGAACGTGGTCGCGCCGGCAAACAGCTTTGCCAACCTGGCGCCTCGTCGAATAAGCTTCCGAATGGGCGGGTTGATCGCCGGCCTGATCGGAATCGTGATCGTGCCCTGGAAGTTGCTGGACATGTACCAAACCTGGCTCATCAGCTACTCGGGGCTCCTGGGTGCAGTCGGCGGCGTGGTCGTGTGCGACTACCTCGTGATACGGAGAGCGAGCCTGAACTTGGGTGGACTGTACTCGGCAGACGGTCCCTACTGGTACCGCGCAGGTATCAACCGGAACGCCATGCTGGCGTTCGGAGCGGGAATAGCGGTCGCTCTCCTCGGCACTCTGGACGAGCGGCTGGTCTTTCTGTTCAACGGAGCCTGGTTCTCGGCCGCGATCTCCTCGTTCCTCGTCTACCTCGCGTTGGCGCGCAGATGAGCGACGGATCCTACTCGGAATCGAGCCTGCCGATCGTCCAGCGGGCGTCCCTCTTCGAGGGCCGGACGGCCATCATCGACCGGTCCGGCTCCCACCCGTACGGAGACCTTCTGGGCGCTTCGGCGCGAGTCGCGGATTCGCTGCTCGGAGAGAGATCGGATCTCCTCGAGGCCCCGATTGCCTTTCTGATTCAGCCGGGAATGGACTACGTGGCGGTGCTGTGGGGGATCTGGCGGGCGGGGGGCGTCGCCGTCCCCCTGTGCACCGATCACCCCTTGCCGGAGCTGACGCACGTGGTGCGGGACAGCGGTGCGCGGACGATCGTGTGCGATTCCGCGTTCGAAGTCGCAGCCGCGGATCTCGCGCGAGGAACGGGTGCCAAGGTCCTGCACGTGCAGCAAGCCGTCCGCGGCGTCGTGCCGGGTCGGGCGTCGCTGCCTGATGTCGAGCCGTTCAGGCGGGCGATGATCCTCTACACGAGCGGCACCACGGGCCGGGCAAAAGGTGTGGTGACGAGCCATGACAACCTGACGGCCCAGGTGACCACGCTCGTCGAAGCGTGGGGGTGGAATCCGGACGACCACATATTGCACGTTCTTCCGCTCCACCACACGCACGGCATCGTCAACGCGCTGCTCTGCGCCCTGTGGTCGGGCGCGACCTGCGAGATGCTTCCGCGCTTCGAGGCCGCCTCGGTGTGGGAGAGGATCGGTTCAGGCGCCGTAACACTGTTCATGGGCGTTCCGACCGTGTATGTGAAGCTGATCAAAGCGTGGGAAGCGGTGCCTCCCGCCGATCAGGCGGTGTTGTCGGAAGCGGCAAGCAGACTGCGGCTCATGGTCTCCGGCTCGGCCGCTCTGCCAGCGCCCGTCTTCGAGCGCTGGCGCGAAATCACCGGCCACGAGCTACTCGAGAGATACGGGATGACCGAGGTCGGGATGGCCCTCTCGAACCCGCTGGACGGAGAGCGACGGCCGGGATTCGTAGGCACGCCGCTGCCCGGCGTGAGCGTGCGCCTGGTCGATGAGGAGGACCGGCTGATCGAGGACGAGGGAGAAGTGGGGTGCATCCAGGTGCGAGGGCCCGGCGTGTTCCTGGAGTACTGGCAGCAGCTGGAGGAGACGCGCCAGTCCTATCACGACGCCTGGTTCGACACGGGAGACCAAGCCCTGGTCGAGGATGGCTACTACAAGATCCTCGGCCGCACCTCGGTGGACATCATCAAGACCGGCGGTTTCAAGGTGTCGGCGCTCGAGATCGAGGCCGTCCTCCTCGATCACGGCGCGATCGCGGAGTGCGCGGTCGTGGGCGTTCCGGATCCGGAATGGGGGGAGCGGGTTTGCGTGGCCGTCGTTCCCAGCGGCCCACCGCCTACGCTGGATGAGCTGAAGCCGTGGGCCAAGAACCGGATTGCCTCCTACAAGGTGCCCCGAGATATCCGCGTCGTGACGGAGCTGCCGCGCAACGCCATGGGCAAGGTGACCAAGCCGGAAATCCGCGAGATGTTCACCGGGGAGGAGTCGGGAGGGACCGGTGGCTGAATCCTGCGACGCGATCGTGATCGGTACGGGACAAGGGGGAAAGCCGCTGGCCCAGGCGCTCGCCCGCGCCGGCCGAAGCGTGGCGATCATCGAGCGAGACCTCGTCGGGGGAAGCTGCGTCAACGTCGGCTGCTCGCCGACCAAGACGATGGTGGCCAGCGCGCGGGTCGCCTATCTGGCGCGCCGTGCCGGAGACTTCGGGGTCTTTACCGGTCCAATCAGAGTTGACCAGGCCGTCGTTCGAGCGCGGAAGCGGGACATCGCCCAGAGCTTCAGCGCAGGCAACCGGCGTGGCCTCGATGGCACGGATGGACTTGAGCTGATCATGGGGGAAGCGAGCTTCACCTCGTCTCGTGAGCTGGATGTTCGTCTTAAGGAGGGTGGGACGCGCAGCCTGGAGGCGGAGCTGATCGTGATCAATGCGGGACTCCGTCCAGCGACCCCGAGTATCTCCGGCCTCGAGGACGCAAGCTACCTTGACTCCACCTCCGTCATGGAGCTGGACGTCGTGCCCGAGCACCTTCTGGTTCTCGGCGGCGGCTACATTGGCCTCGAGTTCGGCCAGATGTACCGACGCTTCGGGGCCCGCGTCACGATCGTAGATCGCCATGCCCGGCTCATGGTGCGCGAGGACGAAGACGTGAGCGATGCGTTGGCGGAGATCCTCCAGGGCGAAGGAATCGAGCTGGTCTTCGAGGCGGAGGCGGCACGGCTCCGTTCGACCGCGGAGGGACTGGAGCTGGACGTGAACAGGGACGCCGGCGTCAGTACGCTCGCGGGCTCGCACCTCTTGCTCGCCACCGGACGCCGCCCGAACACGGAGAATCTCGGTCTGGACGCGGCCGGCGTGGAGGTGGACAGCCGCGGCTTCATTCGGGTCAATGATCGCCTCGAGACAAACGTGGCCGGTCTGTACGCCATCGGGGATGTGAACGGTGGCCCCGCCTTCACCCACATCTCGTATG
>JBDHGL010000026.1:0-45983 GCA_039589875.1 Gemmatimonadota bacterium
CGTCTGCGCCGTGGGCTCGAACTCACGCGACAGCGACTCCGGTGTTCGGCCCGACCGGACCAGCGCCACCATCTGCTCGCGAAACTCCGGCGGGTACGGCAGTCTTGTCCTTCCCATCGTGGACTCCTCTCTCCCAAGAGATCAGGTGTCCACGGGATGGGGTCAACTCCACGACCCTGGCCCTGGCGTTCCTGTACGCCGGGGCCGACAACGTTGTGGCCACGCTATGGCCCGTAGAAGACGAGGGCGCCGCCGCGTTTGCGGCGCGCTTCTATGCCGAGCTTCAGGACTCCGATCCCGTCTTCGCCCTCGCCCGGGCTCAGCGTGAGCTGATCTCCCATCCCGAGTACAGCGAGCCGTACTACTGGGCGGCCTACCGGCTGGCGGGCGCGGGTCTGACGACCGCGCGCACAAGAGCGACGGCTGTCCGTTGAACTTAGCTTGGAACGTCGAACGGCCTGTAACGTCGAACGGCCTGTATCGAAGGAGTCCGAAGATGTCCTCCCAGCGTCGATCTCTCGCTGCCATAGCCGCCAGCTTCACGTTGTTGAGTGGGTTCGCCATCGCCGGCTGTCAGCAGGAAAGCCCAGCCGGACCCTCTGTCACGGACGCCAAGTTCGCCAAGGATGGTGGGGGTGGTGGGCCCGCCGTCGATGCGGCCGACCCCAGTTCAGCACCTCAGGATATCACGCTCGACGTCCGAGTCATCGGATCAGGGTTCGATAACGGATCAGTGGTGAAATTCTTGAAGGGTGGCCAAAGCACGCCGAAGATCGTGACGAACTCGAGCACTTTTATCGACAGGAACAACATCATCGCGAACATCACGATCGGCGTGGACGCCGAGGTCGCGCTGTATGACATCGAGGTCACGACGTTCCGGGGCAAGAAGGGTGTGGGCGCGGATCTGTTCAGTGTGAATGACACCGAACAAGAGTTTGTTATTATGACCACAGACCTGGGCACACTGGAAGGAAGTGCGTCGGCCCGGGCTACGAGCGTCGTTTCTGGCCCCGATGGCAACAGCGTTCGTGTGGTCGGCACAAGCGGTGACGGCTCGTTCTACTGGACGCTGGGCAGCGGCATGGTCGAGCTGGCAGTTAGCTTTGACCCGTGGCCCGAGAGATCCAGCGAAGCGAGTGACCTCAACGACGTAGCGTCCATTGCGGGGGAGCGGTTTGTGGATAGGGGCGACCCCCTCCTCAATGGTCTCCAGGCCATTTTCTGGAAGTCAAGCATGGATCTGGCCATCGATCTTCCCGCCACGGCCCGGTCCAGCTTTGCTACGGCTATTAACAACAACGCGCAGGTGGTGGGGCAGTCGTTCGACCACCCGGGCGACCCAGACGCCCCCCACGCCCACGCCATGCTCTGGACGGTAGATGGCGCAGATATCGTGACGACGCGGGACCTGCACGAGGAGACCTTTAGCGGACTCGGATTCATTAATAGCCAAGCGGAAGGCATCAATGATGCCGGCCAGGTGATCGGCCGGGCATACGACGGATTCCGGGAGCGCGCGTTCCTCTGGGACAACGGTGTCGTCACGTTCCTTGATGGTGCGGTGGAAGCTGGTTTCCACAGTTTCGCCTACACCATCAACAACGCCGACGATGTGCAGATCGTTGGCGGTGCACATGACCAGACTGGCGGTTCGCGTCGGGTCTTGCTCTGGACGGTTCTTGCGGATGGCACGGTCCTTACGGAAGAGCTCCCAACACTAGCTGGTTTCGAATTTTCTTGGCCCACTGATCTCAACGACATCGGCGAAGTGGTGGGGACCAGCCATCCGAGCAACAATCTGCAGGATGGGCACGCCACCCTTTGGACGTTTGCCCCCAACACCGCAGACAGGACCATTGTAGATCTTGGGATAGGTGCGGCCACTGCTATTGACAACTCGGCACGATTGGTTGGCTTGACCCGCGTAGTGGGCCTGACGAAAACCACAGTGGGAAAGGGGCGCAGGAAAACGAGGAACAACCACGCCATCCTATGGGAGGTCGAGCCGATAATCCCCTAAAGAACACGTCGTTCCATCCGATAAGGACAACGAGCGCAGGACCGGCCAAGTTATCAACGCGGTCTTTTTCCGATACAACACCGGAGCACCGATCAAGTCGTTCCGTAAGGCTTGGGCGACGGCTTGTGATGGTGCGGAAGTGCCGGGCCTCTTCTTTCACGACCTGCGACGCACGGCCGCCCGCAACCTCATCCGCGCCGGCATAGCCGAGAAGATTGCGATGGACCTCACCGGCCACCGCACCCGTTCGGTCTTCGATCGATACGCCATCGTGGACGAGCACCTGCTGGCCGAGCAGACCGAGAAGCTGACGCAGCACTACGAGAAAACGGCGGCGAAGCCCCGAAGAAAAGTCGTACCGCTCAATGCCTGACAGCCAAGGTCACAGCCAAGGTCAGCAGGGAAATCGGGGTATCTTCGGGGTGCGGGCTAAACATCCGGGTTCCGCAACAGACAAATCTACAACAAGTTCCAAAATGGCCCCGACAGGACTCGAACCTGTGGCCTCGGGATTAGGAATCCCGCGCTCTATCCACCTGAGCTACGGGGCCGTCCGGAAGTGCCTGCATCGAAGCACCGAGCTCGATGAGGACCAGTACGGTGGGACGGGACCCGTGGTTCCGGCAAGAGAGAGCAAACCCGGGTGGGCGGCGGGTTCGCCTCCCGGCTAGGTGACCGCGAAGTCGATCGACTGGGCCAGCCAGACCGCCGTCTTCTTGTCGCGGTTCATCGCGGGCTGGAACTGCATCCGTTCGGCCACCTTCTTGGCGGCGTCATCCAGCGCCTCGTGGCCGCTCGATTCGGCAAGCACCGTGCGCAGAACCGTGCCTCCCGCGTCGATGTAGAGCCAGAGGAGAACGGTCCCGCCGATCCCCGCTTGTCTCAGCATCGAGGGGTAGGTGCTTCGGAGGAAGGTCAACACCTCCTCCCGATTCTTGAGCTGCGGCGCCTGTGTATACGGAATGAACGACGGGCGGGTCGAAGGATCGGCCGTGTTGGGGGGCGGCGGGAGATTCTCGACCGGATTCGTCTCGAACGTCGTGGGCGCGATCGTCACGTTATCGTCGATCTCCGCGGCTGCCACTCTCGGAGTGGCAGGACGAGCGATCTGCTCCGGGGGCGGCGGGATCGTCACCTCCGGTGGCAACTCGATCGCCGCCAGCGCACGCACCGCTGCTCCCAGGTCGTTCGGCTGCATTCGAGGGAACAGTGCGAACACTGCGAAGTGCACCAGGACGGCTACGCTGATCCCGATGGCTACGTTGTTGGCGTACGTACGCTTGAAAGCGTCGTTGGCGGTCCCGGTCCTCCTCATCATCCTCATCCTCCCATCCTCTCCGGGCCTTCCCCTCCTGAAGTAAGACACTCCCGGCCGGCTCGGGGTTGTAGTTGATACGACGAGTACTATAGAAACGGTGTTTCACACCGGGTCGTGAAATCGAGGAATGACGAACGGAACCGGCTTCGGCCGGTCCAGGCGGACTACTCGCCCTGCGTCAGATAGGCCCGGGCGGCCAGGAGCTCTGGTCTTTCCGTGTCAGCCTTTTCCATCAGGTCGGTGAGAGCCGCGAAGTATCGCCGGGCGCTGTCGGAGTAACCGGCCAGCTGCGCTGCCCGCGCGGCGCCGTATAGGCTGCGGGCCCGGTTTGGCATCGAAGCGAGTGACGCCTCGAAAGCCGCCAGCGCTTCCTGCGGACGACCCGTCTCGAGCAGCAATTCCCCCTCGAGCTCGGCGGCCGGGAGGATTCTGCCGGCGGTGTTGGACATGTCTTCGGTGGCCATCTCGAGGGCGCTCGCTTGGGCGGCGAGCCGGAGCGCTTCTTCCTCATCCCCTGCTGAGAGGGAGGTCCAGGCCGCGGCGGCGAGGCGGAGGATCTCCACCTCGGCGGCGGCCCAGTTCGCGATCGCAAGGCCTTTGTCAGCGTAGGCGTCTCGGATTCTGGCCAGCTCATCGAGCTCCGAGAGCGCCGTCTCCGTGTCGCCGCTGCGCGCCGCTCCGAGAGCCCGAGCAAACCGGATGACGCCTTCGGCCGGACGGTCGTACGAGATCCGGATGATCTCCAGGGACGTGGCTCCTTCCCAATCGCCGCGCTCCAGCGCGTAGCGTGCCGGGATTAGGGCCAGCTCGTAGCGGTCCGACCAACCTTCGGCCTCTTCGACGAGCTTTCGCGCCTCCTCGTCGCGGCCCTGCTGCAAATAGGCATAGACGAGGTACTCGCCGGCGTGTGCCCCACGACCCAGCTCCATCACGCTGAGGTTCGACGCGATCGACTCGTCCCACATCCCCATGCGCGTGAAGATGTGAGAGGGCATGTGACGGGCGTGTGGCGACGCCGGAGCGATCGCCGCATAGCGCTCGGCAGCACCTAGACCCAGCTCGGCCAGCTCCGGCGAATCGTATGCGTGAATGATGTAGTGGGTGATCCCGGGATGATCCGGGCGATCGGACACGAGAGGCTCCAAAATCGCCGCAGCCCGCTTCTGCCACGTGTAGCTCATGTCGTCGGCCGGCGCGATGGCGATCAACGAGAGGGCATAGAAGATCCGC
This sequence comes from Gemmatimonadota bacterium, assembly GCA_039589875.1. Classification (GTDB taxonomy): domain Bacteria; phylum Gemmatimonadota; class Gemmatimonadetes; order Palauibacterales; family Palauibacteraceae. The sequence continues at coordinate 4,572 of JBDHGL010000026.1, forward strand.
GCCTCGACGTCCTCCGGAAAGCGCTCGCTGAGCGCGCCCATCATCTCGCTGTAGAGGCTCATCCGCGCGTCGTGTCCGACGCTCTCATGATCGGCATAGTAGGCGCCGATCGCCGCAATGTAGCCGGTCTCTCGTTCCGTTCCCCCGCCAATCTCGGCGGCCCGCATCGCCGCAGCAGAGCCGGCTTCGAGCGCCTCCTGGTTGGGCGGGTTCCAGAGTGGATGAAGGCGGGTCATCGCGATGCCCCAATGCCCGATCGCGCACTCCGGATCGACGGCGGCCGCCATCTCGAAGCTCCGCCGAGCGCGGCTGTAGCCGAAGGAGTGGAGGAGCGCGATTCCCCTGTCGAAGTGAGCGGTCGCCTCGTCGCTGCAGGTGACGGGGAAGTCTACGTCACCCAGGTCGGTCGGCTGACCGGCCAGCCCGGACGGCAGGACGAGCCCGGCGCACAGACCCACGCCGATAAGGATCCGCGGTACATGTAGCTCTATCATCACGCTCTCCTACGCTAAACAGACCCTAGTTGTCGGCCGTGACCGGAGCGACCTCTGGGCCGCGGTCCCAGTCCTGCGCGCTCGAGATGTTCGGCACTCCCCAGTCGTTCCCGTTCCAGCCGCCGAAGCCCTCCCACCGGAAAGCCCAGAACCCGGTTGCCATGTCGCTGATCACGATCAGCCCATCGGCGTTGCGCACGTCCACGCCGAAAGCCCCGTTGCAGACATTGTCGCTGCAAAACCCGACCTTGTGGGGCCCGTCGTAGGTATCGAAAGAGGCCACCGTGCGGGGGTCGTGCGGGTCTCGCATGTTGAAGATCTGGAGCCCGTCCTCGTAGGCGGAAACGAATACGTACGGCCAGCGGATCTCGTGGTTGTGCGACAGGTTCTTCCAGTTCGCGGTCCAGGCCGAGATCGGCTGACTCACCGTCGCTACCGCGCCATCCAGCGCCGGTTTGAGGTCGAAGAGCCGAAGTGGGGCGTACTGATACTCGGTCTCCGTCACGATAAAGCGGCCATCCGGCGAGGGCGTGATCGTGTGTCCCCATAGCACGCCCGGCACACCGGTCACGGTCGCTCGCAGCTCCGGCGCCTCCAGGTTCGTGATATCGAATACGAAATATCCGCCGGAGCCGCCGCCGTAGAAGCGATCCTCTCCGCTCTCGGGATGATACGCGGCGTAGAAGTCGTGCCAGCCCGAAAAGCCGAGAGCCTCACCGATCGGTGTCTCCGGCACCTCGAGCTGCGCAACCAGACCGTCCGCGTCGTCGCCGTCCAGGAACCGTCCCATGTCGTAGACGTTCGCGTGATTGCCCCGCGTCGTGGTGAAGAGCAGGGCACGGCCGTCCGAGTGCCGGTACATGAAGATGTTGTGGTAGCCCACGAGCTCGGCGGGATAGTGGATTCGACCGACTTCCCTGACCTTCGAGGCGTCCGGCAGATCAGTCACATCGAAGACGATGGCTCCCAGGTCCTCGTCGGGCGTCCCCTGCTGGAACTGGAACGCCTGGACGAGATAGTAGCGTCCATCGTGCTTGAAGTACTTGGAGTCCGTCGCCCGCCCTCTGTGGAGCTCCGCGTTCTGGATCTGCCAGGTGAGCATCACCTTGGGCCGTCGCGGGTCCGTCAGGTCGATCGCCGTGAAGCCGAAGTCTTCCCGCCTCGACACGTACGCGAACGGCCGAGCCAACTCCTGTTCGATTTCGAGGTCCGAGACCGTCGTCGGCCCGCCGAGCGGCAGATGGGAGAGAACCTTAATGTTGGGCGTTCCACGCGGCTCCGGCCCCGGCTGAGCCCCCACGCTGCCCACCGACGCACCGGCCAGGCTCAAAACAAGGACGGTGACTCTCGGGGCGCGGCCGGTCATCAGTTGCTCGCCTGGAGCGCGGGATCGTCGGACCGCTCCGGTCCGTTCTCCCAGTCCTGCGCGCTGGAGATGTTCGGCATCCCCCAATCATGGCCGTTCCAGCCGTCGAAGCCTTCCCAGCGGAATGCCCAGAAGCCCGTCGACATGTCGCTGATCACGATCAAGCCGTCCGCGTTCCTGACATCGACTCCGAACGCCCCGTTACACACCTGGTCCGAGCACATCCCGACGGCGTGTGGGCCGTCGTACGTGTCGTAGAACGCTACCGTGTGTGGCTTCTTCGGGTCGCGCATGTTGAAGACGTGGAGCCCATCCTCGTATGCGGAGACGAAGACGTACGGCCACCGCACCTCGTGGTTGTGGGCGAGGTTCTGCCAGTTTGCGGTCCAGGCCGAGATCGGCAGCCGGATCGTCGCCACCTCGCCATCCAGCGCCGGCTTGAGATCGAAGATGCGTAGAGGCGCGTACTGGTATTCCGTCTCGCCCACGATGTAGCGGCCGTCCGGAGTCGGCGTAATCGTGTGTCCCCACGTCACGCCCGGTACGCCGGTCACCGACGCGACCAGCTGCATGGTGGCTAGATCGGTGATGTCGTACACGTAGTATCCGCCGGCGCCGCCACCGTAGAATTTGTCCTGGCCGGTCGCTGGATCGAAGCCGACGTAGAAGTCGTGATAGCCGTTCATCCCGATCTCGTTCACGGCCGGTCCTTCGGGCACCGGGATTTGGGCCGCGAGGTACTCGTCCTCGCCGTCCACGAAGCGCGCCATGTCGTACACGTTCGTGAATGGACCGCTGGTCGTCGTGAAGAGGAGCGGCCGTCCATCGGAATGCTTGTACATGAAGATGTTGTGGAAGCCGCCCGGATGGTCCGGATAGCGAATCCGACCCACCTCCTTGACCTTCGAGGCGTCCGGCAGATCGGTTACATCGAACACGATGGCGCCCAGGTCGCCATCCGGCCCGCCGGCAAAGAACTGAACCGACTGGACGAAGTAGTACCGTCCGTCGTGCTTGAAGTACTTGGCATCCAGCGCCCCGATGCCGCGATGTAGCTCGGCGTTTTCGATCCGCCACTCGTAGATGACCCGTGGATCGCGCGGGTCGCTCAGATCGACCACATCGAAGCCGGCCTCGAATAGACGTGCGACGTACGCGTAAGGCCGCGACATCTCCTGCTCGAGCTCCAGGTCGGCCACCGTCATCGGACCGCCCAGCGGAACGTGCGACAGCACTTCTATGTTCGGCGTGCCGCGCTCCGCCACCTCCTGCGCGCTCAGCGAGTCGACCGTGCCTATCAAGCACACCATAAGCGCGATCCCTATCGTCCTCCATCGGATCGATGTGGTCACATCTCCCTCCCTATTCCGGTTCCCGATCTTGTTCGTCCTTCGGATCTACGCTGAACACCAGCTTCATCCCGGCCTCCAAGTGCTCGGCGATGTGGCAGTGCGCCATCCACCGGCCCGGGTTCGAAAGCTCGAGCAAGATATCGGTGGTCGCACCGGTCGGCAGCAGCACCGTGTCCTTCCAAACGAGGTTGTCGTTCGGCCGGCCGTCTTGGGCTAGAACGAGCAGGCGCTGCCCGTGAAAGTGCATCGGGTGCTGCATCGGATGGAGCGCGTCCATGTCGTTGTGGAGGCGGATCTTCACCGCATCTCCGACCCGGAAGCGCCAGTCGATCTCCATATTCTCCTTGCCGGAGCCTTCATCGCGCAGGACCCACTCCACCTCCCTGCTCGTCGAGGCGTAGTTCATCATCGGCATCGCGTCGTTCCACTCGACCGGCGGGAAGTACAGCGTATCCAGCTGCATCATCTGTTTGACGGTCAGCGACAGATCCCCTACCCGCAACGTCAGCGTGAGCTCGTAGTCCGGAGACCGGTCGAGGTACTCCCGGAAGCGGCCAACCTCCGCAGCCACGTCCGCGTTCTCCCGGAGCCGATCGAAGGCGGCGGAGTGGTCCTCGGCCGCCTCGTCCTCGGAGACCTCGATCAGAGCCAACGTGTCCACCTGCGGATAGAAGGTGGCGAGATAGTGGTCGATCGCCTGGATCCGGTTTGTCAGCGCGACCCGTCCTGCCTCTTCAAACCGTACCTCGACGACGTAGCGCTGGGCCGGTGCGAGAGCGACGCTCGTTACCCAGCCTTCCCGCTCGAACTTCCCGATGTCCGCACCCACGATCTTCATGCGGGCGTTATCGAAAGAGAGGTTGAAGAGCCGGGTGTTGGAGACGTTGGTCAGGAAGAATCGGACGACTTCGCCTCGATCGACCTCCAGACCGTAGTCGGGCTCGCCGTTTACCAGAAACAGGTTGCCGAAGCGTCCCATCAGCGTGTGGGTGGCTGCCTCGCCGCCGAACGGATACAGGCCGGAGTCGTCGATCAGAAGGTCATCGAGGACGAGGAACTCTTCGCGATTGACGGGAGCGTAGTAGTCTTCGGCGTTCGGCTGCACGAACATGTTTCCGTACAAGCCCAGATCCTGTTGAATGTCCTCCCGGTGGTGCGGGTGGTACCAGTACACGCCGGCATCCCTGAACCGGACGCGGTAGATGAAGCGGCCGCCCGGCATCACCGGATCTTGGGTCACGCCCGGGACTCCGTCGTACTGGTTCTCCACCCGAACGCCATGCCAGTGAATCGAGGTCGGCAAGTCGATTTCGTTCGTGAAGTCGACGACGATCTCGGCGCCCTGCTCCACTCGGATCAGGGGGCCGGGATGCTGCTCGTTGAACGCGTACATCACGTGCGCTTTCCCGCGGATCGTCCGGCGCACCAGGCCCGCCGTAAGCGCGAGCGTGTCGCCATCCGCCAGCTCCACGACGCGGCCGGGCACCGCCTCGGGAAGGGTGCCGATCTCGACCCCCTCTCCTGGAAGGAACGGGGTGACGCTCGGCCTCAGCCGCATGAGCGGCGGCAGCATCGGCATGGAGGTTTCCATCGGCGGCATGCGCCAGGCCGCCGAGCCCGTGTCCCCTGCCATTTCACCCATCTGCGCTGCGGCCGGGCTCAAGGAACTCGTTAGCAGAAGCGCGGTGAGAAGACCTGTTCGGCGAAAGCAGCCTCTTCTATCTGCTCGTCTGTCCAGGGCTCGGCTCAATTGCGGAGATCCAAACAAGGCTCCGAGGAGAAGGGACCGTGGCCCATCATCGTGTGCATACGAGCACTGGGGGAGAGCGCCGAGAAGTAGAACTCCTGACTCCAGGCTTCGACGTCAGGGGATTCTTCGCCGGTCACGAACACGATGAATTTGTTCCAGCCCACTTCGCCCCGAACCGGCTGGCCCTCGGTGATCGGCCCCAGGCTTACCCACTCGCTGAGGTCGGACATGGCTACCCAGACGACGAAGCTACGTCCGGGCCTGGGACGCAGGCCGGCGACGGCGACGTGGACGTCGTACAGGTAGTGGCCCGCCTCCGATACCGTGACACCGAAGCTGGATGAAGCGAAGCGCATCTCGTAGACCGCGCTTGCACCGCCTGCCCGTCGGCTAGGCGTCATCTCGATTCGGATCGGGGCGGCCAGAGTCGTTGAGCAGGAGAGCGCGCTCGCTTGGAATATCGCGGGAGCCGCGTGGCGTTCTCCCGCATGACGGATTCCTCCCGCCGACAGGAGGAGCGTCGTCACTACCGTTAGCTGACTGAGTAGGCTCATGGCATCGCGGAGTACTTCGTTACACCCAGCTTTGTTTCGGGCTCGCAAGGTGTAACGTGGGCGTCGACTTGAGCAAGCGGGTCATGACGGTGCAACCCTTTGCAGAGTCGTCATGTCTAAACAGGTGACTTCGGAGGAGAAGTCGTCGGAGTACGGGGCAGTCGTGAACATAGATGGGGGGGTGGATGATGATGCTGCGGAAGAAACGGATTACTCGGCGGCCACGGATGATCTTCGTGAGGGTGGTTGGATAGGGACGCGGAACACACGGTCGAAGAGTCCTACGCCGAGTAGAGACGCCCCGCAGGCGGTCGACGACCCCTAGCGGGGTGTTCTCTTTCCTACCATGTGCGCGAGAGCGGCGCCCAGAAACCCGAGCGCGAAGATGCCCACCGGGTAAGCCGTGGCGAGCGCGATCAGCGGGTTCGCGAAATCCTCGTACACCCAGGTCCGAAGCGAGTCCGCGGCCATCTCTGTCTGCCACGGCTCCGCACCTCTCGTCTGCTCCAGATCGGTCAGTCCTTCCTGCATCCAGCCCTCGAACTCGCTCCTGAGCCATACGTAGCCCGCCCAGGAGGCGATCGCCGGAATCCAGAATGGGATGCTGAGGAGCAGCCCCCAGGCAGCGCGCCCGCGACGGGACACCAAGGCGCAGACGAAGCCCGCCGCCGCCGAGGCGCCGCAGAACCACGTAAGCTGCCTCCAGAGGACGGGCCGGACGGCCATCAGCTCCTCGGGACCGGAGAATGTCAGGGACGAGACCACGTTCCAGGTAAGCCAGAAAAAGTAGAAGCCCAACGTGATCGCCCCGAACACGAGGAGGGCATGGAGGATGTCCCGGCCCGGGTTATCGGTCGAGGAGCTCGCCGTCACGCCGAGTCAGGCCGGACCCGCCGAGCCGGCGCTATCCCCGCTCTGCGAAGATCTCGTCCAGCCGCCCCTGCGCCGCCTCGACGCGCGGCTGGAGCACCGGATCCGCCTCGGCCCACAGCTCGACGAACTTGGCGTAGTACTCGGCTGCCTTCTCCCAGTCGCCATTTTCATCGTGTAGGCCGCCAAGCGCCTCGTACGTCGGACCGAGGTTGAATCTGTCGCCCCAGATGCGGCCCGCCACGGGCGTCTCCAGATACCTGGTGTAGACCGCCAAGGCAGAATCCGCTTCGCCGCTTCGGGCGTACGCCTCCGCGAGCCCGGAGAGCGCGCAAAGGCGGCAGTTGTCCGCCCGCCCGTGCGCGCGCCGGAGCTCGCGCACCGCTTCTTCTGTCCGACCCTCCGCCAGCGCGATCTCGCCCCGAATCCAGTGAAGGTCACGCTCGGCATCCTCCACGACGAGCCCGGCTGCCTCGAACTCTTCTAGCAGCGCCCGGGCGCGTCCGGTCTGGCCGGCTCGAGCGAGAGCGCTGGCCGCGGTGAGGTATGGCCGATCCAGCGGGTCCATAGTCTCGAGAGGCCATCGATCAAGTGCCTCATCCGCCAGTCGCACTGCTTCTTGCTGCTCTCCGGCTACGCGAACCTGGAGGAATGCCATGTTGAGCGAGAGTCCTAGCCCCTGATCTTCGAGACCTCGCTCCTCGTGCGTGGAGAGGGCGGCCCGGTAGTGTTCTGCAGCCTCCGCAAGCTTGCCCTGCGCCGCCGCGAAGTTGCCCAGCAGCGTGCTGGTGAACGCTCTCCAAAACAGGCTTCGAGCTTCTTTCGCTCTGACGCGCTCGACATGCTCGACAGCGACACCGTAGTCGCCAGTGCTACTTGCCAGGTAGGCATACATCTCGTCGGTTCGGGGGCTCTCCGGGAACCGAGCCTCGTAGGTCTCGAGCGTCGCCCGCGCTTCCTCCGGCTTCCCCAGCCCGGCCTGTACGAAGACCAGGTTGAGGTAGCTGAGCGGGCTGGTCGAGTCGGCTCGGATCGAGCGGCGGAGCAGATCCTCCTCCCGATCGAGGTCACGAAGTTCCCCGTACTGGAGCGCGAGATTGTTCAGGACCCAGGGGTGGTCCGGATAGGCCTCGAGCGCGTTCTCGTATGCAGCGATCGACTTGTCCGTCTCGTCCGTGACGTTGTCGTAGTAGGAGCCGATCGTGATGAAGCGTTCGACCCGAGTAAGCCTGTCACGGTGGTCGTAGGCGCGTTGCAGCGCGTCTATGGCACGGGACGGCTCCTCTCCCCGGTTCCCCAATGCGACTCCGAGTTTTCGCCATGCCATGGCGAAGGACGAGTCCAGGGCAACCGCTTCTTCTAGGAGCGTGATCCCTTTCTCGGGCCTGCCTTCCACCTCGATCGCGTAGACCGCCTGCGAATACATGCGAAGCGCATCGAGAGACGCGGTCGTCGCCTGCTCCAGCGGGTCGTCGGCCTGAATCGATTTGAGCGACTCACCGATCCGCTCTCGCAGCCCCTTGGAGAGCTGATCGATTGCACCGATGAGGCGGGTCGAATCGGCCGCCGTCTCCCGCTGGGAGACGAGCACCTGATCTCCATCTGCCGTCATCAGCTCGGCGGTCAGAACGTAGCCGGAGCCGGCCGAGTTGATCTCTCCTGCCACGACCGCCTTGATACCCTCTCGGATCGCTACCTCGCTGGCGATCTCCGCGCTCAAGCGCTCGCTCGGATCCCGCTCCATCCGCCGCAGCACCTCGGTCACGTACCGCGGCTCGACCACCATGACGGCCGTGGACTGCGACAGGTCGACTCGCAGCGCTTCAGTGGCGGCACGGGCCAGAAGGCTGTCTCCCGTCTCGCTCGTGAACTCGGCAACGATCACCCGGTCGCGTTCGTCGAGCACTCCTCGCGCGACGAGCGTGGCGGCGGGACCAATCCCAAGAGTCCGCGTGACCATCCAGACGGCGGTCACGATTCCGAGCAGGGTGAAAGCGGCCGCGCCGCCGAGCAGTGCGTTGCGCCAGGTAAAGAGCCGATGGTGCGTACCCTGGCCGGTTTGATCCCCTGCCGCCGGCACTTCGGGTCGTGCTGACGCCGTCGGGCTCTCAGTCGGATCCGGCGAGGGAACGGCGCTTTCGGAGGCTGGACGCTCGGCCGGGGTGGCATCGGGCTGGCCCGGCGCCGCGTCGCGTGCGCGGACGCCTTCCTGCACGAAGGCCGTAGCCAGCACGATCGGGAAGCCGATGAGTAGCAGGACGATCGCGAACGGCTGTACCCAGTCGGGGAGGCCGACGCTCTCGGTCATGATCTCCACGACCTGAAGCACAATCCATGAGGCGCCGAGATAGATCCCGAGAACCTGCCATAGAGAGCGGCGGTGCACCTCGCCGACCAGCTGTTTGAAGCCGCTCAAGTGGTCGGCTCCTTCGTGCTTTCTCGGCGCCGCATGCGTATCACCCCCTAGCCCCGCTCCGCGAAGATCTCATCCAACCTTTGCTGCGCGCTCTGCACCCGCGGCTGGAGCTCGGCATCGGCGTCGGACCACAGCTCGATGAGCTTCGCATAGTACTCGGCCGCCTTCTCCCAGTCTTCGGCTTCATCGTAAAGCTGTGCCAGCCTCTCGTACGTCACGCCGAGAAAAACGCGATCTCCAGCCAAGCGGTAGAGGCCCGGAGTTGTTACCCAGCGCTCGTAGACCGCGATCGCCGAATCACGCTCCCCGGCCCCGTCGTACGCGGCCGCGAGACCAGGCAGCGGACAAAGGCGGCAGACACCGTGGTCCGAGCGCCGGTAGTGTTCGACGGCGTCGGCGTATCGTGCCTCTGCTAGCGCGACCGCCCCGCGAGCTCTCTCGGCGAAGTGGCCTCGGGTTCCTTGCCGAAGCTCTAGAGTCACTTCGGCCTCGAACTCCGCAAGGAGCGAGCTGGCGCGATCGGGCTCCCGGGCCGCAGCGAAACTCGTGGCCAGAAGATCATATGGACGATCGAGTGCACTCATCTCGGCAAGCGGGTACTGCGCTAGGGCTGCTTCCAACCGACGTTTGGCGTCGGCAGCGTCCCCGAGCACGACGGCGCGTGCCAAAGCCTCCCAAGCAACGGAAGCGACGTAGTCGCCGGTCAGCCCTCGCTCACGCAGCGTCTCCCGCTCGTCGGTCAGAAACCCCTCGGCGCTCTCGAACCGGCCCTCGGCGAGCGCCAGCGCCGCCAAGCCTTCGGTCGCGACGCCCGTCCAGTACGGGCTCCCTACAGCGCGCTCCAGAAGCTCCTCGAACCGTCGAATGGCGGATTCCCGATCACCGCTCGCGTGCGCCAAGAACGCCGCTTGCTCCACGGGCCTATTGGCGTCCGGATATCGGCCGAACCACTCGACATTCCGCGCCTTCGCGTCCGATACTCGATCGGCGGCCACGAGCGCGGCCGTGATGTTGGAGTAGGGGATCGCCGCGTTCGTTGAGTCCGCCTCGATCGAGCGCTGGTAGTGATCCGCAGCCCGTTCGTAGTCTCGGTTAATCCCGTGGATCAAGCCGAGGTTGTTGAGGGCCCAGCTGTCCTCGGGGTCGGCCTCGAGAAGACTCTCATAGGCATTGATCGCCGCCTGGGCGTCTTCGGTGACGATCGTGAAGTAGATCCCGACCGTCAGATATCGCTCTCGTTCGGTCAACCGATCTCGCTGTTCATACGCCTTCTGGTAGGCCTCCACCGCCCGGGCTTCCTGCTCACCGGCTCCCGTCAGCGTGGCGCCGAGCTTCCGCCAGGCCATGGCGAACTCCGGATCCAGTTCGACGGACTCTTCGAGCAGCGCGATCGCCCGCTGGGGTCTTCCCGTATCCGAGGCGCGGACGGCCTGAGTGTACTTCTTCAGTGCCTCAAAGCTGCCGGTCGTGACTCCTTCGAGACCCGGCTTCTTTTGAATGGACCGGAGCGGCTCTCCAATCCGCTCTCGCAGCCGCCGCGAAAGCTTGTCGATCGCACTGATGATCTGGGAAGAATCCGCGGCGGTCTCGCGCTCGGAGACAAGGATCTCGCCGCTTTCGGGAGCGACGAGCCAGGCCGTCAGCAGGTAGCCGCTTCCGACCGCGCCGATGTCGCCGCCCATCACGGCCTTGATTCCTTCTCGCCGGGCGATCTCGCGTGCAGCTTCCATGTCGAGGGCGCCGTCCTCCCGCTCCATTCGCTGCAGCGCCTCGTTCACGAAGGCCGGATCGGCCAGACGCACGGCACCGGCTTGCGATAGATCGACGCGCACGGTCTCCGTCACGATCTGTGCGAGCACGGAGTCCCCGGCCATTCCCTCGAAGTCGGCCAGGATGATCGCGTCCCGCTCGTCCAGCACGCCCTGTGCAACGAGCGTGGCTGCCGGTCCGACGCCCGCGGTCCGCATGACGATCCAGGCAGCGGTCACGATGCCGAGAAGCATGAAGGCGGCAGCGCCGCCGAGGAGAGCGTTACGCCACGTGAAGATCCGGTGCACGCGAAGGCCGGACGTTGGCTGCGACGGAGCTTCGCTGGGTGTAGCCGGAGCTGCCGTGGTCAGGACCGCGCCCTCGGCTGCGTGCGGTGACGGCGCTTTAGGTGGATCGGCGGGATCGGGAGGCGGTGCGGCGGAGGGCACTTCTGCAGCCGGCTCGGCGGCCTCGCGGCGTTTGCTCATCCCCTCTTGGAGGAATGCCGTCGTCAGCATGATGGGGAAGCCGATGAGCAGCAGGACGATCGCGAAAGGACCGATCCATTCGGGAAGGCCGGCCGTCTCGGTGAGCGTCTCGATGACCTGGAGGACGACCCAGGACGCGCCGAGGTAGATGCCCACGACTTGCCAGAGGTATCGGCGGTGGATCTCGCCGAGGAGCCCCTTGAGGCCGGGCATCAACCAGATGCCTCGCCGAAGCGCACGCTAGCCGCGCTCCGCGAAGATCTCGTCCAGCCTCTGCTGCGCGGTCTGAACGCGCGCCTGAAGCTCGGCATCGGCCTCGGCCCACAGCTCCACGAAGCGAGCGTAGTTCTCCGCGGCCTTCTCCCAGTCGCCGCGCTCATCGTACATCTGACCCAAGCGCTCCAGTATCGCCGCGAGGCTTCCGGGATCAGTGAACGCCTGGGCGATCGTGGTGACCTCCAGATACCGCTCGTAGGTCGCCAGGGCTGAGTCCGGCTGACCGGCTCTCTCGTAGGCCTGCGCCAACCCGTATAGCGAACAGGTTAGGCACTGGCCTACGTCGGACCGCCGAATCTGCTCCACGGCCTCGTCGTAGCGACCTTCGGCGAACGCGATGATCCCGGGGGCAGCATGCCGAAAAGCCTCGTCGTCGCCTCGCAGCTCGGGCGGCACGACCGCCTGATACTCATCCCAAAGCGCCTTCGCCCTGGCTGGCTCCCCGACCAGCGCATACGCGGCCGTTAGCTGGAAGTAAGGCCGATCGAGTGGCGCGATCCCGGAGAGCGGGGAAGCTTCCAGCGCTGCGTCCAGGCGCTCCCGGGCTGCCACAGTATCCCGCCGAACGCCGATATCGGTGAAAACGCGGGCGATCTCCCCGTTCAAGCGTGCGACTGGGACGCCTCTTTGATCCTGTAACGACGTAGCGGACTCCAGATGCTCCTCGGCCTCGGCCAGACGTCCCTCCGTGGTCAGCACCGTGTAGAGCCCGAACTCGGCCGCCGCCTGAAGGGGTGGGATGCCACGCACGCGCTCGCCGACCTGGCGGTAGACCGCTTCGGCTCTGTCGAAGTCACGGCGAACGGCGGCGAGGTTGCCTTCGAGGAGATGGGTGGTCGGATTCGTGGGGAAACGGCTAGCGAAGATCCTACGCTGCTCCTCCGCCTCCTCCAGCCGACCCAGCTGGACGAGCGCGACGATCGCGTTCGACTGATGCAGGGCGGAAGCGGAGTCCGCCTCGATCGCCCGCTCGTAGAGCTCCAACGCACGCTCGAAGTCTCTGAGCCGCCCGTACTGGATCGCCAGGTTGTTCAGCGCCCAGGAGTCTGCGGGATCCAGGTCCAGCATGTTCTGGTAGGCGGTGATCGTCTTGCCGTTGTCGCCCGTCACCGTCGAGTAGTAGGAGGCCATCGTGAGGTAGCGCTCGCGCTCCGTGAGTCGGTCGCGGTACTCGAACGCCTTGGTCAGGGCCTCGACTACCCTTTCGCGGCTCTCCCCTTGATTCCCCAGCTGTACTCCAAGCTTGCGCCACGCCATCGCGAACTCGGGCTCCAGGGTCACCGCTTCGTCGAGCAGCGCGAGAGCACGCTGCGGATTTCCCTGCGCCTCCAGGGCGCGCACGGCCTGCGAGTACTTGCGCAGCGCTTCGAGGTTCGAGGTCGTCACTCGCTCGAGCGGCTCATCTGCGCGAAGGACCTTGTAGGAATCGCCGATCCGCTCTCGGAGTTTCTTCGAGAGCTCATCGATCGCCGGGACGATCTGCGACGAGTCCTTGGCCGTCTCGCGGAACGCCGCGAGCTCCTCGCCGGTCTCAGCCGAGACCAGGCGAGCCGAAAGCACGAATGTGCCGCCGGCCGAGTTGATGTCGCCCGTCACGATGGCGGGAAGCCCTTCCCGCTGTGCCAGCTCCCGGGCTAGCTCGGAATCGATCTCCGAGTCGGGATTTCGCTCCATTCGGCGCAGCGCCTCGGCGAGGAATGCCGGCTCCGCTACCCGTACGACGTCGGATTGGGACAGATCGATCCGAAAAGCCTCCGTAGCGGCCCTCGCGAGCAGCGTGTCACCCGTGCGACTGGCGAATTCGGCGAGAACGATCGTGCCTCGCTCTTCGAGGACGCCGCGCGCGACCAGCGTGGCGGCCGGCCCGATACCGAGCGTACGAGACGCCATGTAACCGATCGTTAGCACGCCCAAAAGCGCGAGCGCGCCGATGCCACCCACCATGGCGTTCCGCCACGTGAAGACCCTGTGGTGAGCTTTTTCCGCCGCCGCTGTGGCAGCCTCCCCGACCGGCGGCGCGTGTGTAGCTCCAGGCTCGGGGCCCGCCCTTGTGGCAGCCAGCGCTTCCACCGCGACGTCAGCCAGACTGCCAGCATCCACGGCCGAAGCCTCGTGCGGTTGGCTGGCCTGCCGGCTACCTATCCCCTCCTGGACGAAGGCCGTCGCGAGGACGATCGGAAAGCCCACGATGAGCAGGAAGAGCGCAAGCGGCGGAGCCCATTCGGGAAGGCTGAGCGCCCCCGCCAGCGTGTCCACGGCCTGCAGGACCAGCCAGGAGGCACCGAGATAGATGATCAGTACCTGCCAGAGAGAGCGGCGGTGAACCTCGTTAATCAGCTTCTTCAGCATCCGCCCTATCCCTTATCCCCTCTCGGCGAAGATCGCATCGAGCCGCGTCTGAGCAGCCTCCACACGCGGCTGTAGCTCCGGATCCGCCTCCTTCCAGAGCTCGACGAACTTCGCGTAGTACTCCGCCGCACGCTCGTAGTCTCCGCCCTGGTCGTACAGCTGGCCGAGCCGCTCGTACGCCGGCCCCAGCTCCCCCTGGTCCGTGAAGATTCGGAATGCCGATCCCGGGGCCACGAACCGCTCGTAGACCGCGAGGCTCGAGTCCGCCTGCCCGCTCAGGTCATACGCACGTGCTAGCTCGGGGAGCCCGCAGGTCCGGCAATAGTACTCCCGGATCCGGCTCAGCTCGTCGATGGCATCCTCGTACCGTCCTTCCGCCAGCGCGACCGAGCCGCTCATCCAGCGCAGGCTGCTCTCGGCGTTGCCGATCGAGCTCGCCTCCGACGCCTCGAAATCGGCGAGGAACTCCTTGGCCCGATCGATGCGGCCTACTTCCGTATAGAAGCGAACCGCATCGACGTAGGGTCTGTCCAGCGGATCGAGGTCGGAGAACGGGATCTGTTCGAACGCTCGGATCAACGTCTCGAGCGCTTCGCTCGGGTCGTCATCAAAGCGGGCTTGAAGCCGTGCGAGGTTCAACGTGCTCTGGAGATATTGGTCGGGGAGGTCCCTCTCCTCGTTCGTCTCTATCGCGTCCGCATACCGCTCCTGCGCCTCCGTCAGCCTGCCCGAATTGGCGAACAGCGATCCGAGCAGATCGTTCGTGAAGGCGCGCCAGAACAAGCTGCGAGCCTCTCGCTGGCGAAGTTCACGCAGCAGATCGGCGGCCGCCGTGTAATCGTGCGTCGCGCTCGCGACGTAAGCACCCCACTCGAGGTGGCGCGGTGTTTCGGGAATGCGCCGCGCCATGGCGGCGACGGTCGCCTCGGCCCCCTCGAACTTCTCCTGGTAGAGCTGGGAGTCTACTGCGTTTCCGTAGTGAATCGGATTCGTGGAATCGGCCTGGATCGCTCGCCGGGCGTACTCCTCGGCTCGCGCGTGCTCCTCCAAACGGCCCCACAGGACGGACAGGTTGTTGAGGGCCCACGAGTCGCTCGGATCAACGTCGACGAGGTTCTCCAGGGCGGCGATAGCCTTCTCGTTTTCGTCCGTCACGTTGAAGTAATACGTGGAGGTCGTGAGTAGTCGCTCTCGCCGGCTCAGGCGGTCGCGATTCTCGTATGCCTTCCGTAACGCGGCCATCGCTCGACTCCGCTCCTGGCCTCGATTGCGGAGCACGACGCCGAGCTTTCGCCACGCCATCGCGAAGGCCGAGTCGAGAGCGACAGCCTCCTCGAGCAACGCGATCCCCTTCTCGGGCCGGCTCTCGACCTCGATTGCCCGAATCGCCTGCGAGTACATTCGGAGCGCTTCGAGCGCCGACGTGGTCACCTGCGCCAGCGGCTCCTCGGCACGTACCGCCCTGAGCGACTCGCCGATCTGCTCGCGCAGCTTTCGCGAAGCGTCGTCGATCGCGTCGATGATCTCCGTCGAATCGGAGGCCGCTGCCCGGTGCGAGGCCAGCACCTCGCCTCCGTCGGCCGCCTCGAGACGAACCGACAGCACGTATCCCGTCCCCGCAGTGCCAATGTCGCCTGCAACGATCGCCTTGATGCCGTCCCGGAGGGCAACTTCTCGAGCCAGCTCCAGGTCGAGCGGCGTCTCCGAATCCCGAGCCATCCGCGAAAGCACTCCGGACACGTAGCTGGGCTCAACCACCGTCACGAGAGGTGACTGCGCGAGGTCGACGCGGAAGGCTTCTGTCACGACCTGGGCCAGGAGGGAGTCGCCCGTGCGGTTCTCAAACTCGGCCAGGATCACTCGATCCCGTGCGTCGATCACGCCCCGCGCCACGAGGGTGGCGGCCGGCCCGATCCCGGCCGCTCTCATGATCATCCAGGCGGCCGTAACGATGCCGAGGAGGGTGAAGGCCGCCGCGCCGCCGAGCAGCGCGTTACGCCAGGTGAAGAGGCGGTGACCGGTGCTCGACGGATCCGACACGGCCGGCTCGCTTCCCTCCTCGAGCTTCGGTACCTCCGCTCGCGCCGCAGGCGTCACATCCGCGTCGGCGGTCGCTGCGACGTCGAGCTCTTCCGGATGTTGGGACGGGGCAGCCGCCTGGTCCGCGCGGGACCGCATCCCCTCCTGTATGAACGCCGTGGTGAGCACGATCGGAAAGCCGATGAGGAGCAGGACGATGGCCCCCGGGCCAACCCAGTCCGGAAGCCCCGACGTCTCGCTGAGGGTTTCCACGACCTGGAGAACCAGCCACGAAGCGCCGAGGTAGATGCCCACCACCTGCCAGAGCGAGCGGCGGTGGACCTCGCCGATCAGGCTCTTGAGACCGAGCACCGGCTATCCGCGCTCCGCGAAGATTTCGTCGAGGCGCGTCTGGGCTGCCTCGACGCGCGGCTGCAGCTCCGGGTCGGCATCCTTCCAGAGCTCGACGAACCTCGCGTAGTACTCGGCCGCCTTCTCCCAATCGCCGGCCGCGTCGTAGAGCTCTCCGAGGCGCTCCAGCGTCCGGCCCAGCTCCGTCTGGTCGAAACCGCTCCGACCTCTAACCGGAGTGGATAGGAACCGCTCATAAACAGCAATCGCCGAATCCGCCTGGCCGGCTCCGTCGTAAGCTTGGGCGAGGCCCGGCAGTGGGCAAAGCCGACAGATCCCTTCGTCGGATCGCCGAAACTCCTCAATTGCGTTCTCGTACTGTCCCTCGGCCAGCGCGATCGCTCCGATCGCCCGCCGGTAGCCGGACTCGAATCGCAGTTGAGGTGGGATTTCTCGCTCGAACTCGGCCAGCACCTGCTTCGCCTCGCCCGGCTGACCGGTGAGCGCGGTGAGCGAGATCAGCTGCAGATAGGGCCGGTCGAGCGCGGGCATCGCCGCCAGCGGATATCGATCCAGAGCCTCCTGGAGCCTCTCCGCGCCACGCTCCCGGTCCTCGCGAACCCGTACGTCATACCAGACGGGATCCATCGCTTCGTCCAAGGCTTCTCCTGACAGGTCGCGCTGCACGGCAGCCGCCTCTCCGTCCGCCCGGTGCCTTTCCGCTTCCGTCAGCTGGCCCTGTGCTGCTGCGTAGTGAGCAAGCTTGGAGCTCGTGCGCGCCCTCCACCAGAGATTGCCGGGGTGCTCGGCCCGCAGCTTCTCGAACGCCTCGCGTGCCGTTTCGTACTCTCCCCTGGCCGCCAGCGCATCGGCCGCGTTGTCATCGACGAAGGGATCGTCGGGGAAGAGCCGGCGGTGCCGCACAAGCGTCGCTTCGGCCTCTTCCCATTTCCCCTGCGCGATCTGGTTGCCGTGCAGGTTGGCCAGCGATAACGCGGCATCGGTCGAGTCGGCTGCGATCGCGCGCCTTAGGAGTTCCTCGGCGCGCGGGAAGTCCCGCAGCCGACCGTACTCCACCGCGAGGTTGTTGAGCGCCCAGTGGTCCTGCGGATCGAGCTCCAGCAGGTTCTCGTAAGCCGGAATGGATCTCTCCGACTCGTTCGTCCCCTGCTGGAAGTAGCTGGCCATCGCAAAGTAGCGCTCCCGTTTCGTGAGCCGATCCCGATGCTCGTACGCCTTCGTCAGCGCCTCCACCGAACGGGCACGCTGCTGTCCGCGGTTAGCGAGAATCACGCCGAGCTTTCGCCACGCCATCGCAAAGGCGCTGTCCAGGGCGACGGCTTCTTCCAACAGTGCGACACCTCGGTCCGGATCGCCCCTGTGCTCGGCAGCCTCGACCGCCTGCGAGTAGAGCTGGAGCGCCTCCAGGTTCGCCGTCGTCGCGCGCTCGAGCGGCTCGTCCCCCTGCATGGACGTATACGACTCGCCGATCCTCTCCCGAAGCTTGCGCGATAGCTTGTCGAGTGCCGGGAGGATCTGAGTGGAATCCGCGGCGGTCTCCCGGTGTGAGGCGAGCACGGTCCCGTCCGCGGGAGCGAGCACCTGAGCCGTCAGAACGAACCCCGTTCCAGCCGGGTTGATCTCGCCGGCGATCACCGCTCCGACTCCCTCGCGCTGGGCGATCTCCCGGCCGAGATCCGCATCCAGTGGTGCATCCTGTGAGCGCTGCATGCGCCGCAGCGCCGCACTCACGAAGGACGGGTCGGCCAGCCGCACGACCGGCGACTGTGAGAGGTCCACCCGGAACGCCTCGGTAGCGGCGCGAGAGAGAAGGGGGTCCGAGGACTCGAAGTCGGCCAGGATAATCGTGGCACGCTCGTCGATCGCGCCCTTGGCCACCAGCGTCCCGGCGGGGCCGATGCCCATCGTGCGCATCGTCATGTAGCCGGCAGTAGCCACGCCCAGAAGAGCGAAGGCAGCCACGCCGCCCATCAGCGCGTTTCGCCAGGTAAACAGCCGGTGGTGGGCTGCGGGTTCTGCGTTCAGATCGGGGGCAGCATGGACCTGAGCCGGCTCCGAGGAAGGTCTCTCGGAGGAAGGCGTCTCGGCTTCGGCCAGGTCGAACGGCGGCGGCTCGGGTCCACCAGCCGGAGATGGGGGTCGCCCGGTGTCCCTGGAGCTCATCCCCTCCTGGACGAAGGCGGTTGCGAGAACGATCGGGAAGCCGATGACGAGAAGGACGATAGCGAACGGCTGGACCCACTCGGGAAGGCCGACGCTCTGAGTCAGAATTTCGACGACCTGAAGAGCCATCCAGCAGGCACCGAGATAGATCCCCAATACCTGCCAAAGGGACCGCCGGTGCACTTCGTTGATGAGCTTCTTGAATCCCGACATCGTGCCGTCCCCGTGGGCGGTCACAGTCTCCGACCGCGCTGCCACCAAGATCCGGTCGAAATCGGGCTCTAACTTGCGCTTATGCGGTCGATCCGGGCAAGCGGATCGGGCTTGTTCTCCCCCGTGGATCCGTAGTGTAAATTCAGCGATGCATTTCGTTTCACATCCTTCCTCGCGCCCGGATCCCTCGGTTCGGTCGTCGAGAATCAGAAGCGACCAGAGAGACAGACGGAAATAGAGAGATGACGAACCCGGAGCTGGACACGAACTCGAGACCCGCGTGGATCGCCATTGTGGGCGCCGGTCCGGCTGCCTACTTCACCGCGGAAGCGCTCTTCAAGCAGACGGAGCACGACGTCCGCGTGGACATGTTCAACCGTCTGCCGACCCCGTACGGCCTGGTTCGCGACGGCGTGGCACCCGATCACCAATCGATCAAGGCGGTCACCCGGAAGTTCGAGAAGATCCACGAGGACCCCCGTTTCCGCTACTTCGGAAACGTGATGTTCGGGGAGGACATCCACCGAGATGACCTGCTCTCGCTGTACGATCAGGTCGTCTACGCCGTCGGTACGCCGACGGATCGCCAGATGGGAATCCCGGGCGAAGATCTCGAGGGCAGCCACTCCGCCACGGAGTTCGTTTGGTGGTACAACGGACACCCGGACTTCACAGACTGCGAGTTCGACCTCGACACGGAGCGGGCTGTAGTCGTCGGAATCGGAAACGTTGCGCTCGATGTGGCCCGTATCCTGGCCCGGTCCTGGGAATCCCTGGCCACGACGGACATCGCGGATCACTCCCTGGAGCCCCTCCGGTCGAGCGCGGTTCGCGAGATCGTGGTCCTGGGCCGCCGCGGTCCCGCTCAAGCCGCCTTCACGAGCGTGGAGCTCAAGGAGTTCGGCAAGCTGGAAGGGGCCGGCGTCAAGGTCGATCCGGCAGACCTCGAGCTGGACGAGGAGAGCAAAAAGCTCGTCGAAGAGACACGTGGGATCCGCCGCAACTGCGAGCTGCTGGAGGGTTACGCCCGGGGAGAAGCGCCCTCGAACGGTGGGCGGACCGTGGATTTCCGCTTTCTCGTCTCACCCGTCGAGCTAATCGGCGATGAGGATGGCCGCCTGCAAGCCGTCCGGATCGAGAAGAACCGTCTCGTAGAGCGCGAAGACGGCTCGATGCGACCGCGTGGCACGGGCGAGTTCGAGGTGATCGAGGCGGGACTGGTATTCCGCTCGATCGGCTACCGCGGCATCCCTCTTCCGGGCGTTCCATTCCACGATCGGTGGGGGATCATTCCGAACGAGGGCGGGCGGGTCGTGGACATGGACGGCACCTCGTACCCGCGCGAGTACGTGACCGGATGGTGCAAGCGGGGTCCGAGCGGCGTGATCGGAACGAACAAGCCGGACGGCGCGGAGACGGCCGCGGCGATACTGGAGGATCTCGAATCGATCACTCCCGACCTGCCCAAGGAGCGCTCGGCGGACAGGATCACGGCCCTGCTCGCGAAGCGCGACGTCGACTATGTCACGCTCGAGGACTGGAAGGCGCTGGACCAACACGAGGTGACGTGCGGAGAGGCCCAGGGAAGACCTCGCGTCAAGGTGTGCCGCGTGCCCGAGATGCTGGCGGTCATCCACGAGGCACGGGCGGAGCGCTCCGCGGCCGGCCACGCCGCGAGCGTTACGAGCTAGACACCGGCTGCGGCGCCGGACTATGATGGGCACGGTAGCGTAAGTTCAATACCGCCGTCGCAGTAGGTAAGTGGTTGCTGTCGTGTCAATTCCGATCCCACGCCAAATCGGTATGGTCCTGACGTTCGTGGTCCTTCAGGCCTGTGCGTCCACCGGCAGCCCACCGCCCGAAGACCTCGAAACACCACCACCTTCCCCAGAGAGTGCCCCCGAGCCGGTGCCCATTCCGGCTCCTCCGCCACCCACGGACTCGGCCTCGGCGGCCTTCGCGGTCGGCGACTGGGCGGGCACACTGGACATGCCCTCCGGCCTCGCACAGACCGTCGTGATGACGCTTTGGACACCGGCCGAAGCGCCGGCTGAGATCGGCCGCGTGCTGTACGCCAGTCCCGTCGCCACCTGCCGGTATTCACTCTGGCTCGACGGAGTGGGGGCCGACTCGCTTTCGCTGCTCCAACGACTGGAGGACGGAGACTGCCCGGAGCAGAACCGAGTCGTGCTTCGGCCGCTCAGCCACGATCGGCTGGCAGGCGACTGGTTCTCCCCCGGCGGCACCCATTGGCTGACGGCGAGGCTCGACCGGCCTCCGACCGCCTACGTCCTCACGCTGGACGGATATCGAGCCCGCAATGCTGAGCTCGGCGAGAAGATCATCTTCGCGGGGCTGTCGGGCGGCGAACACACGGTCGAGCTGCACGGGGTCCCCGACAACTGCAGCGTGATGGGCGAGAACCCCCGTGAGATCACGACAACGCAGGGGGGCACGCTGGAGACGGTCTTCGAGCTCCTCTGTGAGGGCGACCCCGACTAGTCCACGGGCGCCGGGGCCGTCACACCGTTCAGCACATCCACGGCTCTCAGCAACTCACCCCGACTGTAGAAGTTGACGGCCACGAGGTTCGGGATCATCGCGCGCTCCTGTTGGCAAAACAGCGCGCGCCGGAGGAGCACGTCGAAACGATTCAGCTCCTCGGCATCGGCGACCGAGGGCGTCAGCTTCTCGATCCAATGGTTGAGCTGAAACAACGGGCTATCCGGTAGACCGCGGTTGGGCCGGCAGCTCAGCTCCTCGGCGGACGCAAACGAGTACGGCGTCTCTTGGGTCAGAACGAAGCCCGGATGGTACCAAGCGGGCCCGGAGCCGTCGTTCTCAGCCATCACCAGCATCCTCTGGTCTCTCTCGATCATCTCCTCGAGGGTCGGCCACCCATCTCCTGGACCATGTGTGTGGGCGTAGCGGTCCAATCCGACCTGCTCGAAGACGCCGGCCACCGCATCGGCCGGGATGTGATCCTCGATGAACAGGATGATGACCTCGCGCGGATGGCTCTCGAGGAACTGCTTGAAGACGTCGAGGGTCTCGGCGAACGATGTGGCACCGAGCTCGCAAAAGCCGTGACAGAGGAAGACCTCCCGTTCCACGCTCGGATCGGCGATCCCTAGGGATTCCGCCACACGGTCTCGCGCGGCGACGAACTCCTCTCCGTACCGCTCGACGAGCGCTTCACGGTCGTCCGCGTGGAATACGTCCGTGCGCACGCCTCGCTCGACGGGCACTCCGAAGTACACGTCGATCAGAAAGCCGCGAACGCCGAACGTGAGCTGATCAGCGATGCTCCCTTCATGCGATGCGAAGAACCAGCCGGGCTCGTCCGCGGCCGACATCGAGTTGTGTGTCGTCGGGAGAGCCACCTCCGGCAGCGTGCGATCACACAACAGGGCCCTGCCATTACAGCGGTCCGGCTCGGATTCGATCGCGAACAACCTCTGCTCGGGACGCTCGCCCAGCAGGGAGCCGGCCACGACGTATCCGACGACGAGCAGGCCCGCGATCGCCGTGTAGACCACGGCTCGCGAACCGAACGCGGCAAGGAAGCCGGGCTTTGCCTCCCCGACTTCCTCTCGCGCGCCAAGGCCCATGACCTGGATGAGCTCGATCAGGCCGTAATAGAGCACATACAGACCGAGAACCCATACGAACGCCTTGGCCACGAAGAGCGGTGCTGCCAAGACCCCTCCCGCCAATCCGACAATCACGATTGCTCGAACGGCACGGGCCCAGCGGCTCTCCGGCAGCCAGCTGATCGTCCGCCCTGCGGTCTGCAGAAGAGATTGAGCGTCCAGCTGTCTGAGAACCGCGTTCGAGGCAGCGCTCAGGGCCAAGCCGATGATGACGAGTCCGACACTCCAGACCTGCAGATCACGCGTAAACACCGCCCACAGGCCTCCGATGGCGGCCGCTTCGTCCGGATCGGCCAGCCAGCGCATCACCAGCACCTGTCCGACCAGTAGTCCCGCCACCACGGTCGATCCGACCACGAGACAGCCCACGGCGACGCGGGTCCACGCTCGGTTCGGATCGGCGGCCACACCGATCGAGAGGCCGAGTGCGAGCAGGCCTAGAAGAGGGAGAAGCCAGCCGAGAAAACGAACGTCCGCGCTTGCAGCGATGAAGTCGGCCGCGAAGTCACGCTCCCTCAGCTCGATGAGCGCCGTGCGGATCTCCGGCAGGCTGGCGGCAAGCCTCGGATCCAACGATTCGAGGGAAGCGCTGGCCACGATCATGAAATCGACCAGCCGGAGAGCGATGGCGTCGTCACCCCCGAGGAGACTTCGGTGAGCCTCGCGCACGCCGTTCCGGTAGATGGCCTGGAAGGGCGCGGTGAGCATCGCCTGCGAGACGGCCGCCCGGACCAGCGGCTGGATGGTGATCAGCTCTGCCGACGTCTGGGCGATGATCTGGTCCGAAACGCGCGCCGCCAATAGTTCTCGCACCGGGTCGTCCTCGAGCGCCGCCGTGGCGCGTTCCGTGAAGCCATCCGCATCGAACAGGGTCGTGCGTCCCCACAGCGACAGCAGGCCCGCCAGCAGGAGGACGGCGCCGATAACGGCGAGAGAGAGGGATAGACGGCGGCGCGTGCGAGCGTTCATCGAGGAACGCTAGGTCTCTTTAGCCTATTCGGCCATGGCCTCGCAGGTCTCCGGGTCGCCTCGCGCCGGGAAGGCTGGATCCAGAACGGGAGGGTATTCGGCCGAATGGGCACGCGGGTCTCCGTAATACTCCAGCTGCGCCCTCCTCCAGGAATGGAGGCGAAGTCCGAGCCGGCAGACCAGCTCAGGAGAGCTGGCGCTCAGGTCGTCCGTCTCTCCGAGGTCATCGACCAGATCGAACAGCAGGTGCGATCCGAGGCGTGCATCGTAGATCAGCTTGTGGCTGCCCTGCACGATCGCGTACTGGTGAGCGATCGCCTGACCGACCAGAAAGGCGGACCGCGCCTCCGTCGGCCCGAGAAGGTCCATTCCCTGGAAGCTTGCGTGCGGCGGAAGCCCGAGCAGGCCCAGGACGGTCGGAGGAACGTCGATGTGCTGGGAGAGCCGTGCATCGGCTCCAGGCTCCAGACCGGGCGCCCTGACGATCAGGGGGACGCGCATGACCTCGTCGAACAAGGCGTTGGCGTGTGCCGCAAACCCGTGCTCGAAGAAGGCCTGACCGGTGTCGCCGGTGATCACCAGCAGCGTTCGCTCCCACTCTCCCGTCTCCCGCAGGTGCTCCGTCAGTCGCGCGACCTGAGCGTCCACATAGGCCAGGCTGTTGGCATACATGTTTTTGACTGCAGCCACGGAGTCGCGCGGAAAGTGGCCGAAGCTGATCGGGAAGGTCACGTACCCGGACCCGAACACCGGCTCGAAGTCGACCGGCACTTCGTAGGGCACGTGGCTGTTCTGCAGGTTCATGTAGACGAAGAACGGCTTGGTCGACTCATCTATCCATTCGACCGCTTCGCCAACCGTGAATCGGTCGTCGATCTTGCCTGCCCGCTTCGAACCACGAACGAACCGGTAGAACCCTTCATCCGCACGCGGTACATACGTATCGCCCTCGTAGCTTCCCGCGTGGAGAAATCGGTCCACGCTGCCCGTCTCCAGGTAGTTCTTCATCCCGCCCCACTCCTCGTTCTGGGAGGAGAAGATGCCCACCCGGTAGTCCAGCGCCTTCAGGACGTCGTAGAGCAGCACGCGCGGATACGTCGGGTTCTCCGGATAGATGTGATAGCCGGCCGAACGCAACGGGTAGTGGGACGATAGAATAGCCACATCCGCGTAGTCGGAGTGACTCGCTTGCGTGTAGTTGTACGAGAACCGACGCGCCTCCTCGGCCAACGCATCCACCGCGGGCATCACGGAGCGCTCGCCGCCGAACGAGATCAACTGGTCCGGTCGCAGCGATTCGATCACCAGGACGATCACGTTCCACCGCTGGCTCGCACCCGGATCCGCACTCGCCAGATAAGCAGACATCGGGATGATCGGTCGAGGCTGGGTGGCGGGTAGCGGGGCTCGCGCGATCGGGTCGCTCCTCCCTTTCATCTGGCGGGCGATCTGAGCGGCCACGTGGATCGCCGGGCCGGTTCTCTGCGGCCCCGCGCGACGATAGACGTGCTCCAGCGCGGCCGCGTCTCCGCGGAGCGCCGTGAGTCCCGATAGAAGAGCGAGGCCACCCGCGGCGATGACGACGCGGCGGGTCCGCCCCTCCCGCAAACGCTGCTCGACGCGCACCGGCAGGATGGCGACAACGGCCGCGAAGAGCGTCGCGGCCGCCGGCAAGAGCACCAGGAGGACCGGATCCATGTGAGCCACATGCTGGATCATCTGACCCGCGTTCGCCTGAAAGAGCGCGAAGCCAGTCGGGTCCAAGAAGATGCCGGTGCTTCGGAAGGTCAACCAGCTGGCGATGTACACCGAGCCGACGAGCCAGAGCGCGGCAAAGACGGCGCCCTTGCCGACTGCTTCGGGGACGGCAGCCGATCGCGAGCGCCGCAGCGCGACCCCGAGGGTCGAGACCAGAAGCGACGCACCCAACGCGAGGCCGGCCAGTAGGAGCAGCTCGAGCCCCGCGAGACCGGAGCGGTCCGCCGGCGAGAACAGCGGGTCGTTCCACGCCGTCCTCGGCATGGTCACGTAGAAGAGAAAGAAGACGCCGGAGATCGCGAGCCAGAGAACGAAAAACTGAGCTCCCCAGGCCGCAAGGAACGAACGTCCATCGTTCATCGCGGAGCTTCGTCTCTCGTTCATCGAGAAGCGGGATCCGCTCGAACGGCCAGAACCCTGGTCTCTGGAGAGAAGCGCTCTACCTCCCGCAGGACCGACGGACCCCTCCCGGCGTAGCCGTCACCGGCCAGCGCGGCCAGCTGGCGCTCGAGGTGCTCCTTCTCACGAAAGCACGTCCCGGGGGTCGTGACGACGTAGTCCGCGCCGGCGGACTCGAGGCGTCCTGCAAGCTCGGCCGGCGGACCCAACGGCTGACCCTCGGAGGTCCTCAGGTAGTACAGCTCGACCGGGTTCGCCTCGAACGGCCGGACCGCCTTTCGGCCCGTGTACAGGAAGAGTAGCGGGTCCAGGTTGGAGGCGATGACCGCGTCCGAAGGCGTGTTCGTCTCTACCCAGTCGATCACCTGTTCGAACTCCCTCCAGTTGTCCTGGCACTGAGGCGCCGGTACGACCATCCCGCTTCCCGATACGGACGTCGCCGTCGTCGCGAGGTTCGTGGCGGCCAGCAAGACCGCGAACCCGGCTGTCACCCTCTGCAACACGAGAAGCCGTGTACCCTGGCCTCGGGGGAAGCGCGAGACCGCCAGCACCCCACGCCAGGCAAACAGCAGGATGAGGGGATAGAGCGGGGCGAGAAACCGGATCGGCGGCCAGGGCCAAATCACCAGGGCCATGACATAGAGCACGAAAAAGGTATCCAGCAGCCGGAAGCCCGTTCTCGTCCGGGCGATCAGGCCAGCGAGGGCGAGGCCTCCGATCACCAGCATGAGAGGGATGGTCTTCGGGTCGAAAAGCCCGAACAGGTAACCCGGCGTCAGAAGAAAGAGGAGCAGGTTGTGGCCGAGGACCGTGACTTTCTCGGCCCAAGCGTAGTTCGTGACCACGTTCCATGACGAGTAATTCGCCGCGGAGTAGTAGCCGTCGGCCCCACCTGCACCGACGAACATCGTCCAGGCGATCCACGGCAGGAAAACGACTCCCGAAGCCGCGGCGAACAGGCTTGCGTGCTTCAGCCGACGTCGTGCCAGCAGCGTGATGAGGACGGCACCGATCAAACAGACGCCCAGCACTCGAGTGACGGCTGCGGCCCCCGCCAACAGCGCGGCCAGTAGTAGCCACCGCCTGCCTACCGGCTCGCCCTCATTGTCCTCGTACTTGGAGAATTCGAACAAGGCGGCCCAGGTGAGCGCGGCGAACATCGTCTCGGAAAGGGGGGTCGTCGCAAGGAACAGGATCCAGGGAGAGCACAGGGTCAGAATCACGATCATCGAAGCGGTGACCGAGCCCTGCTCACGTTTGATGGCCAGGTACGCAAATCGACACCAGACGGCGGTCCAGAAGAGCGTCAGCAGTCGGAGCGCCGGCAGGTTGGCTGGAAAATCCGGCAGCAGCTTCCACACGGCGGCCAGCGCGACGGGGAACAGGAACGGATACTTCGTTTGGACCGCTTCGCTCGGCAGGCTCAGAATCCGATAGCCATCGCCCTGGGCCAGGGACTTCGCCGTGACGAGGTATATGCCATCGTCATGGAAGGTGCCCGCCGAGGGAGCGAGAAGGGCGGGCAGGTATAGCACAGCAATGCCTACCAGTGCTGCAATGAGCGGCCACCAGCGCGTTGCCTTTTGCAAGAAGCCGGCGGGTTTCCGCCGCAGGTCCGTCATTTATCCCCCGATTGGACGAGAATCCGGCTTCAATCGGGCAACAACCAGGCCGCTTTTGCCCTTTCAGGCCGGAGCTTGCGAGGGAAGTGCCTGAGGGGGGAGAGCTAGCTGTGAGGCGCTTCTCTAAGAGACGGCGTCAGCCGCGCTCGGCGAAGATGGCTTCGATTCGGCGCTGCGCGGCTTCGACGCGAGGTTGCAGATCTGGATCGGCCTCGGACCACAGCTCTACGAACTTCGCGTAGTACTCCGCCGCCTTTTCCCAATCCTCTTGCTCATCGTACAGCTGGCCGAGACGCTCGAAAGTCGGAGCCAACCTCGCATGGTCGAAGTACAGCCGCTGCATCCACGGGGTCTCCAGGTACCGTCGGTAGGTCGCGACCGCGGAGTCCTGTAGACCGGCTGCCTCGAAGGCAGCCGCCAGTCCGGGCAGGGCACAGAGCCTACAGCCGACCTCGTCTCCGTGCTGGAGCTCCGTAATCGCTTCCTTGTAGAGACCCTCAGCCAGCAGGATCTCGCCCTGTGCTCGATGTAGAGCCGATGTGCTGCCCTGCCCTCGGAGCTCCGGAGGTACCGAGGACTCGTATTCGGCCAGCAGCTCCTTGGCCCGATTCACCCTCTCGGCCTGAGCGTAGAAGGAAACGAGCTCGAGGTAGGGACGATCCAGCGGATCGAACTGCGATAGGGGAAACCGCTCCAACGTGGTCTCTAGAACCTCCACAGCCCGTACGGGGTCCTCGCGCACCAGCATCTGCCACCAGGCAGGCCGCAAGGCACTCCCGAGGGCGCGCTCCGGCTGCCCGCGCTCCTCGTCCACTCTTACAAGGTCGAGAATGCGTCTCTCCGCTTGCCCGAGTTGTCCGAGTAGCGCGGCTACGGAGGTCAGACCGTTGTCGGCCTCGGTCCGCCAGAATGGACTGGTAGCCGAAGCGGCCTTGATCTGTTCGTAGTGTTGCCTGGCCGCATCGTAGTCGCGTTCGACGGCCGAGAGGAGCGCCGCCTGTTGCTGCGCCAGCAGGTTCCCCGGGAAGCGCCCGACCAGCTCATCAACCGTGTTGTGTGCGTCCTCGAATTCCCCTTGTGCGACCAACGCGTTGATCAAGTTCGCGTACGGGAACGAGGAGGTCAGAGAGTCGGCTCGAATGGCGCGCCGGAAGAAGACCTCCGCCCTCTCCGGCTCCCGGATGAACATGTAACGCCCGCCCAGGTTGTTGAGGGCCGCGTAGTAGTCAGGGTAGACTTCTAGCAGGTTTTCGTACGCCGTGATCGACTGGTCGATGTCTCCCGTCACCATCTGGTGATAGGTGGCGATGGTCATGTAACGCTCGCGTTCCGTCAGGCGGTCGCGGAACTCGTGCGCCTGCATGAGCGCTTCTACTTGCCGCGCTCGTTGCTCCTGACGGTTGTTCAGGCTCACTCCCAGCTTTCGCCAGGCCATCGCGAACTCCGGGTCCTCCGCTACGGCCTCCTCGAGCAACGCAATGCCCCGCTCCTCCTCGGCCTCGACTTCCAGCGCACGGACCGCCTGGGAGTAGCGGCGCAGGGCCTCGAGGTTGGCCGTCGTCACCCGCTCCAGGGGAGAATCCCGGCTGATCGAGCGAAGCGACTCACCGATGCGTTCCCTGAGCTTTTCCGACAGCTCGTCGATCGCCGCGAGGATCGCCGTCGAATCGGAAGCGTTCTCGCGATGCGAGGCCAGCACCTGGCCGTCCCCGGTCGAGATGACCTGAGCCGAGAGGAGGTGGCTTCCGCCGGCGCTGTTGATCTCCCCGGCGATCACCGCCTGGATCCCCTCCCGCTGAGCGACTTCACGGGCAAGCTCTCGATCGAGGGGCGCGTCCGGCTCTCGCTGCATCCGGACCAGGACATCGGCCACGAAAACCGGCTCGGCCAGGCGCAGCATGTCCGATTGGGAGAGGTCAATCCGGAACGCCTCCGTGGCCACCCGCGACAGCTCCGCGTCCTCAGACTCGAAGTCTGCCAGGAGGATTGGCGCTCGCTCGTCCAGAACACCCTGCGCCACCAGCGTGGCGGCCGGACCGATGCCTGCCGTTCGGGTGATGATCCAGCCTGCCGTGACGACGCCGAGCAGCGTGAAGGCGGCAGCGCCGCCAAGCAGCGCGTTCCGCCAGGTCAGGATTCTATTCCGACCCTTGCCTCCACCGGTTTCGATCGCGCTGGGAGCCGAGGCGTGTTCTCCACCTTCGCCTTGGTCGGACGTCTCGATGGCGCTGCCGACCGGTTCGGCTTCGGCCGCGTCCGATGCGGCTTCGGCCTGGCTACCCAACCCCTCCTGCACGAAGGCGGTCGCCATGACGATCGGAAGCCCGATCAGAAGCAACACGAGGGCGAACGGGAAGACCCAGTCCGGCAAGGTCATGTTCTCGGCGAGCACATCCACGACCTGAAGAACGACCCAGCTACCGAACAGGTAGATGCCCAGGACCTGCCAAAGGGAGCGGCGGTGGGCTTCCTGGATCAGCTTCTTCATGCGGCTCAGCAGCCCTCGTGAATGACGGCCATCTCCGTACGAGCGCCTATATTCTCGGGAGCCGTCGTGATCCAAGCAACGACGCACGGAATCAGCGATACAAGGAGAGGGAGGATGATCGCAAGGATGTGGAGCGGCCGGACGCGGGCCGACGATGCCGATGTCTACGTCGATTATCTGAGGGCTACCGGAGTCGAGACGCAGCGATCCGTCGAAGGCAACCTCGGATCACTCGTGCTGAGGCGACTCGAGAACGAGACGGCCGAGTTCTGGGTCATCTCGCTGTGGGAATCGATGGAGGCGATCGAGCGCTTTGCCGGCGAGCGGCCCGAGGTGGCGGTGTATTTCCCGAAAGACGAGGAGTACCTGCTCGAGCTAGAGCCCGAGGTGCGCCACTACGAGCTACCTGTATTCGAGATCGGTTAGGGCTCGCTGCTCATGCATCGAGGCGGTCCTCGTACGGAACGGACTCGCCGTATTCCAGATGGCGCCTGAGGATCCTCAAGTACATCGCCCAGCAGAAGCACGAGATCCGGTAATGCTCGTTGCCGTCCGGCCAGCCTTCGTGATAGAAGCGCAGCTGTGTGATTCCGTCGGAGGGCGTCAGCCGGAAACCGACGCGAGTGCCGGTCCAGTCTCCGTCGGCACGCACCACCTCCAACTCGAACTCCGACGCCTCGACGCAACGGGTCACTCTACCCCGCCAGTCGTGCTCCGGCCCGAACCAGAGCTCGTACTCAGAACCCTCGGTCGGGACGCCAGCCGACCTCTCGGTCCACCAAGCATCCAGGCCTGCGGGCGTGGTGACAGCTTCGAACACTCGATCCGCCGACGCCCTGATCGGAAAATCATGTCTTATATCCGGCATCGATACCTCCCTCTTCCTTCCTAGCCGCTCGGCCGCGGACTTCAACCCTCTTCGGACAACAGCTCCACGAGTTCCTGAAGCTCTGCGTCCCAACCCTTCGAGTTGCCCTCGTGATCCTCGGGCCTGACGAAGCCGGATTCGCAGAGCCGAAGCGTCGTCCCGCCGTCCGGATTGGTCTCCAGGGTCCACTCGACCTTCGTGGCTACGGTTTCGGCGAGCGGCGTGTCGGCGTCTCGCGCCCAGCGCCACACGAGGCGCGTCATCGGCTCAACCGCCTCGAGCCTGAAAGCGTAGCTCCCATGGTTCTCCCAGAAGAACTGCCCGTCCACGCCGGGCTCCAGCCTCGGCTGCTCCACGCGATCGGGGAACCAACGAGCCAGCTCCTCCGGATCGGTCAGTGCCTGCCAGACTCGGTCCAGCGGTGCCTGGAAATGAAGGACCCGCTCGATGCTCAGGGCTTGTTCCGCGGCTGCGATCATGATTCCTCCTCCAAGTGTTTCTTGAGCCGTTCCAGGCGTCGATCCCATTCCGCTTCGTAAGGAGCCAGCCAGTCGTGGAGCTCGCGAAGCGGCTCTGCATCCAGCTCGTGCAACCGCTCCCTTCCCACTCTGTGGACCCGGATCAGGCCCGCGGCCGCCAGGGCATTCAGGTGCTTGGTGACCGCCTGCCTTGTCATCGGCAGCCCTTCCGTCACATCGCTCACCGAGAGAGGCCCCGACTTCCGCAGGCGCTCCAAGATCTCGCGGCGAGTAGGATCTGCCAGTGCGTGAAACGGCGTAACCATGCCACCATAATATGCAACCTTGTGGTTGCATGTCAAGGCACTCGTGTAAAATGGTTGGCCTGTCTTAGAAAAGAGGATGTGCACGCGTCGCTGAAGAGTTTCTCGCGGAGCCATTTGGGTACCTTGGTGGTGAATACCAACGCACCCGCGGACCGCGAGTCTCGGAGCACCGAGGAGGTCTCATGGGAACGAAACACCTGACGTTGTTGCTGCTGGTGGCTTCCCTCTCGGCGTGCGGGAATAGCCACGAGCTGTATTGGAACGGCGTCAGGGCCGACGGCGAATCGTGGTTTGGAGGCGAAGCGTCCTACAAGAGCGTGTCCTGGAACCGGCGCGAGCCAACCGTGACGCGCTGGGTGCCCCAAGGCTCGACCGAGCCGTCCGGAGTCGCGGACACCGTGTGGCTGGAATCGGAGGCGCAGGAGATTCTCGGCGACCGCCCGCGGTTCGCAATCCGGCTTCCAGGCGGCACCGTGCTGAGGTCCAGTCAGTTCACGGTCGAGTGGCTCGACCCGCAGTCACACACACCAGGGATGATTCCCGGAAGCACTGCAGTCGTCGAGTATCCGAACGGCGATCTGCATGCGTATTTCGACGAGTACGGCCGACTGAGAAGAATAGTCGTTCGCTCTCTTACTAGAGCCAGCGAGGATCAGCCCAGGGGAAGAGGCATTGCCCTCGGCGATCACAGCGGCACAGACCAGTTGCCGCTTCCCGCCACGAGGGATCAGCTGGTCGAGGTGTTTGGCGAGCCCGCGCTGGAGAAGAAACTGCCGAAACGCATCTGTTTCGGACCTTGCTGATTAAGAGCGGGCGGCGACGGGTGGCGCGACGCCTCTCTTCCCGTCCCCGTTCGTCCGAGCGGGATTGGCTTTCCATCAAAGCGGGCGACCGGTCTCGAACCGGCGACCTTCAGCTTGGAAGGCTGACGCTCTGCCAACTGAGCTACGCCCGCACTACCGTTTTCAAACCTACCGCAACAACGCGCTGCAAAAACCCGGTCTCGAACCGGCGACCTTCAGCTTGGGAAGCTGACGCTCTACCAACTGAGCTACGCCCGCACTAATCGACCACGCGCTCTCCACACAACCGATCACGCCGGCAGGATACACCGCAATCGGAGCCTCGCGTCTTCCAGAAGTCGAGCGTCGC
Source organism: Gemmatimonadota bacterium (assembly GCA_039589875.1). GTDB lineage: Bacteria > Gemmatimonadota > Gemmatimonadetes > Palauibacterales > Palauibacteraceae. Next base: position 36,696 of record JBDHGL010000026.1, read on the forward strand.
AGCGACGGTGGAGAGACCCCGCAGCGAAGCGAGGAGGCTCTGCACCCAAAGCGCGCAGCTCGCGATCGGAAGGCGCGAGGCGATGGGGCGGGAGGGACTCGAACCCCCGACTTCTGCGATGTGAACGCAGCGCTCTAGCCAGCTGAGCTACCGCCCCGAGCAGGCGCTCCGTAGAGCACCTACTAACATCTGATAGCGAAGACCGACGGCCGAAGCACGTCGGTCCTCCGAGAGCGGGCGACCGGGATCGAACCGGCGACCTCAACCTTGGCAAGGTTGCGCTCTGCCAGCTGAGCTACGCCCGCACTGCGCTCGCCCGAGGGCGAGCTGTCCAACTAGGTACATCGAGAGCCAAAAAAAGAGCCGCACAAGTCCGCGGCTCCCCAGCGAAATTACTCGAAACTCGCTCAATCTTCAACGGATCGACGCGTCGTTACGCCCTCCACGGAGTGAGGAGTCGCTTCAAGATGGCCGGGTTGTCGAAAGCCAAGCGAAAATACGACTTCTCTGCGTTGGCACGCGTGCTAATATAGCACTTCGTGCACGAGTTCTGCTTCGTGAAGCTCTCGAGCATGTCCTCTTGAGAATCGAAGTAGGCCATAACCATGGCGCACGGCGTCATCCTGCCGTCCGGGTTCACGACGAGGAAACGACGACCGGCCTCACATCCCGGAATTCCGTCCTCGGCCAGGAACTGATAGAACTTCCTGAGCGTTCGCGCCGTCGTGTACACGGGATAGCCATCCCGTCGCATCTCGATCACCTCTTCGATCACGTCCCTCAGGCTGTCGAGCGAGTCGCCGTTGATGAGACCGCTTCGGTCCTGGACGCGCAGGTGAGTGTAGACGGAGAGGTTGATCCCCAGGCCCCATTCCTTCGCGAGCCGCACCATGTCGGGCACGTCCTTGTAGTTCCACGCGGTGATGCAGGTGTTCAGGCTGACATCATCCTTCTGCGTCGTGCGGGCCAGCTCGGGGAGCACCTGCGACATCTTCTCGAATAGGCCCGGAATGCGCCGGAAGTCCGAGTGGCGATCGTCCTGGAAATCGAGCGACACGGAAAGCTGGTGCATGCCGGCTTCCTTCAGCCGGAAGAAGCGCTCGGGGGTGAGCTGGGATGCGTTCGTCACGACGACGATCCAGGGCAGTCCGCTCTTCCTTCCGACCGCCTCGACGATCTCGTAAATGTCGCCGCGCGCCAACGGTTCGCCGCCGGAGAGGTTAACGACCGTAGGCCGGAGCTGTCGGGCGATCGCGCCATATGCGGCAGGCTCGAGGCGCGTCTCCTTGATCGGACCGCCCCAGTTGCAATGCCAGCAGTTCGCCGTGCAGGCGTGCGTGACCTCGAAGGAGACCGTCAGCGGCTTGTTCTGGAGGGTGTTCATCATGCCCCGCCAGGCCATGCGCGCGGCCATCCGCCCGGAGACGTTCATCTACCCGCCTCGGCAGCTCGAGCGACCGGCTCCACCTCTTCGGCCGGCCGCCTCTCTCCACCTGCTCGCGTGTGCGCGAGGCACGATCGCCGTTCACGAATCCGATGGAGAAGCGCTGGGAGGGCTTTCACCAAGTAGAGATTGATCACGACGAGGAACGCGACGAACAGAATCCAGTTCGGAATGTTCGTCACGGCTCCCAGCCAGGCGAGCAGGAAGTAGCGAGGGAATCGAGCCACGACCAGAGCCGTGATGTACCTCCACATCGGATAGTGGATGGAGAAGCTGAGGAACTTGAACGGGAAGAAGGGGATCGGCGTGAACCCGGCGATCACCAGCGTCGCGAAAGGATACCGGACGAAGTAATCGATCGTCCTCCGGTAAGTCTTCTTTTCCTTGTATGAGACCAGTGCGCGGTGGTTCAGCACCGGCGTGAACACCGTATGGTCCATCACCCCCGCGACAACCGTCCCGATCGTCGCGGCGAGCGCGGCCAGCCAGAGGTTGGCGAATTTCCCGAAGTAGATCAGGACTGGCTCGTGCGGGAAAAACGAGATCGCCGTGTTGGCCGGGATCGAGTAGAAGGCGAGGTAGATATAGCTCTCGGAGCGGAAGTCCTGGAGGATCAGGTAGGTAGTCACGAGGCCAATCGCGACCATGACACCCCCCAGAATCCAGACCGGAGCGCCAAGACGATCGTACACGCGTCCCTGCGCCTCCTGGAGGAGGTCTTCCCGTTCCCGCACGCTGTGCAGTTTCACCCTGTCCCTGGTCATCCCCTTGGCCAGAATGGCGCGCCCCGCGCCGGTAATTGGCGCACGATGCTATCCGTGCTGCGCTTGAACGGCAACCGCGCGATCGGGTTGCGCCCGGGGCGTCGCTTGTACACCGGGACACATCCCTGTTCCCTCGCCCAGATTGTCGTAATCTTCCCTCCGTGCGGGCGAACCTCCCGCGGGGCCCGACCCGCGGCCCGCCGTCCACCGGTACCCGAGGCGAGACGTGTGAACGCTGACAAGTGTACGACCTGCGGCACCGAGCGCGAATTCGGCAGCCAGACCTGCCAGAAGTGCGGCGCTCCCCTCCCCTACGCCCCCGACGAAGCGGCCGTCGGCTGCGTCGTCTGCTCTGCCCCTATCGACGCTTACGTCGAGACCTGTCCGAAGTGTGGCGAAACGGGTTATCCCGCCCTCAGGCCGCGCAGGGGCAAGGGTTGGCGAGGCTCGCCCGATGCCGGCTCGGAGAGCGAGTGACGGCTCAATGAACCAGGCGCCCGAGGAGAGCGAGTCCGGAGCCGCCGAACACGAGAGAACGGCGCCCTTTCTGCTCGCCGGTTTCGAGCGCCGCGTGTTACCGCGCCTCGCCCTCGCTCTGCCGCGGTGGGTCGTACCGGATCATCTCACGGCTCTCGGGCTGTTTGCCGCCACGATTGTAGCCGCCGCCTACGTGCTTTCCAACCGCAATCCGGCATGGCTGTGGCTCGCGAGCGCGGGCCTCGTGCTGCAGTGGTACGGGGACAGCTTGGACGGCACGTTGGCGCGCGTACGGAAGATCGAGCGGCCGCGGTACGGCTACTATCTCGACCACATCACCGACGCGTACTCCACCTTTGTTATCGGGCTGGGGCTCGGCCTCTCGCCGTACCTGCTGCTCTCGATCGCACTCGCGATCGTCATCCTGTACCTGATTCTCTCGATCAACGTCTACTTGGAGACGTACGTGTTGGGTGAGTTTAGGCTCGGGTACGCCGTGCTCGGTCCGACTGAGGCGAGGGTAGCCCTGATCTCGGCGAACACCGTGGCGATCCTGGTCGGCCCGTTCCGCTTCAACGTCGCGGGCCTGTCCGTAACACTGTTCGACATCCTGGGCAGCCTTGGGGTCCTTGCGATGATCGTGCTGCTGCTCCTGCGCATCGGAGGCAACCTCCGGTCGCTGGCGCGCCTCGAGCCACCGCGCCGCCCGACGTGACCTCCCAGTTCCTCGTCGTTCTTCAAGAGCCGCAGGATCTCGTCAACATCGCCCTGGTCGTCCGGGCCATGAAGAACATGGGCTTGAGCCGGCTGCGCTTGGTTCGGCCGGTCGAATTCGACGCTTACCGGATCGAGGGCATCGCACACGATACGGAGGACGTCGTTCGGCGCGCGGAGATGTTCGATGACCTTCCCTCTGCCGTGGCGGACGCGAAGCTGGTCGTCGGAACCTCGGCTCGGCGTCGCTCGAGCAAGAGGCGATGGCTTCTGGCGAGCGAAGCCGGATCCTGGCTGGCAGACAGCTCTCATGAAGTTGGAGTGACCGCGTTGGTCTTCGGCCCCGAGCATCGGGGCCTCTCCAATCAGGAGCTCGACCTGTGCGAAGCGGTGATTCATGTTCCGACCAACCCGGAACATACCTCGCTCAACCTGGGACACGCCGCACTGATCGTCTTCTACGAGCTTCGCAAGGCCATGGTATCTCGAGGCGCTCTGGAGAATCCGGATCTCGGGCAGAAGGGAAGGGCTCGCGTTCCGGCAGCATCGAGCGAAGAGCTCGAACGCCTGTTCAGTCTCTGGCAGGAAGCCATGGAGGTGATCGGTTTTTTCACCGGGCTGGATCCGGCGCCGAAGATGCGAAGCTTCCGCGCGGTCTTCCAACGCGCCGAGCTGGACCGCAGAGAGCTGGGCCTACTCGAGGCTGCCGCGTTCGAGATCATCCACTACGAGCGTCGGCTCCGTGAGCGTTTGCCCGAACACGGCTCGCAGGGCTGACCGCTACCGCGCGCGGTGCAACCGGTGGCCCGGCCGACTAGAGCTTCGACAGGGCGCGGCTCAGGAGCTCTTCGTTAGAGGGGTGTCGTTGCATCAGCCCCAACAGCTCCGCCATGGCATCGGCGGGGGCGAGGTTGTTCAGCTCTCGCCGCATGGCCCGCGACACCGCGAGCGCATCGTCTGAGAACAGGAGTTCCTCCCGACGGGTCGCGCTAGCCGTGAGGTCGATCGCCGGATAGATCCGCCGGTCGGCAAGCTCTCGGCTCAAAACTAGCTCGCTGTTCCCCGTGCCTTTGAACTCTTCGAAAATCACCTGATCCATCCTCGAGCCCGTGTCTACGAGCGCCGTCGCGATGATCGTAAGCGAACCGCCTCCCTGATCCGGGGAGATCTTGCGGGCGCTCCCGAGAAAGCGCTTGGGCTTGTCCAACGAGCCCGCGTCGAGACCGCCGGAAAGGGTGCGACCTGTTCCCTCCTCGACCGTGTTGTATCCGCGGGCCAACCGGGTGATCGAGTCGAGGATGAGGATCACGTCCTCGCCCATCTCCGCTCGGCGTCGGGCTCGAGACAGCGTCGTCTCCGCGACGGATACGTGTCGCTGCGCCGGGTGATCGAAGCTCGATGAGACGACCTCACCGAAGCCGCACGCCTCCATCTCGGTGACCTCCTCCGGGCGCTCATCCACCAGCAGGATGAACAGCGCCGCCTCCGGATAGTTCTCGACGACGCCCTCGGCGATCGCCTGGAGCACCATCGTCTTTCCGGCCTTGGAGGGAGCGACGATCAGCGCTCGCTGCCCCTTCCCGAGTGGGCAGAAAAGATCGATGATCCGGTTCGTGTAGTCCGGATGTCCGCGACGGACGAGACCGCATTCCAAGATGAGCTGTTCGTTTGGGTGCTGCGCGCTCAGGCGGTTGAATTGGCGCCTGTGGCCGAGTGTCTCGGGCGGACAGCCGTTGACCGTGAAAATCTTCCGGAGGGGTGGACTCTTGCCGTTGCTCGGGGGCTTGCCCGCGATGCCGGCGATCTCGTCGCCGCTTCTCAGCTTCCACCGGCCCACGATCTTCTGACTGACGTAAATGTCGCTGTCGCTGGGCATGTAGCCGGCCACCGCGCTTCGTATGAAGCCGGCACCGTTGCCGAGCACCTGTAGGACACCCAGATAGGCGTCCTGCAGCTCAGGCTGGCCGTCCGGGCTCTCTTCAGAGGGCCGCGTGCTTGCTTGGTTCGAGTTGTCGATCGATTCGCTCACTACTTCTCCTGTTGCGCGCCCTGGTCTTCCGGCCGAATCGTCTATCCGCCCGAACCGGGCTCATGCCTCGGCCGACATCCACGTCGGATAAAACTTCCGGGGCTTTTTGCGAAAGGGGCTCCCCGCCTCAACGGATCGAAAGTCGACCGTACGGCGGGAGTACGAACGGAGCGCCGGCGTGCGGCGTTCCGGGTGCGGCGCGAGAAACGCCGCGAACAAACATCAAACTCCGCACACCACACGAAGGTTCCGCTAATCCTCGCTCCCCTTTCAGTAGGCAAGGATCGTACTCGTGTCTCTCGCGTCCCATCGCAGGGGAAACTCGGCGGCCTCGGCCGGTGTAACGGTTGGCTTGAAAGCCCGTAGCTCAGGCCGTTTCTCCCGTTGCTCAATTCGGAGAGTTTCCCGGTTCCTGCGGGCTTGAGTATATTGCCTTCGCTGCGGCGTACCGCAGCATTTTCGCTTTCTAACCCCATGACAGGGAACGGACGAGTATGAATCGGTTCTTTTCAGCCAGCCTCTTTGCGTCGCTCGGACTTTTCGCTGTGGGTTGCGGCGGTGGCGGAGACGGTGCGGCGAGCAGTGAGGGAACGGCAGCTACAGAGCAGCCAGCCGAGACGGCTCCGGCATCCAGCCTGAGTGTCCCCGACTGGATCTCCATCGACGAGGCCGGGCAGAGCGTCACGATCGAGCTCATCGCCGGCAAGGATGACTCCAACAACCGCTGGAACTTCAACGGATTCTCCCGAGGCAACGGGACGATCGTCGTGCCGGCCGGTTATTCGGTAACAATCAACTTCCGAAACGACGACCCCAACATCGCGCACAGCGTGGGCGTGGATGACCAGACGGGGAACTTCCCGGCCACGTTCCAGGACCCGCAGCCGGTGTTCGCGGGGGCGATCAGCTCGAACCCGACCTCGATGCAGGAGGCCACCCAGCCCGGCGAGTCGGAATCACTGACGTTCACGGCGGACGCTGCCGGAGAGTACACGTTGGTCTGCTATATTCCGGCGCACGCCGCGACAGGAATGTGGATTCGGTTCACCGTCTCTGCAGACGGCCAGGCAGGTTTCGCGAGCTCTTAGAACCCACGCATGACGCCCGATGAGTGAGCCGGGGCTCGTGAACCGGGCGGCTCCAGACCCACCACGGCGGGGGCATCGAGGATGTCCCCGCTTTTTTGTCGGGGAGATTCGATGACAGCCAACAGCGTCTTTGCCGGTGAGCTGCTGAATGGCCGAAGCGCCCTCGTCACCGGCGGGGGCTCCGGCATCGGCTTCGGCATCGCGAGCGCGCTGGGGGCGCACGGGGCACGCGTGGCGATCGCCAGCCGCAGCGCGGACCGACTCGAGGCCGCGGTGAAACGACTCTCAGAGAAAGGGGTCGAGGCCGTCGCCTTGGAGGCGAACGTCAGAGACCCCGATTCGATCCGGCAGGCGGTAGATAGGACCGCAGACCAGTTCGGCTCGATCGACATCCTGGTCAACAACGCCGCGGGAAACTTCTACGCACCGTCGGAGAGCCTCTCGCCCAACGGATGGCGCGCCGTTGTCGAAACGGATCTGTACGGCACCTTCTTCGCGTGCCAGGCGGCGTTCCCCCTGATGCGTGACGCCGGGTACGGCCGAATCGTCTCGATATCGATGACCTTGCACTACCGGGGCTGGCCCCAAATGGCACACGCTTGCGCCGCGAAGGCCGGCGTGGACGCACTGACGCGGACCTTGGCCCTGGAGTGGGCGGAGTACGGGATCACCGTGAACGCGGTCGCGCCGGGCCCCATTCCGACGGAGGGCGTGAGGAAGGCGTTCACGCCGCCCAACGAAGAGGCGCCGGATCTGTTCGCCATTCAGCGAGCGACGGAAGACTTCGCGCGGAAGGCGATTCCGGTAGGACGAATGGGAGAGCCGGCTGACATCGGAAACATGGTCACGTATCTCACGTCGAAGGCAGGTGACTGGATCACCGGCGCGATCTTCGTCGTCGATGGTGGCAGCTCTCTCAAGCGGTTGTGATCGCCGCGCGAGAATGGAATCGTTAACGTTGTGTCTCGAGATGCAGTTGGGTCGGGGATCGGGAACCGTCGATCAACACGCAATGCGTGTAGCCTCCAGGAGATCCTGATATGCTAGCTCGCCTCGGCCTGGCCGTTCTCCTCTGTTTGGGCAGCCTTTTGGCAACCACATCACCGGCCTCCGCCCAGCGCCTCAGTCCGCCGGACTCGAGCTCGGTCGAGATCGCGGGAAGACAACTCAAGGTCGTATACGGCAGTCCATCCGTACGAGACCGGGTGATCTTTGGCGGGTTGATCCCTTGGAACGAGGTGTGGCGCACCGGAGCGAACGAGGCGACGTCCTTCTCGAGCGAGGCGAATCTGCGGATCGGCGGCGCGGAGGTCCCGGCGGGCGACTACACGCTCTACACGATCCCCAACGCCGATGAATGGACCCTGATCATCAACCGGCAAAACGGCCAGTGGGGCACGGAGTACCACACCGACATGGACCTGGCGCGTGTGACGATGGATGTCGACAAGCTCTCGGAATCCGTCGAGCGATTCCGCATCGCACTCGAGGCGGGGGACACGAGAGATGGTGAGCTCGTCATGGAGTGGGCCACCACCCGAGCATCCGTGCCGATAGAGGTGCTCCCCTAGGCGAACGCGACCGTCAGGCGGTCGGGCTCTCCCTCCAGAACACCGCAGAAAACCGATCCAGGCCGTAGTGCATCTCGGTCCGCCGGTCCGGTCCGTCCAGACTCGTCGGCGATCCGGACCCGCAGGTAGTCTTCGGTCAGCCCAACGGCCGGCTGCGGCTCCGCCCCGTTCGTTCTCGACCCCGAGTCAGCGGTTTCCACGATGACCTCGGCACCACCGCCGATGCGAGCCGCCCGGTAGGAGGCTCCCTTGGCCAGACCGAGCTCCCTCAGCTCCCGCGCCCGAGCGGCCTTGACGTCGCCGCGGACGGGAGCCGCGAGCGACGCCGCCGCGGTACCCGAGCGGGCCGAGAACGGGAAGACGTGCAGATAGGTGTACGGGAGCTCGTCAACCAGCGCGAGGGTAGCCTCGTGATCGGCATCCGTCTCGCCCGGGAAGCCGGCGATGATGTCCGCCCCGAGACCGAGATACGGTAGCCGCGAAGCGATCTCGAGCGTCCTGGCGCGGTAATCCTCACGTGTGTGCCAACGACGCATTCGCCGCAGAACTGCGTCGCTCCCGCTCTGCAGCGGGACGTGAAGGTGCGGCACCAACCGACCACCCGATTCCACCATGAGAGAGACCATGTCGTCGTCGATCTCCGTCGCTTCGATCGAGCTCAGACGAATGCGAACGTCGGGCACCTCGTCCAACAGGAGCGCGCAGAGCCCCGCCAGCGTGCAGCTGTCGCCCAGGTCGGCGCCGTAGTGGCCGATGTGGATCCCCGTGATGACCAGCTCGGGGTGCTCGGCGGCCAGCAGTCCGGCCTCTCTGACGAGCTCTTCCGGTTGACGTGACCGGCTCGCGCCGCGGGCGATCCGCGTGGCGCAAAACGAGCACCGGCGGTCGCAACCGTCCTGTACCTTGAGCCACGCCCTCGTGCCCCGACGGAATCGGGTCAGCAGGCCGCGCCCGGACCCACGTATCCGAATCAGCCGCTCGCCAGGACCCGGACGCTGACCGGCCGCCGAGCCGGCGGCCCGGGCCACTTCGACCGCGTCCTGCCCTGGAACCACCCTCCACACTTCGGCCATCTCCGCATATTCCGCCTCGCGCAGTGCGGCGGAGCAGCCGGCCACGAGAACTCGGAGATCCGGATTCTCTCGCGCCAAGCGTCGGATCAGGCGACGCGCATCGCGGTCGGCCTCGCTCGTGACCGTAC
>JBDHGL010000027.1:0-31079 GCA_039589875.1 Gemmatimonadota bacterium
CTTCAAGACCGGCGACCATGATGAGGACATCGGTGTCAACATCGTGCGTCGGGCCCTGGAGGAGCCACTCCGCCAGATCGCGCAAAACGCGGGTGCCGAGGGCTCGATCGTGGTCGAGCGCGTTCGCGAAAAGAAGGAAGTCACCCACGGGTACAACGCTGCGACCGACACCTACGAGAACCTGGTGAGGGCTGGCGTCATCGACCCCACCAAGGTCACGCGCACGGCGTTGCAGAACGCGGCGTCGATCTCGGGACTCCTGCTCACGACGGAAGCGGTAGTCGTCGAGCGCCCCGAAGAGTCCAAGGACGGCGGCATGCCCCCGGGCATGGGTGGTGACATGGGCGGGATGTACTAGGCCCGACGCCCACGCTGTTCCGAGCCGCTTCTGCGGCCGGCAAGCCGCTTCGTGCGGTGAGAGAGAGCTCGACCAATCGGTCGGGCTCTTTCTCTTTGTGGCGCCGGCGGTTGCCGTTCGGCCCGCTGCCGGCGCCCTTCCGGGAAGATTGCCTGGTCAGCGAGGCTGTTCGAATGTATGTCAAGGTGTTTGAAGTGATGGGTCTGGAGGAAAGTCATGAGACGAGTACGATACTCGGTGGCCGCGAGCCTCGACGGATACATCGATCTACGAGGCGACCCGCCAGCAGGGAGGAGGCAGCATGCCGGGGACGGAGGCGTTCGTCTTCTCCCGGACTCTGGATCCGGCAGACTGCCCGGGTGTGACCGTTTCGGATGATCCGGCCGGGACGGTGGCCGCCCTCAAGGCGACTCCCGCGGCGGGATACCGCTCCTCCCTCCTCCGGCGTCGCTTGCCAAGCTCGAGCTGAAGAAGCACACGATCTATGAGAAGACGGGGACCGTGATGCTGGAATACGCGGTGGAGTGATTGGGGTCTTTGGCCGCAGGTGAGGAACTTGCTCTGATCGCGGAGCTCGGCGTCGCTTTCGCCGGGTTCTTGGCGATCTTCTTGATATTCGCACGTCGCGAGGGACGGTTCTCGCCCGCTGACAGCCTCCGAGTCCGTTCGATCATAGTCAGTAGTCTCTCGGCCGTTTTTCTCGCCCTTCTGCCGTTGGCCATGAGCCTCTATGGCTTACGGGACGCGGCCCTGTGGCGCGCGGCGAGTGTTGTAGCGCTCACTGCGGGGACGGTTCTCTCGCTCCACATCGGAGTCAGGCAGTACAAGCTCCCGGCCGAAGAGCGCGCAGCAGTGGGCTTCGTGCACAGCAACATCGCGTGGGGCCTCGTCCTCGTGATCGCCGTGCTCCTGATCTCGAACATCTTCGGATTCTTCGACGGGCCGACGGCAGCTCCCTACGTGGCGGCGTTGATCTGCAGCCTCGGCATCGCCACCTCCAACTTCGTGACCATCGCTTTCCAGAGGCTCCTTTGATGTGGTGTTCGCGGTCCGGACCGCCGGTGGCCGGCTGCTGGCGTACGCCATTGTCCCCTGAGCCGTCGCGCAGACGCCTTGCATGGCCCGTGAAATGACGCCCAAACGCGTCTTGCGCAGCCTCCTGGCGGTCGTCGTCGGCCTCCTGGCGATCTCGGTTGTCGTGGAGTTTCTGGAGTTCGGTCTCGTCACGCTCGTGAACGGCGAAATGACCACGGATCCGGACGTCTATTACGGCGTCCGCAATGCCGCCTGGTTCCTGGGCGTCAAGCTGTTCTACAACACGGTCGCGGCGGTCGGAGCCGGGTATCTCTGCGCGCTCATCGCGCGCCATGCGGAGCTCAAGCATGGTCTGGCACTAGCTGTCGTTCAGACGCTCGCTTTTGCATGGGCGCTCTCTCGGCCAGAAATGAGCGGCTGGACTCCGGGCTGGATGTGGGCGGCTCTGATCGTTCTGACGTTCTCTGGAATCCTCGTGGGAGCTCGGTTCCGGGCCAGCCGTTGCAGGTGATGTTCCTGCTCACGCTCTGGTGGAGTTGCACCACATGATGCCTGGACCGGAGAGTTCCGCGACGTCTCTCGAGCGGGTGATCGGCGTCCGGGCGCTGGCTGCCAACACGGTCAACCTGACAGTCGGGGCCGGGATATTCGTTCTGCCGGCCCTGGTCGCTGCCCAGCTAGGGCCGGCCGCGGTGTTCGCCTATCTGGCGTGCGCCGCGGCGATGGGTCTCGTCCTCCTGTGCTTCGCCGAGGCGGGGAGCCGGGTCTTCGAGTCCGGAGGGGCCTGCGCCTACGTGGAGGCGGCGTTTGGGCCGTACGCCGGCTTTCTGGCCAGCACGCTACTCTGGCTCGGATACGCGGTCGTCTCGATCGCTGCGGTGGCGAACGCGCTCGTGGGCACGCTCGGCGCCGTCTTCCCGACGATCGAGCAGCCGATCCCGCGAGGACTGTTCCTGTTCCTTCTGTTTGCGGGAGTGGCCTGGGTCAACATCCGGGGGGTGCGACAGGGGGCGCGGGCGGTGGAGATCGTCACCGTCATGAAGCTGCTGCCGCTGGTGGGCTTGGTGCTCATCGGCCTCTTTGCCATCCGGCCCGACAACCTGAGCATCGAGACGCTTCCCTCGGCGGGGGACTTCGGCGCGGCCACGCTCCTCCTCTTTTTCGCCTTCGGCGGCTCGGAGAGCGCCGTGACGCCCAGCGGGGAGATCCGTAACCCGGCACGCACGATCCCCCGTGGTCTACTGTTCGGTATCCTCGGGATCGTTACCCTGTACCTCGGCCTTCAGGCGGTGGCGCAGGGCGTTCTCGGAGCCGATCTCCCGTCGGCCAGCGCGGCGCCGCTCGCTGCGACAGCGGAGCGCATACTGGGGGCACCCGGCGCTGTCATCCTCCTGGCTGCGGCAGGGGTGTCCATGTTCGGGACGGTGATGGGCGACATGCTGACTTCGCCCCGCGCGCTATTCGCCTCCGCCCGGGACGGCGTGCTTCCGAGTCGCCTCGCCTCGATCCACGCGCGCTTTCACACTCCCAACCTCGCCATCGCCGTCTACGCGGGTCTGGCGTTTGCCTTCGCGATCAGCGGTGCGTTCCAGCCGCTGGCGGTGCTCTCGACCGTGGCGATCCTCCTCGTCTACCTATCGACCGTCGCGGCGACGGTCGAGCTCCGTCGCCGCGACGTGCGGGCCTCCGACTCCGTCTTCCGCCTTCCGGCCGGCCCCCTGATCCCGGGGCTGGCGGCTGCCGTGATCGTCTGGCTGCTGGCGCAGGCGACGACGACCGAGTGGACGGCGATCGGCGCCATGCTGGGCGCCGCGTCGCTCTTCTATCTCCTTCGCCGACGGTGACGGGCGTGCAGCGCTCCCCGTCCGACCCGACTTTCCAGCGGTTGCGCGCCCTTCGGAGCCGCCTGGCAGAGCGGGATGACGTGCGCGCCTACATGGTGTTCGCGGATCGGGTCCTGTGGGACATGATCGAAGGGCGGCCGATCAGCCGTTCCGAGATGGCGAGGATCTCGGGAGTGAGCCCGGCGAAGCTGGAGCGGTACGGAGACGCCTTCCTCGAGGCCCTCAGATCGGAGGACTAACGGATGCGCAAATACTGGCCGGTAGCCGCGTTCACGTCGGCCTACCTCGGCGCCGCCGTGATCGGCGCGATCGTGCGAGGCAACCGCGAGTTCCTGTTTTACATCGTCGTCATGCTCGTGCTGATCGTGGCCGTACTGGCGGTGCATCGATCCGTGGGGCTCTGCATGGCGGCGCTCTGGGGGCTCAGCGTCTGGGGGCTCCTGCATATGGCCGGCGGCCTACTCGTGGTTCCGGCAGGGTGGCCGACCGAAGCGGAGAGCCGGGTGCTGTACAGCCTCTGGCTGATCCCCGGACGATTGAAGTACGACCAGGTCGTGCACGCTTACGGGTTCGGCATCACCACCTGGGTCTGCTGGCAGGCGCTTCGCGCGGCGATACGCTGGAGAGGTGGGGCGGCGTCCCCGAGCTTCGGCCTGATGGTGCTGTGCGCCGCCGCCGGGCTCGGATTCGGGGCGGTGAACGAGATCGTCGAGTTCGCGGCCACGCTGCTCATCGCCGAGACGAACGTGGGCGGATATCGCAACACCGGTTGGGACCTGGTCGCGAACATGATTGGCGCGACCGTGGCCGCTTCGCTGATCTGGCTTCACGGCCGGTCCGGCGCTGTGGCCGATCCTTGACCCAGGACGCGGCGGGCCGAGCCCGGCAATGATCGTGGAATCCGCACCGGATCGGTGGGCCGAGCTCGCCGGCGAAATCCTGGCCTCGGAATACCGGCTGGAAGCCGAGCTCGTGCCGCTGCCCGGCGAGAACCGGAATTTTCTCGTGTCGACGGCGGACGGGGAGCGGTCGGTGCTCAAGATCGCGACCGAGGAGTCCGCTATCGGGGCGCTCGAGCTCGAGCACGCGGTGTTGGAGCACGTGGCCGGCTCCGGTCTCGATATCGCCATCCCGCGCACGATCACCACGGTTTCCGGAGAGGCCGTCGTCCGCTGGCCGATGTCCGATGGCTCGGCTCGGCTCGCGCGTCTGTCGCGTGTCGTCGACGGGGTCTCCTGGTGTGATTCCGCTCGGGCCGGACCCGAGCTTCTGCGCGAGCTCGGCCGCATGCTGGCTCTGCTGGACGTGGAGCTGGCCAGGCTCTCCCATCCGGCGGCTGAGCGCACCCACCCGTGGGACCTGAGTGCCGCCTCCAGGCACCGGCCGAGCGTCGCGCGCGTTCCGGATCCCGGATGCCGCCGCGACCTGGAGTGTGCGTTCCATCTGTGGGCGGCGTGCGCCGCCCCGCGCCTGCCGGACCTCCCCAGCTCCATCATCCACGGCGACGCCAATGACGAGAACCTCATGGTCGCGAACGACCACATCGTCGGCCTGCTGGATTTCGGCGACTGCCTGCTCAACCCGACGGTGTCGGATCTGGCGATCGCCCTCGTCTACGCGATGCTCGAGCTGGACGATCCGCTGGAGGCGGGAGCGCTCGTGGTCGGCGCGTACGATGATGTACGGCCGCTCGAGACGGCGGAGCTGGACGTTCTCTTTCCGCTGATCTGCGGCCGGCTTGCCGCTTCGGTGGCGGTGGCGGCCGAGCGGCGTCACGAGGATCCGGATCGGTCGGAGTGGTTCGTCACGGAGGAGAGGGCTTGGCGGCTGTTGCGCGCTCTCGTCGGCTTCGAGCCGGCGGAAGCAAGGGCAGTTCTCGCAGCGTCCACTGGCGCCGCAGTAGAACGGGACGCCGGCGCAGCGCCCCGGGAGCTTCTCGAGAAGCGAAAGGTCCACATCGGATCCTCGCTCTCGATCGCCTATGCCGAGCCGCTCAAAATGGTCCGTGGGGAAGGGCAGTATCTGCACGCTTCTTCCGGTCGTCCCTACCTGGACCTCGTGAACAACGTGTGCCATGTCGGCCACTGTCATCCACGCGTTGTCGAAGCCGGGCAGCGGCAGATGGCCCGGCTCAACACGAACACTCGCTACTTGTATGACGGTCTCACCGAATACGCCGAACGGCTCACCGCCACACTGCCCGAGCCGCTTCGCGTCTGCTTTTTCGTCAACTCCGGAAGCGAGGCAAACGAGCTGGCGCTGAGGTTGGCCCGCACGCACACGGGCCGCCGAGATGTCGTGGTCCTCGAGGGTGCGTATCACGGGCATACCGGGAATCTCATCGCGATCAGTCCCTACAAGTTCGAGGGGAGGGGCGGGACCGGAGTGCCCGAGCCCTGGGTACACGTCGCGCCGATGCCCGACGGCTACCGGGGCCGGCATCGCGGCACGGATCGAACGACCGGGGAGGCCTATGGAGAAGAAGTGGGCCGAGTCATCTCCGAAGCCGCCGCTCCGACCGGTGCCTTCATCACCGAGTCCCTTCTGTCATGCGCCGGACAGATCGTCCCGCCGGAAGGGTTTCTTGAGACCGCCTTCCGGTACGTACGAGATGCCGGCGGCCTTTGCATTGTGGACGAGGTCCAGGTCGGCTTCGGACGACCGGGCGCCTGCTTCTGGGGCTTCGAGCTGCAGAACGTCGTGCCGGATGTGGTCGTGATGGGGAAGCCGATCGGGAATGGGCATCCGCTGTCGGCCGTGGTCACGACCGCCGATGTCGCACGCTCGTTCGACAACGGGATGGAGTTCTTCAGCACGTTCGGCGGCAATCCCGTCTCGTGCGCGATCGGCTTGGCTGTGCTGGACGTCGTGGAGGAGGAGGGACTGCAGGCGAATGCACTGCGGATCGGCGGGCGGCTTTTAGCCGGTCTCCGTCAGCTGGAGGCCGACCATCCCCTGATCGGTGATGTGAGGGGAACGGGCCTGTTCATCGGAGTCGAACTCGTACGAAATAGGAACACCCTGGAGCCGGCCGCGGAACAGGCGGCCGAGATCGTCGAGCGGATGAAGGGGAGGGGGATGCTGCTCAGCACCGACGGCCCGCTTCACAACGTCCTGAAGATCAAGCCGCCGATGGTCATCACGGCGGCCGACGTGGACATGGTCGTCAGATCGTTGGGAGACGAGCTGTCGGCCCTGGAGGCTCTGACGTGATCGACAGAGTTGATCATCTCATTTATGCAACGCCCGATCTGACGGCCGGAATCGAGCAGATCGAGGAGCTGCTGGGCGTTCGACCGGATCTCGGGGGACAGCATCCCGACTACGGCACGCGAAACGCCCTCCTGGCCCTGGGCGACGAGACGTATCTGGAGATCATAGCGCCCGACCGGGAGCAGCCGGAGCCGATACGCCCTCGCCTGTTCGGAATGGATGAGCTGGAGGGGCCGGTCCTGGTCACCTGGGCTGCCAAAGCAACGGATCTCGATCGGCTGACGGAGGCGGCCGGTGTCAGCGGCACGCGGCTCGGAGACGTCAAGGTGGGTGGGCGGCGCCAGCCGGATGGCACCTTCCTGTCCTGGCGGATTACCGACCCCTATATGCCTCGGGAGGGAGGCTTGGTTCCGTTCTTCATCGACTGGGGGGATACGCCGCATCCGGCCGCCGGCACCGTGAAAGGCGGCGAGCTGCTCGGCGTGCGTGCCGAGCATCCGGAGCCGGATCGAGTGGCCGGGGTGCTTGCCGATCTCGGATTGGTGCTTCCGGTCGCCCTAGGGGCACCGACTCTGATCGCGACGATCGCGACGCGGGACGGCACGATAGAGCTCCGCTGAACGAGATTTGCGCCGGGCTACTCGGTGTCCTCCTCGGGCAGCATGTCCCGAAGGGCCGGGTAGAACTGGACGAAGACCTGGTCGAGAGCCGTCTCCTCGGCGTGGCATGAGTAGCAGTTGGCATCGCCGGGGATCATCTCCGAGCTCTCGCCGCCACCGCCGTATCCGTAAAAGCCCCAGCCGCTCTCGTGCAGACCGCTCTGTTTCAGGTGTATCTCCGCGAGGAACCCGTCGTCCTCGTACCAGCCGCCCCGCGCGGGGTCTGCGTTGTCCGAGGCAGGATACATCGCGAGGATGAACATCGTCCCTTCCGGGAACTCGCCGGTGCTCCGGAAGTGCCGGTAGGACCAAGGCTGCATGTAGACGTTGTGGAACATGCCGGGAGCACTGCCGTCCATGACAGGTTCGAAGCCGCCATCCTCTGCGTAGGAGAGGCCGATGGATGCGCCGACCATCACCCACGCCTGCCAGCCCTCGGGACGAATCAGCTCGCCGTTCTCGGTGAAGCGCGGGAGCTCATCCGCTGGTGGGGAAGCCTGCAGCGGCAGCGCTTCCGGCGAGGCTGGATCGACATCTGCGGGCTGGCTTTGGTCGACTCTCGTGGATGCATACGCCGCCAGCGCGGCGGTTGCGAGAATTGTGACGGCCAACACTCCGCTCTTGCTGCTCATGCTCGTGCCTCCAACGTTTCGTGGCGATCGTCTCTTCACTATGTACTGACGGCCGAGGAATGCCAATGGTTCGACTGGGCGGTGGATGTGGTTAGAAGGGTGGTGGTGAAGGATCAGGCTACGATCCTATGACGATCGTTCTGCTCGGTCTCGGCATGGTCCTCCTCTTCTTCGGTGGAGAAGCGCTCGTACGCGGATCGGCTGCACTGGCTCTGCGGTCCGGGCTGACTCCCCTGTTCGTCGGCCTCACGATCGTCTCCTTCGGCACCAGCAGCCCGGAGCTCGCGGTCAGCCTCAGCGCGTCTCTCGCCGGTCGGGTGGATGTGGCGGTCGGCAACGTGGTCGGGTCCAACATCGCGAACGTCGGACTCATCCTCGGGATTGCCGCCCTGATTCGGCCCATCAAGGGGAAATCGAAGCTCGTTCTCCTGGATGTGCCAATCATGATCGCCTGCTCCTTCCTGGTGGCGGCTCTCTTGGATGACGGCAGGCTGGCGTGGCGTGAGGGGCTCCTGCTGCTTGGAGGACTGATCGCCTACACCGGTTTTTCTCTGTGGTTGACGCGCCGGGAAACGGCCGACATCCAGCGCGAGTGGGAGGACGCGCTGCCGCCCCCCCCATCGGCGCTTTTCAGACAGATCGCGCTCATCGCCGTCGGCATCGCCGCGCTCGTCGCCGGCGGCCGCACTTTCGTGGATGGCGGAATTCGCCTCGCGCATGCGCTCGACGTGAGCCCTGCCGTGATCGCACTGACAGTCGTCGCTGTGGGGACGAGCTTGCCGGAGCTGGTGACATCGGTCATCGCTGCGATCAAGGGTCACCCCGACATCGCCGTGGGTAACGCGGTCGGGTCCAACCTGTTCAACCTCCTGGGCATCCTCGGGATATCCTCTATCGTCCACCCTCTGGGCACGGGCGGCGTGCAGCGGGATGACATCGCCGCTATGATCGGGATGGCGGTCCTGCTTCTCCTGCTCATCCGTACCAAGTTCGATCTCAACCGGTGGGAGGGAGCTCTCTTGCTCCTAGGCTACGTGGGTTATCTGGTCTGGCTCTTCTCCCGCGCGACGGGCGTCTGAGAACACATCCTGCAGCGGACACTCGAATTGGGTGTTAGCGCGGGCACTTTTGGACTCGTTTTGGGTTAACAGAGGCGGATCCAAAGAGAAGCCACGTAACGAAATGCCCGTTCGGCAAGTCCTCCGATTGGACTAGCGGCAAAGAAGACCGCCTGCCGGCACGCTGTCATAGAGACGAGGGATGATCCGAGTTACGCACGGGATGCTGCGCCTTGCCCCGGTTCGCCCGCTCCTGCGGGTGAGCCTTTTCGGCCTGTTCGTCGCCATTCCGTCCTGCGGAGAAACGGGCACCGGCCCCGGCCCCACGCCCCAGCCGGCACCGCCGCCAGCTCCGCCACCGGCACCGCCACCCGGCGGGTCGGTAACCGTCGATCTCGATGTCGGAGAGGTCCTGGTCATCAAGAGTCCGGACTCCCTCGCCTCGCTGACGCTGCCCGGCGCGGCCGGCCCCCGCGAGTACCGTATGGCCCTGCAGAGCGCCTTCGACCGGGACGGCGCGGCTCTGCCAGTCAAGATCGTCGGTCGGGCGCTCTCGACCGCCTCGGCGGGCTCGGTCAGGGCCGCCTACGGGTACGGCGGTCGCGTTGCGGCCGCTCAGGAGGAGGGCTTCGGGCAGGAAGTGCATCGCCTCAAGGAGAGGCAGCTGAGCTGGCTGGAGACCATCCGACTACAGGAGCAGACCAGGAGCGAGCTTCGCAGGATCGGCGCGGTGGCGGCTAGACCCGGCGAAGGCCGCGTTTCGGACAGCCGAGCCACACCCGGTGTGCGGGCCGCCACCGTACCGTCCGCCGGTGATACGCTCGAGTTTTTCATGCCCGTCGTGAACGGGCTCATCCAGTGCAACGACACGACGAACGTCATCACGGCAATCGTCCGCTCGATTGGGGACCACTTTCTGATCGCGCGTGACACGCAGGGCCCGGACCCCGTTTCCGATGCGGAATACGCCGAGGTGCAAGCCCTTCTCGACGATGTCATCTACGAACTCAACACGGCGTACTTCGGTGAGACGGCGGATCTGGACAACAACGACCGGGCGATCGTTCTGGTGACCGAGGAGGTGAACCAGCTTACCGATCCCGAAGATCAGGTGATCTTCCTCGGTTTCTTTCTGGAGAGCGACTTGGCGTCGCGCGCCCAGTGCCCGGCCAGCAACGTGGCGGAGATCGTCTATCTACGGGCTCCTGATCTGGATGGTGATTTCGGAAGCGAAACGACGGTCGAGGACGCGATAGAGTACCTGCAAACCACGACCTCGCATGAGTTCCAGCATCTGATCAACGCGGAGCAGCGCTTCATCCTCGGAAGCGAGCAGTTCGCGAACGGTGAAGACATCTGGCTCAACGAGGGACTCTCCCACCTGGCGGAGGAGCTCGCGGGACTCACCGTCATGGGCCATCCGCTGCGGTCGAGCCTCGGCATCCTCAACATGGTCGAGAGCACGGAGAACAGGGATGCCTTCAACACCTTCATGCTGGACAGCTTCTTCAACATCGGCGCGACCTCACGGGACGAGGACGGCTGCGACGGCTGGATGGTGGATCCGGAGAACAGCCTGACCATAACCGCAAGCAGCCCTAGCGGATGCGCGACGCTCACCATGCGAGGCTGGTCGTACCTCTTTCTGCGCTGGCTCGGTGACCAATTCGGCCCCGCCGGCAACGGCGTAGTCCCAGGGAGCAACGAGGAGCTCCTGTTCCGGGAGCTGGCGAGTGGTGGTCCCGCGCATCTCGCTGGCGCGGCGAACGTGGAGCGGGCGGTAGCGCTGTTCGGCGCGAGCGCGAGCTGGGACGAGCTCATGGCGGATTTTCTCCTGATGCCGACCGTGGAGAGCGTCCCCGGCCTTCCGGCTCGCACGCAGCTCCTCACCTGGGATCTGAGGGACCTCTATCAGGGGCTACACGAAAACTCCGGTACGGGCCCGCTGTATCCCGAGCCGTATCCACTCAAGGTAGAGGTGAATCTGTTCACGGACTTCGAGGATGATTTCGGGGTTCGCTCCTCCTCGGCCCGGTACTTCACCTTCCTCGCTGTTGGCGCAGCGCCGGAGTACACCATCCAGATCACGGACCAGTCCGGCGCGCCGCTGGGCACGTTCCGCGAGCCGCAGGCCACCATCGTCCGTATTCGATGATCCCCTGCCAGTGCCGGCCGCTATGAAGCGGTCGTACGGAACGCGGGCTCTTCCGGCCGGCGTGATCCTGGTGCTTGCCGGGTGCGATACGGGCGTGACGCCCCCACCTCCACCCCCGCCTCCGCCAATAAGTCTCGATCTCAGCGTCGGGGAATCGGCCGTCGTGTCCGGGGCTCAGGTCGGGGCGCTGACGATCGAAGGGGGTGAGGGTGCGCGCGAGTACCGCATCGCGGTCCAGAGTGCCAGCGGCGCGGCGGAGGGAAACTGGCCCATCAGCTTTCGGGGTATTCCCGATGTCGGGCCGGCGGCGTCGACCCGAGCGCCTCGGCTAGCCGCTCGAGACTTCGTCGAGGAGGCTGGTCGTGCCCAGGACGCGTCCCATCTCGGAGATCTTCATCAGACGGCCGAACTGCGTCTCCGGAGCAGCGCACGCCGCGAGCTAAGCAGGCGAAGGGTGGCTCCCTGGAGAGCGGTCTCGGTCAGCGGTGTACGGGCCGGAGCGGAGGCGGCCGCGGTCGCCGCCTCGAGGGTTCCGGTCGTCGGCGAGGAACGGGAGTTTCTCTTCGGCGTGCAGCCGGATGTGACGGTCTCCTGCTCTGACACTGCAGCGGTCATCCAGGCAGAAGCCAAAGCCGTCGGTCAACACTTCGCCATCTACCGGGATACGCAGGCGGTGCCCTGGTTCAGGGCGCCGGACTATGCTGAGATTTTGGACGTGCTGGAGGAGGTGATCTACCCGGTGAACTCGGCCTATTTCGGCGCGACGGCGGACATCGACGGCAACGAACGGATTGTGGTGCTCATCACGGAGGAGGCGAACAAGCTCTCGCCGGCCCAGGGCCTGACGTACATCGCTGGCTTCTTCGTGCCGACGGACCTCGCCGACTCGGGCAGCCCGGGCGGTGGTGGCTCGACGGCGGATGGGACCTGCGCCACGAGCAACGAGGCGGAGATCCTCTACTTCATCGCGCCGGATCCGTTCGGTGAGTTCGGCAGGGAGCACACGATCGAGTCGGCCAAGGAAGACGTGATCGGCGTGACGGCTCACGAGCTGCAGCACCTGATCAACGCGGAGCAGCGGATCATCCTGGGCGGTGGAGATTTTGGAGACCTCGAGGACACCTGGCTGGACGAGGGGCTGTCGCATCTGGCGGAAGAGGTGAGCGGGCTGGCGGCGGCGGGGCTTTCGCTCCGCTCGAACGTGACCTTCGATCAGGCGTTCGCCGACGTCGACGTCTTCGAGAGCTTCCACCTCCCGAACTTCCAGCGACTGGGCCAGACATCCGGCTGCGGTGGCTGGATGAGGAGCCCGGACAACACGCTGAGCATCCCGGCGGAAGATCCCGGAGGCTGCTCCGGGCTCAGGTATCGCGGCTTCGCCTGGCTTTTCATGCGGTGGCTGGGGGACCACGAAGGGCCGGCAGGAAACGGCGTGGTGCCGGGGAGTCGTGAGCAGACCCTCTTCCGCGAACTGGTGTTGGGAGGCCCGACGCGCCTTACCGGCATCGCGAACATCGAGCGCGCCGTGGATATGGTGGGCAGTGGAAGGACATGGGGAGAGCTTCTCGGCGATTTTCTGATCGCGCCGGCGGCGGACGATCAAGCCGCCGGGGTGCCGGGGCGAACCCAAGTTCTAACCTGGGATCTGCCGGACGCGTTTCTCGGCCTGCACGAGAACGGTAGCACCAGGACGAACTTCGTTGAGCCGTATCCGCTGGACGTCAATGCGGTAGGGTTCGAGCCGCTCGACGAGCAGTTCTCGCTTCGCTCATCGACGGCACGGTACTATTCCCTGGAGAGTGCCGATGGTGCGCCGGACTACGCGCTCGAGATGCTGGATACCGCAGGGCTTCCGCTGTCGTCGGAAGTCGCGGCCCAGCTGACGGTGATACGCGTCAAGTGACCCACCGCTCCCGGAGCGCTCGGAAAGAACGGAGACAGCGGATGTCGCGATCACGCCTGACCGGCTCGACCCTGTTCGCCGCCGCGGCGACCTTGGGGGCCTGCTCCAGCAACGCCGGTCCGCAACCGACGCCCTCGGCTCGCTGGGGCGACGTTGGTCCCGAAAGCATCACGGGCAAGGTGCGCCAGGTGGGCAACCTTCCGTTCACCCGCACTTTGGTCGACGCTGGCGAGGACGAGCGGATATTCGTGACGGGCGACCTCGAGAGCGAGATCTCACGGCTAGCCGGGATGGATGTGCAGGTCACCGGAAGCTACACGGAAGGAAACCAGCCGGGCATATACATCCTGGCGACCTCGTACGAGCTCCAGGAGATTGATGGCGAGCGGCCGGTTGTCGGGGTTCTGCGGCACGATGCGGATGGGTTCTACCTCGATCTGTTCGATGGGCGGACGCATCGGTTGTCTCAGGTGCCACCGGAACTGGAGGAAGCGGGGGAGGCCAAGGTCTGGGTGATCGCGGAGGAAGGTGCTCATGTCCGCGCGTACGGGATCCTTCGCGAAGCCGCCCGATGAGCCAGAATACGATTTCCGTTCTTCTCCCGGACGAATCCCGCGTAGAGCTCCAGGCCGGATCCACGGCCGCCGATTTGGCAGCATCGATCGGTCCGGGGCTGGCTCGCGCGGCCATCGCCGCCCGGGTCGGCGGAGAGCTGCAGGATCTGAACCGACCGCTCGAAGATGGCGCACGGGTCGAAATCGTGACCCGGCGAGACGAGGACGCGGATGCTCTGTATGCGTTGCGGCATTCGGCCGCCCACGTATTGGCCACTGCGGTTCGCGAGCTATACCCGGAGGCCGGCATCGGCTTCGGTCCGCCGATCGAGGATGGCTTCTACTACGACTTCGACGTGGGCAAGCCGTTCACGCCAGAGGACTTGGAGCGCATCGAGGCCAGCATGGTGGACGTTGTCGAGGCGGACCATCCGTTCGAGCGCCAGGTCGTCGACCGTCCGGAAGCCGAGAGCCAGTTCAGGGATGACCCTCTTAAGCTCGAGCGACTGGCCGAGATTCCCGAAGGCGAGACGATCTCCGTGTACCGTGATGGTCCCTTCTTGGATCTATGCCGCGGACCCCATGCTCCGTCCACGGGCGAGATCCAGAACTTCAAGCTGCTCAGCGCCGCCGGTGCGTATTGGCGGGGTGACGAGAACCGCCAGATGCTACAGCGCATCTACGGAACGGCGTTCTTTTCCGAGGAAGCGCTCGAAGATTATCTGACGCGACTCGAAGAGGCACGGCGCCGCGACCATCGCAAGCTGGGACAGCAGCTCGACCTGTTCAGTATCCAGGACGAGATTGGCCCTGGCCTGATCTGCTGGCATCCCAAGGGAGCGAGGATCCAGCTGGAGCTTCGACGCTGGATCGAGGCGCTGCTCGAGAAGCGGGGCTACGAGTTCGTGTACACGCCGCACGTGTCCAGCGAGGCGCTGTTCGAGCGCTCCGGCCACCTTCAGGCCTATTCGGAGAACATGTATCCGAGCATGCGGGAGGAAGGGGATACGGAGGCGTACCGGGTGAAGCCGATGAACTGCCCCGGGCATACGCTCATCTACTCCGCGCGCCAGCGTAGCTATCGGGATCTTCCGCTCCGGCTCTCCGAGATCGCGAACGTCTACCGCTACGAGCGCTCCGGAACCCTCCACGGACTGCTCAGGGTGCGCATGCTGACGATGGACGACGGGCACATCTACTGCACCCCGGACCAGGTCGAGGACGAGATCTTCACTGCGATCGACCTTGTTGACGAAGTCATGAAGGCCCTGGGGCTCGAATACCGATTGGATCTGGCCACGCGGCCGGAAAAGCGGATCGGCGGAGACGAGGTGTGGGATCAGGCCGAGGCGTCGCTGGCCCATGCGCTTGAGCGGCTGGGCGTAGAGTACGGCGTGGATGAGGGTGGGGGAGCGTTCTATGGCCCCAAGATCGATATCAAGTTCCAGGATGCGATCGGCCGGGAGTGGCAGGGAGCCACGATTCAGCTCGACTTCAACCTGCCGGAGCGCTTCGAGCTGGAGTACATCGGCGCCGACAACCAGCCACATCGCCCCGTTATGATCCACCGCGCGATCTTCGGGACCCTGGAGCGGTTCACCGGAGTACTCATCGAGCACTTTGCCGGCGCCTTCCCGGTCTGGCTCGCTCCCGAGCAGGTCAGGGTGCTTCCGATCACCGACGCACATGCCGACGGTGCATCCGCGATCGTCGGGCGGCTTCGTGAGGCGGGCCTCAGAGCCCAACTGGATGGCAGATCGGACACGCTCAGCTACCGGATTCGAGACGGCGAGGTGATGAAGGTGCCCTACCTCCTGGTAGTAGGCGACCGGGAGCTGGAGGCCGGTACCGTGGCTGCCCGCGCTCACGGGGCGGCGGAAAAGCAGGTCACTATGCCGGTAGACGATTTTCTGGCGAAGGTCTTGGAGAAAGTAGATCAAAAGGCGCTGGAGACGGCATTCGGCCCGCGTTGACAGATTGTCAAGCCACGTCTAGCTTTCGCGCCCCTGAAAACACGGAAAGTGGAGCCGCTGGAGCTCCCACCCTTCGGCGTCCCGGCCTGGCCAGGCCGGAGAAAGCTGCCGGGTTGACGCGCAGGTCGAGCGGATGTGCTCGGCATAGCGCATTGCGCTCGTGAGCGCTCACCCGGACGGCTTGGCCGTGCCGGGTTTTTTTGTGGTTGGACACCGCCGCCCTCCTCTGGGCCGGGCAGCGCGGCGGCATTCGTTTCAGAGCCCGAGAGAGGGGAAGTGAACCAAGAAGAACTACGAGTCAACGATCGCATTCGCATCAGCCCGATCCGCCTCATCGACGCGGATGGTGAGCAGGTAGGAATCGTTCCTACGGACGAGGCGAGGCGCATGGCGACGGAGAAGGGGTTGGACCTCGTGGAGGTGGCCCCGAACGCCCGCCCGCCGGTCTGCAAGCTGATGGACTACGGGAAACACAAGTATGAGGCGGCCCGCAAGTTCCGCGAGGCCAAGAAGAAGCAGCACAACATCCATGTCAAAGAGGTAAAGCTGCGGCCGCGGATCGAAAGCCACGATCTCGAGTTCAAGCTGCGGCATGCCCGCCGGTTCTTCGAGGAGGGCGACAAGGTGAAGTTCACGCTCATGTTCCGGGGCAGGGAGATCACCCACCCGGAGCTGGGGGTTCGCCTACTGGAGCAGGTGAAAGGCGAGCTGCAGGAGATCGCCGCCGTTGAAGTCGGGATCGCGCGAGAGGGCCGCACGATGACGATGGTCATGGCCCCGCTCAAGGAATAGACCCTGCCCGAAGGGAGTCAGGATCAATGCCGAAGATGAAGACCAACCGGTCGGCCGCCAAGCGATTTCGAAAGAGCGGATCCGGGAAGCTGCGCCGGCGAAGGGCGTATCACAGCCACATCCTCACGAAGAAGAAAAAGAAGAGAAAGCGCCGTCTGCGAAAACCGACGCTCGTGTCGAAGGCTGATACGAAGCGGGTGAGGCGGCTCCTCGGTTCGTAGCGACGTCGACGCGAATAAATGACAGGGAAGAGGTGAAACGATGCCTCGGGTAAAGACGAGCACGGCGCGCAACAAGCGCAAGAAAAAGCTGATGAAGGAGGCTCGCGGCTACTTCGGCGGACGCTCGAAGCTGTACCGGCCCGCCAAGGACGCCGTGGAGCGCGGATGGGAGTACGCTTACCGGGACCGCAAACGCCGCAAGAGAGATTTCCGCGCGCTCTGGATCTCGCGGATCAACGCGGCCGCTCGACAGAATGGCCTCTCGTACTCGCGGTTCATCGGTGGGCTCAAGGGAGCCGGTGTCGACCTGAACCGGAAGGTACTGGCGGATCTGGCGGTGCGAGAGCCGGCAGCCTTCGCCGAGCTGGCGCAGCTGGCGAAGGAACATCTGAACTGACCGCGTCATGAGCGAGCCGGTCGATCTTCTGGCGGAGCTCGAGAGAATCGAGAACGAGGGTGTTGCGGCGCTCGAAGGTGCCGGATCGCCCGACGAGCTCGAAGAGGTGCGCGTCCGGTTCCTCGGCCGTAACGGTGATCTCGCAGGTGTACTGAGACAGATCGGCCGGGCGGCGGCCGAGCAGCGGCCAGCGATCGGCCAGGCCGCAAATGCCGTAAAGAGACGGCTGCACGAGGTCCACGCCGAGTGCGGCGCGGGACTACAGCGGAGCGGACCGGCTGCTGGCGGGGACGTCGATCTGACGATGCAGGGCCGGCGCGCCTGGCGTGGCGGCGTCCATCCGGTGACGCGGGTGATAGACGAGATCTGCGAGATCTTCCGGGAGCTCGGCTTCTCGAGGGTGCGCGGCCCGGAGGCGGAGACGGAGTGGTATAACTTCGAAGCCCTCAATATCCCGCTCGAGCATCCGTCCGCCGACATGTGGGACACGTTCTATCTGAGCGACGGCGTCGTTCTGCGGAGCCACACGTCCCCGGTGCAGGCGCGCATCATGGAAACGCACGAGCCCCCGGTGCGCGTGGTCGTCCCCGGTCTCTGCTACCGGCGCGATCCCTTCGATGCGACGCACGCGCCGGCCTTCGAGCAGATTGAAGGGTTGGCCGTCGACGAAGGAATCGACTTCGTGGAGTTCCGCGCGACGCTCGAGCGCTTCGTCCACCGCTTCTTCGGCGAAGATACGCGGACCCGGTTCCGGCCCCACTACTTCCCGTTCACCGAGCCATCCGCAGAGGTGGACGTTTCCTGCCACATGTGTGCGGGAGCCGGATGCTCGACCTGCAAGAGCACCGGCTGGATCGAGATCATGGGGTCCGGCATGGTGCACCCGGCCGTCTTCGAGGCAGTGGGTTACGATTCGGAGCGCTATACGGGCTACGCGTTCGGGATGGGCCCGGCCCGGATCGCCATGCTCCGCTACGGAATCCCGGACATTCGTCTTTTGTACGAGGGGGACACGGCCTTTCTCGAGCAGTTCCGCTAGGGCCGGGTCCGAATCAGCGCGGACCCTCGCCGCCCGTGTGTCGGGGCGGCCGATGGTAGCGCGGTCGCCTCGCGGGCAGTATGTTCGGAACCTCAAGCCATTTCTTCACTTTATGCTTTAAGACTCTGAACGACATACCGTTACAAGTGGACAAGAAACCCCTCGCCGGCCCCGGCGCGAGCTGATCTCATGCGAATCTCCGTGAACTGGTTGCGGGAACTGGCCCCCGGGCTCGAAGGGTCGCCCGCGGAGCTCGCCGATCAGCTCACCATGACCGCCACCGCCGTGGACGAGATCGATCGGGTGGGGACCGACATCGAGTCGGTAGTTGTGGCTCGCGTCGAGGAAACGAGGCCTCATCCGAACGCCGATCGATTGGGGCTCGCCACGATCGCCGCCGGCGGAACAGGGCAGGTCGGAGTCGTCGTGGGCGCCCCGGTGCGCGCGGGCTCGCTGTACCCCTGGGCTCCGCCGGGCACGTCGCTCCCTGGCGGCTTGGAGATCGGAGCTCGGAGGATCCGCGGCGAAGAGAGCAGCGGAATGCTGTGCTCCGAACGCGAGCTCGGGCTCGGTCGCGAGCATGCCAGCATTCTGGAGCTCCCCCCGGACCTCGAGGTTGGCAAGCTCCTCGCTCCACAGCTCGGCCTTCCCGATCACGTCCTTGAGCTCGACCTGACCCCGAACCGGGCCGACCTCGCCGGGCATCGTGCCGTGGCTCGCGAACTGGCTTCCGGCGGCGACGTCGGCTTGGTGCTCCCTTCGTTCGGGGCGGAGGTGGACGCCTGGCAGCCCGTGTGGCAGGACGGGGCGTTGGAGGCCGAGGTGGGCGGCGTGCGGGTTCGGATCGAGGCACCGGAGCGCTGCAGCCGTTTTCTCGGGATCATCATCCGCGGAGTGCAGATCGGACCGTCACCCGCCTGGCTCGCCGCACGGCTCTGGGCGGTCGGCGGACGTCCGATCAACAACATCGTCGACGCGACCAACTACGCGATGCACGAGCTCAACCACCCGCTGCATGCCTACGACCTGAAAACCCTCGCAGGCCCGGAGATCCGCGTCAGGACGGCGAGCAACGAAGAGCGGCTCCGCACTCTGGATGGAGAGGAACGAGAGCTGAGCGAGGTGTCATCGGTGATCGCGGACCGCGATCGTGTGATCGGCTTGGCGGGAGTCATGGGCGGAGCGGACACAGAGGTCGGTCTGGAGACGACCGACGTCTTCTTGGAGTGCGCGATCTTCGATCCGCTGCACACGAGGCGTACGGCACGGCAGGCCGGATTGGCGACAGACGCCTCCTACCGGTTCGAGCGCGGCGTGGATCATACCGATGTGGAGGAAGCGATCGCGCGATGCGCTCGCCTCATCATGGCGATCGGCGGCGGCGCTGCCGACGAGCAGGCGATACGGGCTGGACAGCTACCGAAGGAGCGGCCGGTGCTTCGATTGCGGCCCTCCCGCGTGGAGCAGGTCCTCGGGAAGCGCTTCGAGATCGCCGAGCTGGCGGAGATCCTGGAGCCGCTCGGTTTCGCGCCGGCTGAGCCCGAAGAGGACGCTCTCCCGGTCGCTGTCCCGGGTTGGCGAAACGACGTGACGCGGCAGATCGACCTCGTCGAGGAGGTGGCCCGGCGATACGGGTACAACCGTTTCACCGGTGAGCCGCGCGCGCTCCGTCCCAGCACGGTCCCCGATGACCCCGCCTGGGAGCGGGCGGAATCGGTTCGCCGGTTGTTGGTGGCTCGCGGCCTTCTCGAGGCGCGGAGCGCAAGCTTCGCGACGAGCCAGCGCGCCGGACCAGGGGCTGTTCCGCTCCAGAATCCGCTTTCGGCCGAAGAAGCCTTCCTACGGACCGACATGATCTCGACGTTGCTGGAGCGGCTCGAGACCAACCTGGCCCGCGGTCGCGGTGGCGTGCGACTGTTCGAGATCGGAAGCGTGTTCGAGAAGCCGAACGATCCGGATCCACCCGCCTTGCCCCGCGAGGAGCTTCGCGCAGCCTTCGTGTTCACCGGGCCGCGCTCCCCTCTCCACTGGACGGGCGACGCCGGCGACGCGGACGTGTGGGATCTGAAAGGGCTCTCGGAAGACCTTGGAGAAGCTCTGCTCGGCGCCACGGTAGAGTCGGTGGCCGGCGATGGTGACCGGATGGTGGGCGACGATCGGCGGCTCCTCGGGCTCGATAGCGCGGGACGCTGGCTCTCGAGCGAAGTGTTCGAGCTGCGGCAGGGCGAGGAAGTGGTGGGGTTGGTCGGACGGGTGCCGGCCGGCAGCGTGGATGCGCCCCGTTGGGGCGCTCCTATTTGGGCCGGAGAGTTTCGACTCGCTTCGGTTCGGCTCGACGCGGAGACGGTCTTCGTTCCGCTATCGCCCTATCCCGCGGTTCACCGAGATCTCGCCCTGGTGGTGGCCCGCGACCGGACGGCGGCGGAGCTGGAAGGCATCATTCGACGGGCTGCCCCGCCTTTCCTCCAATCCCTCCGCCTGTTCGACGTATACGAGGGCGACGAGATTTCCGTTGGCGCTCGCAGCCTCGCGTGGCGCTTTCTTTTCCGCGCGTCCGATCGGACGCTTACCGATGATGAGGTCGAGGCCGCAATGAACGCGATCACGTCCTCACTGGAGGAGACCACCGATGCCCGCATCCGGCAATCCTGAAGGCCAGGAAGAAGCACGCACCGACGCGGCGGAGGCTCTGGATACGGCGGAGGAGCTCGCTCAGCTCGAGACAGCGATCGACTCGCTGGTCCAGGACTTCGGCTCCATGCGGGACCGAGCAGCGGTCGCCGAGGAGAACCACCGCAAGCTGGCCGAGGCCCTGCGCGACACGGATCTTGAGGACATGGCGCCGACCGAGCTGCAGGAGCGGCTCGAGGAGCTCGCGGATGAGAACAGCCGTCTTCGTGCGATCGTCACAGAAGCCGGAAAGAGAGCGGAGCGGATTCGCAGCCGCTTGATGCTGATGGAGGATGAGCTGGCCGATGACTGAGCAGGAAAGCGACAACGGGGACCGGCAGGCAGTGCGCGTCACGATCTTCGGCGAGGACTACCTCATCCGATCCGAGATGGGAGAGGCCTACACCGAGCGGTGTGCGCGCTACGTGGATTCTGCCATCCAGGAAGCGCACGTCCGGGGCCATGTGGCGGAGCCGCACAAGGCTGCCATCCTGGCGGCGATGCAAATCACCGATCGTTTTTTCCGGGCGCAGGCGGAAAAGGAGGAATTCGAGCGGTCGATAGGCAAACGGCTTCTCGAATTGCGCGGACGCGTACAAGCGACCCTGCCGACGGACTAGCGCCGCCGCTTGCGACGCCCTCGGCAGGGCAACAACTTTGATTTAGCCAAGAATGTGCTGCCGAAACGCTAGAGATATCTCGATCTTGTAAATAGATACGGCGGGCCGTCCGTTGGACGGGCCCGTGCCGTAAGCCAGATTTTCGGTCGGCGCACTTCAGCGTCGGCCGTTTTTTGTTGGGAGATTCCGCTCCCTTCCGATAGATCGGTGCCCGATGGGACTCGAAATCGTAATCGGCCTTGCTGCCGCAGCCCTCGCTGCCGGTGTCGTCGTCGGCCACCTGTTCGAACGCCGGCGGGCGG
This sequence comes from Gemmatimonadota bacterium, assembly GCA_039589875.1. Classification (GTDB taxonomy): domain Bacteria; phylum Gemmatimonadota; class Gemmatimonadetes; order Palauibacterales; family Palauibacteraceae. The sequence continues at coordinate 21,426 of JBDHGL010000027.1, forward strand.
TCCGCCGCGGTGCCGATCTTCAGAGCGAGCGGGAGCGGATCATCGGCGAGGCTGAGCGCGAGGCTTCCAACCTCAGAAAATCCGCCGAGCTCTCAGGCAAGGAGGAGGCGTACCGGCTCAAGGCCGAGTGGGAAAAAGAGGTCGAAGGGCGGCGCCACGAAGTCGAGCGTAGCGAGAATAGGCTGGCTGAGCGCGAGGGGCTTCTGGATCGGAAACTGGCGGTGCTCGACGAGCGGGAAGATCGGCTCGGGAGCCAGGCCTCGGAGCTCCAGGACCAGACGCGTGGACTGGAGCGTACGCGAGAAGAGCTAGGCGAGCGGTCACAGCGACTGGAGCAGCAGCTCGAAAAGATCTCGGGCTTGACCCGAGACGAGGCACGAAAGCAGCTCATCGGGCGAATCGAAGATGAAGCGAGAGCCGAGACGGCCAGGCGTGTTCGCGATCTGAGAGAGCAGGCCCGGCGGGAAGCCGAGCGAGAGGCGAAGAAGATCATCTCGCAGGCCATCGAGAAGCTTGCCGTCGACCACGCCTCCGAGGCCACGGTGTCGGTCGTCACGCTGCCCAGCGACGACATGAAGGGCCGGATCATTGGACGAGAAGGGCGGAACATCCGGTCCTTCGAGGCGATCACCGGCGTCGATGTCGTGGTGGACGACACGCCGGAGGCTGTCATCCTCTCCAGCTTCGATCCCGTGCGCCGCGAGGCGGCTCGCCTCGCCATGGAGCGCCTGGTGGCCGATGGCCGAATCCATCCGGGCCGCATCGAGGAGATCGTCGCCAAGGCTCATGAGGATGTCTTGGCATCCATGCGGGAGGCGGCGGAGGAGGTCCTCTACGAGCTCGGCATCCACGATCTTCACGCGGAACTTGCCGACCGGCTCGGCGTGCTCCGCTACCGGACCAGCTACGGACAGAACCAGCTTCAGCACGCCCGGGAAGTCGCGCTCCTGGGAGCCAACATGGCCGCCGAGCTCGGGCTGGACACCCAGATGGTCAAGCGCATGGGCCTGCTCCATGACATCGGGAAGGCGCTCACGCACGAGCATGAGGGCAGCCACGTGGAGTTGGGCTATGAGCTCTGCAAACGGTGCGGCGAGAAGGAGCCCGTGCTGAACGCGATTCGGGCGCACCATGATGAGGAGCCGGCCAAGTTCCCGGAGACGTTCCTCGTTACCGCTGCCGACGCCATCTCGGGCGCCAGGCCCGGCGCCCGCCGCGAGTCGTTTGAGCACTACGTGAAGCGATTGGAGAAGCTCGAGAAGCTCGCTTCATCCTTCGACGGCGTGGAGAAAGTGTTCGCGATTCAGGCGGGACGAGAAATCCGGATCATGGTGACCCCCGACTCGATCGGGGACAAGGAGATGGCGGAGCTGAGCGAGGAGACGGCGCGACGGATCGAGGAGGAGCTGCAGTACCCGGGTCAGATCAAGGTCGTGGTGGTTCGGGAGACGAGGGCCGTTGACTTCGCACGTTGAGCCGGTCCGCGGTGCTGTGAGTCCCTACTAACAAAGACAGCGGTCGATGACAGCCAAACTGATAGACGGCAAACAGATTGCCGCCGAGATCCGGCGGGAAGTGGCGGAAGCCGCCGCCGAGCTGACGGGACGAGGGACCCGGCCAGGGTTGGCGGCCGTGCTGGTCGGTGATGATCCGGCATCCCACGTATACGTTCGGATGAAAAAGCGGGCATGCGAGGAGGCCGGCCTCCATGCGCGCGACGTCCAGCTGACCGCCGAGACCTCCCAGGAAGATCTCCTCGCCGAGATCGATTCGCTGAATGAGGATCCTGCGATCCACGGCATTCTCGTTCAGCTGCCTCTGCCCGCTCACCTGAACGAGGCGGAAGTGACCGAGCGGGTAAAGCCTGAGAAGGATGTGGATGGCTTTCATCCGGTCAACGTCGGACGCATGGCCGGCGGGGATTTGGAGGCGTTTCGGCCAGCGACGCCTGCGGGAATACAGGAGCTGCTGAAGAGGATCGACTGCGATCCTCAAGGCAAGCATGTCGTCGTGATGGGCCGGTCGAACATCGTGGGACGGCCCGTGGCGGAGATCCTCTCGCAGAAACAGCCCTGGGCAAATGCAACGGTCACCCTCGCCCACTCAAGGACGCGAGATCTCGGCGAGGTCGGCCGGCTCGGTGATATCCTGATCGTGGCGATCGGCCGTCCCGATTTCGTCACGGCCGACATGGTAAAGCCGGGCGCGGTGGTCATCGACGTCGGCGTGAACCGGGTGGAAGATCCGTCGACGGAAAAGGGCTACCGGCTCGTCGGGGATGTGGAGTTCGACGCCGTACGCGAGATGGCTTCATGGATTACGCCCGTGCCGGGCGGTGTCGGTCCCATGACGATCGCGATGCTGCTCAGCAACACGGTTCGCGCGGCTGGGCGAGCCCGGTAGCGGGCTCGACGCAAGACAGCCTGGGCAGCCCGCTCGTGGACGGTACCTCTCAGTTCTCTCTCTTCGAAGCGTCCTCGCGTCCGGCAGCTCCTGGTCAGACACCGGAGACCGCGGTGCCGGTTTCGGAGCTGAACCGCGCCGTGCGGACCGTTCTCGAAGCCTCATTTGAGCCGCTCTGGGTGATCGGTGAAGTAGCCAACTGGCGCCGCATGGATTCAGGGCAATGCTACTTCAGCCTGCGAGACGATGCGGGCCAGCTCTCCTGTGTCATGTGGCGTAACGAGGCGCGCAGACTTCCGACGGATCCCGATGAGGGGATGGAGGTTTGCGTGTATGGGCGAGTCTCCATCTACGAGGCTGGAGGTCGCTACCAGCTCGTTGCGGAAAGCCTGGAGGCAAGAGGGGAGGGCCTGTGGAGGCTGGCCTTCGAGCGCACGCGTCGTCGTCTCGAAGCGGAAGGACTCACGGACCCGGCGCGGCGTCGATCGTTACCGGCGATACCCGGCCGGGTCGGGGTGGTCACGTCTCCCGGAGGTGCTGCGCTCCGGGATGTGGTTTCGGTGATCCGTCGTCGGGCTCCATGGACTCACATCATGGTCTGCGCCAGCAGGGTTCAGGGTGATGGGGCAGCCCGCGAGATCGTTGCGGCGCTCGAAACGCTCGGCCATCACCCCGGCATCGATGTGCTCGTCCTCACCCGGGGAGGTGGGTCTGTCGAGGATCTCTGGTGCTTCAACGAGGAGGAGGTCGCGCGTGCCGTGGCTGCTTGCCCCGTACCGGTAGTGACGGCGGTCGGCCACGAAGTGGATGTGACGATGGTGGATCTCGTCGCCGACCGGCGTGCTCCGACGCCGTCGGTGGCGGGCGAGATCGTGGTGCCTGACGGAGAGGAGCTCCGGGCCGGCGTGCGCAGATTGTCCGCGTCCCTGTCGTCCGGCCTTCGCGGTCGCGCTCGCCGCGCCGAGGATCGTGTTTCGAGGGTCTCAGGGCAGGCGAAGGATGCCATCCTAGGCCTCCTGGGGCGACGAACGGTCAGACTACAACATGTCGGAGCCCGGCTCGAGCTGCTGAGTCCGCTGGCCACGCTCGAGCGAGGCTATGCAATCGCGCTTGATGGCTCGGGCCGCGTGCTTCGCCGTCTCGAGATGTTTGCCCCGGAGGATCGGTTCCGTCTGACCCTTGTAGACGGCGAAGTCCACGCCCGCGTCGAACGTATCAAGGCAGCCGACCAGGGTAGCGAAGGAGCGACGCGATGACGGAGAATCTTGACTTCGAGGCCACGATGGCCGAGCTCGAGCGCATCGCGAGAGCTCTGGACGGCGACGAGCTTGATCTGGATGACGCGCTCAGTCTCTTCGAGGCCGGCGTGCACCACGTCCGCAGAGCGAATCACCTGCTCGAAGAGGTCCGGGGTCGCATCGAAGAGCTGATCGAGACATCCTCCGGAGAGCAGAAAGTCACCGAACTCGACGTCCCCGAAGCGGAGGCTGACGAGCCGTGAAGATCGGAGTTCTCGGTAATCCACGGTATCCCCGACTGGCCGATGTGCTGGGTCGCCTGGACCCGGTGGCTCAAAGCCAGGGAATTGACCTGTATCTACACGAAGAGTTGGCCGACGCGGCGGAGGGCGTGCTGGAGGCCGGTGCGCTCGAGCCGGTGTGGCCGGAGCTCGATTGCCTGCTTACGCTCGGCGGCGACGGGACGCTGCTTCGGGGCGCTCGCCTGGCCGGTCCCGCAGGGGTCCCCGTTCTGGGTTGCAACGTCGGCCGGCTCGGCTTCATGACGTCGATTCCGCTTGCCGAGCTGGAGGACGCCCTCGAACGGGTAGCGAACGGAGACTACGAGCTGGACGAGCGCCTGGCTCTCGACGTCGCCCTGGAGCGGGGGGCGCACGCCGCTTCGTACGGAGCGCCCTCAGGCGACACGTTCTATGCCCTCAACGACGCTGTCGTTCACAAGAGTGGCTTCGCACGGCTGGTGCGCCTCCGCGTGTATGCCGACGAGGATGAGCTCGGCCAGTACAGCGCCGACGGCATCATCGTTTCCACGGCCACGGGCTCGACGGCCTACAGCCTCTCGGCCGGCGGTCCGATCCTGGTCCCCGGCCTGGATGCGATCGTCGCGACGCCGATCTGTCCCCACACGCTCGCCGTCCGTCCGGTCGTGCTGCCGGCCTCCGCCCGCATCACCATCGAGGTCGACTCGGAGGTGGCGGATATCGTCCTGACGGTGGACGGACAGGTCGGCAGCGAGCTTCACAGCGGGGACCGGGTGATCGCGCAACGGGCCGCCGAGCCGGTGCAGCTGATCCGGTTCAAGGGCCAGACCTTCTTTTCGGTTCTCCACCACAAGCTGCGCTGGGGCGATGTTCGCCCCCGAGAGGCCGGGGACTAGACCTCTAGAACACCCTGGCCGGGAACCTCACATAGACGGTCATTCGGTCGCCGGCGGGTGTTTGTCCTCCCGAGCCTCCGATCGAGGTCACGTACATCAACACGATCTCCACCGGCAGGCTCGTGCGGCCGTCTTCCCACAGGTCCTGCGTTCGGTAGAAAATCCCTCCTCCCAGCATGTGACGCGTCTCCGAGGTCTTGATCTCAAGCGGCTCGCCGGAGCTCACCGAGCCGGAGATAAGCTCGTAACTATCGTTTCCCTTGTTCCAGTAGTTGTATTCGAGCCCGAAGGCGATCACCTGGTTCAGGAAGACCTGGGGAGCGGCGCGCGCCGCGAAGTAGTCGCCGAGGTTTCTCTGCAGCGTGCTGAGCGTAGCGGCGAGGCCGAACGGCTGGTCCGGTGGGTTGACCCGGAGGTCGACTTCGTCCGCCATCTGAATGCCGTAGTAGAAGCTGCTCAGGAAAAGGAATCGCGGTCCGACCCGAACATCCTGGAACAGGGAGAGCTCCAGATCGCGCTGGCCGTCCCCGATCGGGATATCGAGGAAGTTGGACGGATCCAGGTAGGGCGACCCGTTCGGATCGGAGAGCGGAAAGCGGTACTTCGCTCCGATCGAGGTGCGAAGCTGGAGGGTGTTGGGCCGCCGGGCGAGTCGCCGCACGGTCTCGCTGTGCTCGACCGGTTGCTGGGCCTCATCCGGCTCAGCCCCTTCTTCACCTTCGGCCGGAGCTTCTTCCGGGGGGCGGGTCGGGGTCGGAGGAACGTCCTCGAACCAGGTAATCGGCGTGAAGGTGTCGATGAGGCCGAACCGGAGTCCCACCTCCAGTTCGCCCATCGAGTACCCGCTCGTCACGGTTCCCGGGGCGTCGCCGGCGATCTGGGGGCTGGCGAACAGGGAGGTCAGATCCGAGGCCGCAGCTCCTGGCGGAAGCTCGAGCGCCGGCAGAGCGAGACCGAACGCCGTGTAGCCCGCTGCGAGGGCTTCGTACGTGGACGACATCTGGGCGCCGGCCGTGGAGGCACCGACGGGAACGAACAGGTTTTCCAAGACCCGGCGCTCCAGAGCGCTGGAGAAGGCAGTGGAGTTCCCGAGCAGCGCCACCGCGAGCGCCGTTTCCTCCGGAGTAAGCGTTCCGCCGTCGATCAAAGAGGCGAGCGATGTCTCGGCGGTCTCGAACTCTCCGAAGAAGGTGACCGGATCGGCGACCGCGTTCATCCCGGCCGTCACCGAGGCCGACGTGGAGTCGTAGCCGAAGAAGGACTCGGACCGTGTCTGCACAAGGGGCAGAGTCACATCGAGAGAGAGACGGTCCAGGATCCCGATCTTCAGCCCGAGCGGGAGGGCTATCTTCCGGTTCGCGATCTCACGGTAGTCCAGATCGCCGAACGAGAGATCCTCCGGCTCGAGAGGATCGTAGCCCAGCGCATCGGCATCCGCGTTGATGTCGACAAGGAAGGGAAGGGCGTTCGGGTAGAGGCGGTTGGTCAGAAGCCCGGTGAAGTCAGTCGTAAGGGGCTCCTTCTGGCCGTCCGCGACCCCCTCCGAGTCCAGCGCGAACTGGCTGCTCCAGAAAGCGAGGGTGGGCGTGAGCTCGAACCAGAGCTCGCCCTGGCGGGGCAGACGCGCATCCTGGACCTGCGAGATCTGCCCCTCGGCCTGCTTCGGAAACGCGACGAGCGCCGCCGCGCACAGCAGCCACCCGCCGAGCGGTGCTCGGTTGGTGACGGCGATCCGCGTACTTCTGGATCTCGTTTGCAGGCTGGCCGGCACGCAAGCTCCTCTCGGAAGGGAACGGTGTAGAGCCGCGCCAGTATAGGTGGGGCGGCGCGAAGCGGACAAGCGAATCGGGCCTCTGTTTCGCGCTCTTCGCTCCCGTTAGTCTTTGAAGCGTGTGGCGCCGTGGCCGAGTGGTTAGGCAGGGGCCTGCAAAGCCCCGTACTCCGGTTCGAATCCGGGCGGCGCCTCTCTTTCATCTCGTTCTGCTCCGACCCGTGCTAGCCTCCCGGAGGGAAGCTCCCTGAAAGCGCGCAACGTGCTCTACCTGGGGCTGGTCTTCGTGCCGATCGCGATCGCGCTCGAGCACGTCCTCCATGCGAGCGGGACGGCCATCTTTCTCACGGCAGCGCTCGCGATCATCCCACTGGCGGGCATCCTCGGCTTGGCCACCGAGAAGCTGGCAGAGCACTACGGCGCCGGGGTCAGCGGCCTGCTCAACGCGACCTTCGGAAACGCGGCCGAGCTGATCATCGCGCTGATGGCCTTGAGCGCCGGCCTGCACGATCTGGTGAAGGCATCGCTCACCGGATCCATCATCGGGAACACCCTGATCGTCTTCGGCCTGAGCGCGTTTCTCGGTGGTTTGAAGTACCATACCCAGAAGTTCAACCGGATCGCGGCGAGCATGGGAGCCACGCTCCTGCTCCTGAGCGCGGTGGGGTTGATCGTGCCGTCCATCTTCTACGGGATCACCTCCGACACGGGCCTCGAGCGGACGCTCAGCCTGGAGATCTCGGTGGTACTGATGGCGACGTATGTGCTCAGCCTGGTCTTCACGCTGAAGACGCACAGCCAGCTCTACACGGGCGGACCGGTGCCGTCCGAGGCGGATGCCGAGACGGCCGCGGCCGTCGAGGAGGCGGTCGGTCCGCACTGGACCAAGGGAAGGGCCTTTCTCGTCCTCGTAGTGACGGCGGCCTTCGTGGCCTGGATGAGCGAGCTCCTGGTCGGAGCGGTGGAGGAGGCGGGCGAGGCGCTCGGGATGACGGAGGTCTTCCTGGGCGTCGTGGTCGTCGCACTGGTGGGCAACGCGGCAGAACATTCCACGGCCGTCCTGATGGCCCTCAAGAACAAGATGGACCTGGCGCTGCATATCGCGATCGGCTCTTCGATACAGATCGCGCTGTTCGCCGCCCCGCTGCTCGTGTTCCTCAGCTACGTGGTCGGTCCAGCCCCGATGGACCTCCACTTTACAGCCATGGAGGTGCTCGCGGTGGCGCTGTCGGTGCTCATCATCGGCCAGGTGTCGGACGACGGCCAAACCCACTGGATGGAGGGCGTCCAGCTGGTTGCGGTCTACGTCATCCTCGCGCTCGCCTTCTACCACCTCCCGGCCTGATCCGACTTTGATCCCGGGTTGAGGGTCGCCCCGCAGTCTGCGGCGTGCTTTGACCCCTTCAACCCGGAGTAGGAACCATGAGCAACCCGACCGGCTCGCGGATCTACGCGAGCATCCTCGCTTTTCTCGTCGCAGCCGGAGCCTACCTGGCTTCTCCGGAGGCGCCTCAGGCGGCGGCGTCCAGCTGCAGCGGCTTGAACAGCGGGAAGGTGTGTTGGCAGAACGAGTCCTGCGTCGACATCCTCTTCTACAAGCAGTGCACCACCACGTACAAGTACTTTCCTGCGGCGAACGAGCGCACCGGTGGGGGTGGCTGCCGGTGGGACCCCGAATACCCCGACTCCTGCTCGCGCTACGCTCAGTAGGGAGCTGATTGGTGGGGGCGCGCCTGCTCTTCTCAGCGGCCGTTCTTCTGGCTGCCATGACGATCGCCAGGCTCGGAGAGTATCGCGCCCTCCGCCCTTCCATGGGTCTGCCGAGCGGGCCCGACCGGGCCACGCTCCTCTTCCTGTTTCAGCCGGGGGACTGCGCCCGGTATGCGGGATTGGTCCGGCGATGGAACTCCCTCGCGCGCACGAACGCTTTGCGCGTGCTTGGGCTGGGCATCGGCTTTCCGTCCTCGTCCAGAGGGGAAGACGCGATTCTGGGGGAGACCAGCCCAGCGTTCGAAGTCAGATACGATCTGCGAGGCGAAGCCCAAAGGCTGCTTGGGAGACTCGGGCAAGCTCATACGCCAACCAGCGTGCTGCTCGACCGAGAGGGTCGTCCGGTCTTCATCCTGCCTCCGACATCGGATCCGGCGGTGCAAACGGAGGCGCTCCATTTGATCCAGGGCTACGTGAGCCGTATCGCCGGTGCGGCGCGATGACGAGCTCGCTCGGGGCCCGCACCCGAGGGCTCACAGCGGCGCTTCTCACTCTGCTCGTCGTCGGCTGCTCGAACGACAACCGCTCAAGCGGCGAAGCAAGAACCCTCGGCGAGATCGAGCGCCGATGGGCCGCCGTTCAGTGGGATACGGTCTTTGTCGTCGGCGGGAGCGCCGATGACACGCTCCTATATCTGCCGACCCGGCTTGCCGCCGATGAGACTGGCGTCTCGGTTCTGGACCGAGGGGCGGGGCAGGTTCTTCGCATCGATAGACATGGCAGGCTGATCTGGAGGTTCGGGCGGCGAGGCCGCGGCCCAACGGAGTTCTCGAGGCCTCGCGACATCAAGCTGGATCGCCTCGGAGCCTCTTGGGTTCTGGATCCGGGCAACGCGCGGCTCGTGCGGATCGATGCTGCAGGTCAAACGGCCGTCACCATCCCGCTATCCGCGCTGAGTCGGCCTGCGGACGCCTTCATACCTGGGCGGCCTGGCGAGACCCTTCTTCTGACGCTCGATAGGGAGCGACCCCTCGTACGCTTGTCGAGCAAAGGCGAGGTGATCGAGCGGCTCGAGTTCCCCTGGCCGGGATTCAGCTCACTGCACCCGCTCGCGGCACAGCTCGTGACGGGTCACGATCCCCGTTCAGAACGCTGGGTCGCCGCCTTCGGTCTGGGCGACGGTTTTTTTGTCTTCAGAGGCCTGCGGTGGACGGGGTACCGGGGGCGCTACGTGGAATCCGCCGAGTTTCCTCGAGTCGAGGAAAAGCGGTTGTCCAATCCCGGCCGGAGCCCGCAGGTCGCCCACATCCACCGGGCCCGCTCCGCGGCCGAAGCGATATCGATCTCGGAGGGTCGGCTCTTCGTCTTCTTCGGAG
>JBDHGL010000028.1:0-33486 GCA_039589875.1 Gemmatimonadota bacterium
TGGCGGGATACGCGAACCCGGACAAGCTCGTGACGACTGCCTGGGTCGCAAAGAATCTCGAACGGGACGACGTCCGAGTCGTCGAGTCCGACGAGGACGTTCTCCTGTACGACACGGGACACGTACCGGGCGCCGTCAAGATCGACTGGCACACGGACCTTCAGCACCCCCTGCAGCGGGATTATCTGGAGGCCGGGTCCTTCGCGGAGCTCATGCGGCGGAAGGGTATCTCACGCGACACGACGGTCATCTTCTACGGAGACAAGAACAACTGGTGGGCGTGCTACGCACTCTGGGTGTTCGAGCTCTTCGGCCATCCGAATTGCAGGGTGATGGACGGAGGCCGGGCGAAGTGGCAGGCGGAGGGCGGGGCGATGTCGACGGACGTCCCCAGCTACCCAGCCGGCGACTACCCAGAGCCCGGGCGCAACGACGCTCCGATCCGCGCTTTTCGCGATGATGTCGCCGCTCATATCAACGGCTCGAGCCCTTTGATCGACGTGCGGTCTCCCGAGGAGTATCGAGGCGAGCGGCTGCACATGCCCGACTACCCCAACGAAGGTGCTTTGCGCGGCGGGCATATCCCGGGGGCCGCCAACATTCCTTGGGGTCGCGCCGTGCAGGAGAACGGCACGTTCAAGTCTGCCGAGGACCTGACTGCTCTTTACGAAGGCGAGGCCGGGTTGTCGTCCGAGGCTCAGGTGATCACGTACTGCCGGATCGGCGAGCGATCCAGCCACACGTGGTTCGTCCTGCGCTATCTGCTCGGATACGAGGACGTGAGGAACTATGACGGTTCTTGGACCGAATGGGGTAATCTCGTGCAGGCACCGATCGAGAAGTGACGAGCACCGGGCTGCAGGCCAGCCGACGACGGCTCGCTCTGGTGGTGTGCTCCCACCTCCTCATGGCCGGCTGCCAACGGGTGGATGAAGCCTCGGGCCTGGCAGAGGAGGGCAGCGCGGAGGCCGTGCCCACGCCGGCCGAGGTCCTGGCCGATTCGCTTGTCGGGGTCTGGACGGAGGCAGCGGGCGGAATCGAGGCATGGCACGCCGTACGCTCCGCCCGCTATACGGTGAACACCGTACTGTACGACTCCCTGGAAGAGGTTCGCTGGATGCGTCCGAGGCGCGTGGAGATCCGAAAAACGTCGCGCGGCGAAGAGGCGCGGATCGAACGGCCGGAGGCGGAAGGGCTCTACGTCCAGGTCTTCACGGGAGACACGGCGTGGGCCGCACTGAACGGCGCCGCCCTGCCCATCGACCACCCGGCGACGGCCGAATCGGAATACGTCGGGCGGGACGTCGTGTACTGGCTTGGACTGCCGTACAAGCTCTGGGATCCCGGAGTGAACAGAACCGCAACGGTGATCGATGATGGCTACGAAGTTGCCGTGAGCTTCGGTACCGATATCGGTGCCCACCCGGGCGATCGGTACTTCTACTATTTTTCGCGCGATGATCCCTTTCCGAGGGAAGTACACTATATCGAGGAGGGGAAGGAGAATCGGAATCGCACTGTCTGGTCCGATTTCCGGGAGGCCGATCCGATCACCTATGTCGGAACCCGCCGTTGGTACCGGGACGGCCGACTGACGAAGGAGCTTCGCATCGACGATGTTTGGATCAACCCGGCGCTGGCTGATTCGCTGTTCAGCTCGCCCCGCTCTCGTGTGACCGGTTGAGCACGAAGCACGAGGAGTTCGAGGCCGAGGCGCTCGTGCACCTCGACGTGCTGTACGGTCTGGCGCTGCGTTTCACCGGCGGTGACGATGCGGCAGCCCAGGACCTCGTGCAGGACACCGTGCTCAAGGCCTATCGGGCCTGGGACAACTTCGAAAAGGGCACGAACTGCCGGGCTTGGCTCACCACGATCCTCCGCAACACCTTCATCAACGATCTGCGCCGCCGCCAGAAGAGGCCGGTGCCGGTCGAGTTCGATGAGGTGGCCGAGCGATCGGTCTTCCCGGAGCTGCAGAGCTCCGATACCGAGGGTGGCTTCTTCGATCGCATCGTGGATGAGGAGGTGGTCCGGGCGATCGAGGAGCTCTCCGAGGATTTTCGCGTTCCCCTTATCCTGGCGGATCTGGAAGGACTGGGCTATCAGGAGATCTCCGAGATATTGGAGATTCCCGTGGGCACCGTAAAATCCCGGCTTTTTCGAGCCAGACGCAGGCTACAGCAGAGGCTTTATCGCTACGCCGTAGAGATGGGCTACATACGGTGAGGCGGGAGTATGCGGACACGGCTGCTCCAGAACCCGCGGGCAAGGGGATGATGAGATGACGGACGATCAGCGGCCCCCGGGAGACACGGGGGATCCTCCCGAGGGAGGTGCCGCCCTGGACGAGGTCGATTGCGAGGACTGTGCCCGCAACCTCTACGAGTACTTGGATGGCGAGCTGGAGCCGCGCCTGTACGAGCAGATCCGCCACCACCTGGAGATGTGCCGACGCTGCTACCCGGTCTTCAACTTCGAGCGGGCGTTCCTCGACTATGTCCACGACCGCGGAGTGAAGCCGCAGCGATCTCAGGAACTCGCGGGCCGGCTCAGCACGCTACTGGACGAAATCGACGCAGAAGAATCATAATTGCCGGTCGCCCACGGCCCGTCTAACTTACCGCCCCGTTCTTCCGGGCCCACGGGTCCGTACCCTCAGAATCCCAATGAAGACTCGGAAAACGCATGAGCTCGAGAGCGCATAACAGCCTCACGAATCTGCTGGACGCGAAGGGACCATCCGGTTTCGAGACCGAGGCCGCGCGGGCCTGGCGTGCCCTCGCGGACGAGTTCGCCGACACGACATGGAGCGACATATACGGCAGCAGCTTCGCCCGCGTACGAGAGGGAGGAGGTCCGCGAGTCATGCTGGCTGGCCACATCGATGAGATTGGCCTGATGATCCATCACGTGGACGACCAGGGCTTTCTGTATGTGCGCGAGGTGGGCGGTTGGGATGCGCAGGTGCTGGTCGGCCAGCGGGTCGAGATTCTCTCGGCCGCCGGCAGCGTCGCCGGGGTGATCGGCCGACGGGCCGTTCATCTGATCGAGCGCGCGGACCGTGAGAAAGCCGTCAAGATGAAGGACCTGTGGATCGACATCGGCGCCCGGTCCGGCGACGAGGCACGAGAGCGCGTAGCGATCGGAGACGTTGCCGTGATACGATCCGACACCCTGGAGCTCGGCGATGATCTCGTGGCTGCGCGGTCGATCGACGACCGGATCGGCGCCGTCGTGGCTCTCGAGGCCCTTAGGCTTGCCTCGGAGGGTGGATCACCGGCCGAGGTGGTCGCCGTCGCGACGACGCAGGAGGAGGTCGGATACGCCTCCGGGGGCGGCGCACGCACGAGCAGCTTTCAGCTCGCGCCCGATGTGGCGATCGTAATCGATGTCACCCATGCGACGGATCACCCTACGCTGGACGCCAAGGAGCATGGCGAGATCAAGCTTGGCCAAGGTCCGGTCCTGTCGCGCGGCGCCGTCGTAAACCAGGTCGTGTACACGCGGCTCGTGGAAGCGGCCGAGCGGGCGGGGATGCCGTATCAAGTGCACGCTTCACCGTCAGCCAGCGGGACCGACGCCGATGCCATCTTTACGTCGAGATCGGGAGTCGCGACCGGCATCGTATCGATCCCGAACCGCTACATGCACTCGCCGAACCAGATCGTCTCCATGACTGATGTGGAGCAGGCGGCGGCGTTGATCGCGGGCTTCATCGGCGCGCTCGATGAAGACACGAGCTTCATACCTGCCTGAGCTCTCACGGAGCCAGACGCTGATGCCGACTGTCGCGAAGCTCCAAAGCCGCGCCGCGGAAGACTATCTGAAGGCGATCTACACGCTGCAGCGGAGCTCGTCTCCGGTCTCCACCACGGCGTTGGCGGGGACATTGGGGCGCTCTGCCGCTTCGGTGACCAACATGGTGAAGAGCCTGGCCGATCAAGGGTTGCTGGAGCACGTGCCTTACCACGGCGTGCGCCTCACCGAGACAGGACAGCGCTCGGCCCTGCAGATCATTCGGCGCCACCGGGTGATCGAACTGTATCTGATAGAGCAGCTCGGCTACACGTGGGAAGCGGTGCACGCAGAAGCGGAGCGCCTCGAGCATGCGGCGTCGAACGACCTGATCGATCGGATGGCGGCGGCGCTGGGCGATCCCGAGTTCGATCCGCATGGCGCACCGATACCTACGGCCGATGGATCGGTCTCAGAGCGGTCGCTCGTCAGCTTGGGGGATCTTCGACCGGGGGAGGCCGCCAGAGTTCGCCAGGTGGCCGATACGGACTCCGGCCTGTTGATGAGGCTGCAGAATCTGGGCTTGTGCCCCAGCGCACGGATCGTCCTGCAAAGCGACCCCGAGGTCGCCGATTCGTTGCGCCTGGAGGTTGAAGGGGCCGTCGTCGTTCTCGAGCCTGCTCTCGTCGCGGCCCTTCTGGTGGAGAGAGAGAGATGAACGGCCCGCGAAAGCACAAGGCGGATGGAGATACGTGGATCGTACGACTCGGCGAACGTGCCGAGCGGGAGGGCTTCCGCACGGTGCTCTTTTTCTGCGAGACGACGAACCAGCGGCCCTACCGCGTGGTCGAGGTCCCCGAGGAAAGCATCAAGGGGCCGGACGACCTGCAGGCGCTCGACGGAGCGACGATAGCCGCGCTGTTCGACGCCTCCCGCTCCCTGGGCTACCCGCAGCGCTACGAATAGCACGGGAGCGACTCCCGTTTCGTTCGTAGATCTTCACCTCCATTCGACGGCCTCCGACGGCACGGTTTCTCCGGCCGAGGTGGTGCGTCACGCCGCGTCCGCCGGTCTCGCAGCCATCTCGCTGACCGATCACGATACGGTCGAGGGTCTGGATGCGGCCGCCGACGAAGCGCGCCGGCTCGATCTGTTGTACCGCACGGACACGGGGCTTCTCGAGTTTCTGGCCGATCTCCGCTCGGATCGCGTACGACGTGCACGCGAAATTGTAAGTCGCCTGCGATCACTCGGTGTGAGGGTCGATTACGAAGCGGTGAAGAGGCAGTGCGGTGAGGCTGCGCCAACCCGAGCGCACGTCGCCAGGGCGTTGGTGGCCGAAGATCTCGTGCCGGACGTGGATACCGTCTTTCGCCGATACCTGACGCGGGGCGGACCGGCGTTCGTCCGGAAGAAGCCGACCCCGCCCGCCGCCGTCTTCGAGGTCGTGCACGCGGCCGGCGGAGTCTCGATCCTGGCTCACCCGGGGAGAACGCATGGAGAGCGCGAGATCGCGCGCTGGCGAGGCGAGGGGCTGGACGGGGTGGAGGTCCTCCACCCCCAGAACAGGGCAGGTGTGCGATCCCGGTTACGAGCCCTATGCCGGCGGCTCAACCTGCTGCCGAGCGGCGGATCGGATTGGCATGGGCCATCCCCTGGCCGCGAGATCGGCTCTCAGCGCGTGCCGTTCAGCTGGTTCGAGGCGATTCGCGATCGGGTGGCGGATCCCGGCTAGCCCGCCCGGTCGACCGCGTCGAGGGCAGCCGCCTCGGGAGGCCCCGACCCCGATCCGGCCGCGCTGATCGCCTGGTCGGTTTGCTCGGCAAGCCAGCGCTCGGCGTCGATCGCAGCCATGCATCCCGTGCCGGCCGCCGTCACGGCCTGCCGGTACACGTGGTCCTGTGCATCTCCACAGGCGAACACGCCCTCTACGCTCGTGAAAGTCGAATCGGCGGCGGTCTTTACGTAGCCAACTTCGTCCATCTCGACCTGTCCCTGAAAAACCTCCGTGTTCGGAGTGTGGCCGATCGCGAGAAAGAGAGCTTCCACCGGGAGCTCCCTGGCTTCGTCGGTTTTCACGTTTCGGATACGGATTCCCTCCACCTGACGCTCGCCAAACACGTCCTCGACGACCGAATCCCAGATGAACTCGATCTTCTCGTTCGCAAAGGCCCGGTCCTGCATGATCTTCGACGCGCGAAGCTCGTCTCTTCGATGGATGACGTGGACCCGAGTGGCGAAGCGAGTGAGGAAAAGGGCCTCTTCCATTGCCGAGTCCCCGCCGCCCACAACGGCAACTTCCACGTCCCTGAAAAAGGCGCCATCGCAGGTCGCGCAGGAGGACACCCCGTGTCCCAGCAGACGCTGCTCGTTCTCCAGGCCCATGTACTTTGCCGACGCACCGGTAGAGACGATCAATACGTCGGCCATCAACGGTGTCCGGTCGTCCACCAGAACGTGGAACGGCCGCCTGGACAGGTCGACGGCCGTTACCGTTCCGTACCGCAGATCGGCACCGAAGCGGCCAGCCTGCTCCTCGAACTTCATCATCATGTCGGGACCGAGGATGCCGTCCGGGAAGCCAGGATAGTTTTCTACGTCGGTGGTCGTGATGAGCTGTCCGCCGGGCTGCGGGCCCTGATAGACGACCGGAGCCAGGTTCGCCCGTGCCGAGTACAGCGCTGCCGTCAGCCCGGCCGGACCCGTGCCGATGATCACGACCTGATGGCGCTCCGCGTCGGTAAAGTCGATGTCGCCGATCGATACGGAGCTCGCACCCCTCACCCCGCCTTCGCTGTTCATTCTTACCGAGCCTCTCTTCCGTGGTCACACGGTTCAGGAACTTCCAACCCGTGACGCATTTATATAACAGTGATCGGTTCCGCGCGCGGGTCTTCCCCGGTTCGCGCCCCGAGGACTGGTTGACATTGGCCAAAGAGCCGGCCTAGGATTTGCACCAAAGCCGCTATCGGTATACCGGCGGCAAAGCCAAATAGGAATGGGAGATATGAGCGGAACGACGACATCCGAAGCCAGCGCCGTAGACGTCACTTTGACGGAGTTGGCGGCAACGGAGGTTCGCAAGTTCTTAGAGCAGGAAGAGCTGAGCCTGGAGTCGGCTGGCTTGCGGGTTAGCGTGCGTCCGGGTGGCTGCTCCGGCTTCGAGTATGGCTTGGACATAGAAGAGGACCCGCGAGATGACGATTTCGTGCTCGCGCGCCACGGAGTCAGGCTGTTCGTCGATCCGTTCAGCGCGCAGTACCTGAGCGGCATCGTCATCGACTACCACACGAGCTTTCAGGGCTCGGGCTTCAGCTTCGAGAACCCGAACGCGACCGGCGGCTGCGGCTGCGGAAGCTCCTTTTCGGCTTAGACCCGCTTCCGGCCGGGGGGCGTGGCCCAAGCGCTGGAAGTCCTGAGGCTCGAGCTGGGGCCGTTTCTCGCCAACTGTTTCCTACTGCGTGTTGAGGGTCGACCCGAAACGCTGGTCATCGATCCAGGGTTCGAGCATCAGCGGCTCGAGGATGCGCTCGCGGGTTGGGAGGCCGAGCCGGAGGCGATCCTCCTCACCCACGGCCATGTCGATCACGTCGCGGGAGTCGCTCCCCTGGTAAAGGCGCATTCGCTCCCCGTCTACCTTCATGCCGCGGACCTTCCCTTGTACGAGTCCGCGGCAGCTCAAGCCGCGGCGTTCGGTCTCGAGCTGGATTCTCCTCCTCCGCCAACCGAGACGTTTTCGCATGGCCAGTCGGTCGACCTCGCGGGAGTTCACCTGGATGTGCTTCACGCGCCCGGCCATTCGCCCGGCGGGGTCGTCCTCGTAGTTGAAGGGAGAGCTTTCGTCGGGGATTGCGTGTTCGCAGGCTCGATCGGCCGGACCGACCTGCCGGGTGGGGATACGGCGGCGTTGTTGGCGTCGATTCGCGAACAGATTCTCACCCTTCCCGGAGACACGATTCTGCATTCCGGACACGGCCCGGACACGACTGTCGCCCGAGAAGCCGGGTCCAACCCGTTTCTGACGGGTGCCTTCGGCTGGAGCGGCTGATGGCCGAGGAGCCCTCTGAGCTCTCACGGTCGGCCAACCTCACCGGCGAGTCGAAAGCCCGCACGCTCGGTGCGGACGAGGCCGCGCCGGAAGAGATGCGCCCCTGCATTCGCTGCGAATGGCCTCTGCCGGCGCGGCTGATGGGGTGTCGCGGCGGGCGCTGTCCGAACTGCGGCCACAACTACCCGCACGGGGACTGCTCGGATTGAGCCCGGCAGCCGCGATCGAGGACGAGGGGAAGGGACCCCGCCGACCGGAAGCCCTCACAGGCGAAGAGGCACAGCGTCTAGCAGGGCTGCTCGATGCAGTCGAGGGGGCGGAGGACCTGCTGGTCGTGACGCACGACAACCCCGATCCGGATGCCCTGGCGTCGGCGGCGGCGCTGAGCTTCCTCTTGGAGCGGTCAGCCGGCCTCTCCTGCTCGCTGGCGTTCGGAGGGATCGTCGGGCGGGCCGAGAACAAAGCGCTGATCGATGAGATCGGAGCCGAGTTCAAACGGCTCGGACGGAACGTGGAGATCAGCTCGCAGACAGCAGTGGCCCTCGTCGACACGCAGCCGCGGGCCGGCAACAACTCGCTGCCCGCCGGCCGTATCGCGAGCGTCGTCATCGATCACCACCCGGTACGGCCCGAGACGGAGGCTTCGCCCTTCGCCGATGTGAGACCCGAATACGGCGCGAGCTGTTCGATGCTCGTGGAGTATCTTCGTGCTGGCGGACTCGAACCGGAGCGACAGCTCGCTACGGCGCTCTTCTACGGCATCCAGTCGGAGACAGCCGATCTCGGTCGCGAGGTCTCGCCGGCCGACATCAGCGCGAGCCTCTATCTCTATCCGCGAACCGACCCGGAGGCCTACGCGCGGATCCGTCACCCCCGGCTTCCGACCAGCTATTTCAGGTCGGTCCATCAGGCTCTGGAAGAGGCGCGCCGGTACGGAAGAGTCATCATCGCCTCGGCCGGCCGCCTTACGCACCCGGACATGGTGGCCGAGCTGGCCGACCTATTGCTACGCGCCCGAGGCGTCGACTGGTCGATCGCTCTGGGCACGTACGGAAGCAGCCTCCTGATCTCGGTTCGCGGCGCCGAGCCTGTCGCCCACGCTGGAGAGCTCGTCAGGAATGTGGTCGGCGATCGGGGCTCGGCAGGGGGCCACGGGATGCTCGCGGGAGGGCAGATCGATCTCCAGGGTCTGCCCGAGGAAGAGGCCGATGAGCTGGCTCGATCGATCGTGCATGACTTTCTCGAAGCTCTCGGTGCGGCTGGAGAAGAACCGGCACCGCTGATCGGCAAGTGATACGCGTCGGGCTGACCGGCACGCTGGGGGCCGGAAAGAGCACCGTCGGCCGCTACTTCGAGCTCTGGGGTGCCCGCCGCATCGATACCGACGCGCTCGCGCGGGAGGTCGTTCAGCCGGGGCGCCCGGCCCTGGAGCGCGTCCGGGAGACATGGGGCGAGACGGTCGTGGCGGCGGATGGAACCATGGATCGCGCCGCGCTGCGCCGGTTGATCGCGGAGGATGCCGAGGCGCGCGAACGGCTGGAACGGATCGTCCACCCCGAAGTTCTCGAGCTGCTTCATGCCCGATTGGACGAGGCCCGATCGGACGGCTGCCCCGTCGTCGTGATCGAAGTTCCTCTGCTTTACGAGACCGGCTTGGCGCGTCTGTGCGATCTGGTCGTCGTGGTCGACGCACCTGTCGATGAACGCGAGAGGCGTGTCCTCAGCAAGCGCGGTTTGTCGTCACGGGAGTTCCTGGCCCTCAATGACGCACAGCTGTCGGGCGAAGAGAAGCGGGAGCGGGCCGATATCGTCGTCGAGAACAACGGTTCGTTGGAAGAGCTGGAGGAGGCGGCGCGCCTGGCCTGGGACAGCATCGATCCAACCTCCCCCGGCTCCACCGGCGTCGAGACTCGAGATGGCGGTGGCCGCTGGTCCGTCGATCTGCACATGCACACGTGGCACTCGAAGGATTGCCTGAGCGATCCGGCGGATGTAGTGGCGACGGCTCGTCGGGTAGGACTCGACCGAATCGCGGTCACGGATCACGATCAAATCCAGGGCGCCTTCGAAGCCAGCCTTCTAGCACCCGACCTGGTGATCATCGGAGAAGAGGTACGAACGGCCGAAGGCCTCGATCTCATCGGTCTGTTTCTCACTGCGCACATAGCCCCCGGTCAGAGCCTTCGTGCCGTCGCCGACGAGATTCACGATCAGGGAGGGGTCGTCTACCTTCCGCATCCGTTCGATCGTTGGCGGGGCGGTGACGAAGGGTTCTTTTCGACCGTCATCGATTGCGTGGACGTCGTGGAAGTGTTCAACGCGCGGGTGCACGACGCCGAACGGAACGAGCGGGCGAGGCTGTGGGCCGAGCGACAAGGCCTTCCGATCGGGGCGGGCAGTGATGCGCACACGCTGGGCGAGATCGGGGCGGCAAGGGTCAGACTCGATCCGTTCGAACGGCCGGACGAGTTCGTTCGTTCCGCCAGGAGCGGCGACGTTGTGGGATCGCCTTCAGGCCACTGGGTCCATCTCGGCTCCACGTGGGCGAAGATTCGAAAACGCGTGCCGTTCTGACCGACAGCCGAGCTTGCTTGACACCATGAACGAGCGGCGGGTAGCGTGAGCGCTTCCCGTCCCAGGCCGCCGTCCGGAAGTGGAGTGACTTTGCAGGCGCATCAGCAAGAGCGTTGGGCGACGAGGATCGGCCTCATCCTGGCCATGGCCGGAAATGCGGTCGGCCTCGGCAACTTCCTCCGCTTTCCCGTCCAGGCGGCGCAAAACGGCGGCGGGACCTTCATGATCCCGTACTTCGTCTCCTTCCTCCTTCTCGGCATTCCGCTCATGTGGGTGGAGTGGACGATCGGTCGATTCGGCGGGAGCCGCGGATACAACACGGTGCCCGGCATGTTCGACGAGATGGGCGACCGGAAGCGAAAATGGGCGAAGTACCTCGGCGTGCTCGGCATCGTGATGCCGCTCATCGTCTTCATATACTACACCTACGTCGTCTCCTGGATGCTCGGCTTCAGCTTCTTCAGCCTCACCGGCGGCTACTTCGGCCTCGGGGAGTTCGACCAGGTGGCACAGTACCTCTACTCCTACCAGGACATCTTCGACGGATCGAGTCACGGAGGCTGGGTCGCGGTCGGTTTCTTCCTCCTCACCATCGTCTTTCTCTATTCCGTGCTCTCGCGGGGCATCAGCGGGGGGATCGAGAGGTTGGCTCTGATCGGAATGCCGATCCTCTTTCTGTTCGCATTCATCTTGATGATCCGCGTCCTGACGCTGCCGGCAGCCGTGGGGACGCCCGCTGAGGGCCTCAACTTCATCTGGAACCCCGAGTGGACCAGCCTGGGAGATGCGAAGGTCTGGCTGGCGGCCGCCGGCCAGATGTTCTTTACCCTGTCGTTGGGCATGGGGACGATTCACTGCTACTCGTCCTATCTGACCGAAAAGGACGACATCACCCTCACCGGGCTTTCGACGGGTGCGACCAACGAGTTCGCGGAGGTCGTACTGGGAGGCACGATCGCCATACCCGCGGCTGTCACCTTCTTCGGGGTCGCGGGGGCCACGGCCATCGCCGAGGGAGGGACCTACGATCTCGGGATCGTTGCCATGGGCGTCGTCTTCCAGGGGCTTCCAGGTGCACAGGCCTGGGGACAGCTGATCGGATTCCTCTGGTTCTTCTTGCTGTTCATCGCGGGCATCACCTCAAGCGTGGCCCTCTCGAGCCCGGCAGTCGCCTTCCTTCAGGAGGAGTACGCCCGCACCCGAAAGCAGGCAGTTCTGCAGGTAATGGCGTTGGCGGTCGCTCTCGGGACGCTGCACATCGTCTTCTACCATCGACAGTTTCTGGATGTGTGGGACTACTGGGCAGGCACGTTCGGTCTCGTCGTGTTCGCGACGGTCGAAATCTGTCTTTTTTCTTACGTGTTCGGCATCAACCGCGGCTGGCGCGAGATGCATTTGGGGGCCGATCTCCGGGTGCCGCTCATATACAAGTTCGTCATCAAGTGGGTCACGCCACTCTTTCTCTTCGTCCTGCTCGGTTGGTGGCTGGTGACGGAAGCGGTGCCGACGCTGTTGATGCGAGATGTGGCGGATGCGCCCATCGCGTATGATCCAGACACGATCGTGTATCGATGGTTCAGCAGGATCGTCATCTTGGGCTTATTGACACTCGGTCTCTACCTGATCCACCAGGCGTGGGTGCAAAAAGCCGGCTCCGGCGAGCCGGCTCCCCCTTCCGGGGTCGCCGAGCCCGCCTCCGAGCCACCTGCTAGGGAGAGATAGCCTTGGAAGGTTCTTCGATCGCGCCGTTCGCCTGGTTCTTCATGCTGCTGAGCATGGGTTCGGTAACGACCCTGACCGCGTACTGCTATATGCGGATCCTCTCGGGATCAGCCGGCGCCGAAGAGGCCGCGGCAACGGAACGGGATCCGCCCGATTCCTGACCCTTCGCTCCCCAACCTAGAGCTGTTTCGCGCGGAGCTGGAGGCAGCACGCCGCCCGGTCCTCACGACGCATATCAATGCAGACGGCGACGGCGCCGGGAGCCAGATCGCTCTGGCCCTCTACCTCGCGCGCCGCGGCGTACAGGCCTCCATCGTAAACCCGACCCGGTTCCCGGACACGTTCAAGTTCCTGCTCGGAAACCTGACCCCCCATACGCCGCGGGAGCCGAAAGGCCAAACAGCTCTGCAGGAGGCCGATCTGTTCATCGTCCTCGACACGGCGGAGCCGTCCCGGCTGGGGGATCTGTATTCAGCGATCCGGGGTCGAAGGGTCGCCGTCATCGATCACCATCCAGACACTCCGCAGTCCATCGGAGATCCGGTGCTCCGCGATCCAACCGCATGCGCCACCGGTGAGCTCGTCTTCGACATCATCACCGGGTCGGGGGAGCCGATCGAGACCGCGGAAGCCGAGGCCCTGTACGTGGCGATCGCGACCGACACCGGTTCGTTCCGCTTCGCGAACACGACGGCCCGGACCCACGAGATCTGCGCCGATCTGCTCAGGGTCGGCGTCGATCCCCAGGAGATGTACCGTCAACTCTACGGGCAGGTGACCGACGAGCGTCTCGAGCTTCTGCGTCGCGCCCTGGCTGGCCTCGAGAGAGACTCCAAGCTCCCTCTGGCGTGGATCACGCTCAAGCGGGAGGACTTTCTGAAGTCGCGCGCCGCATCCGCTGATCTGGAGGGCCTCGTCGAGCACGCACGGCAGCTGCGCGGCGTGGAGATCGCGGTGTTGTTCCGCGAGCTGCCGGACCGGTCCACGAAAGTCTCGCTGCGGTCGAACGGGCCTTCCGATGTCGCCGCCATCGCGAGACAGCACGGGGGAGGCGGGCACGAGAAGGCGGCCGGCATTCATATGAAAGGCCCCCTGGACCCGTCCCGAGAGGCGGTCCTGCAGAGCGTGCGCGATTCACTGAAGGCGAGCGGTTTCGGAGTGGCCGAGCAGGAAGCCCTTGAATCGTAAGGCTGTTCTCCACTATATATTACGGGTCCCGTTCATCCGACGTTCTGTGGCTACCGGTGCGCGTGCGCCCGGCTGGCTCTTCACTGCGGTGAGGAGGTCTGATGGACGGATCCCGCGACGGGAGCGGCTCGGGTCAGAGTTTCGACCTGCGGCTGCGCGAGTTGGGCCGAACGATCCCCCCTTCCGAGATCGCCGAGTTGTGGGTGTTTCCGCCGCTGGCGGCACTTGAGGGCTCGGCCGAGTTCTTCCTTTTCACCTGCTTCGACGGCGATCGCCGTCGGCTGTACAGCGCTTGTCTGCCACCGGGCGTCCGGGCGAACGGCAACTCGGGCCAGACGATCACCGAGCACGGCCTCGTCCCGGCGGATCGGGTGCCCCGCATGGTCCACCGGCTGCAGCGGCGGCTGGGTGACCTGGGAGAGCCCAGACATGTCGAGATCGGAGGATCTGACGTCCGCTGGGCCGAGTTGACGACCAACTGACTCGCCGCCGTTCACGCCACACGTAGCATCGAGCCCGGGCCGGCTGCGCCCGGGCTCCTCGCTCTCCCCTCAGATTTGATCCCTCAATCCCGGATCCTTACGTTGTCACCGTACGTATGAAGTGCCGGCGACAATGAGAAAAAGCGAACGAGAAACGAGATGCGGGGCGAAGCGACAGACGCGGTAAACCAGCGGTTTCGGCAGGCGCTGGAGGCGGGAGGGCACCGCTTTACCGCCCAACGGGCGGCCGTGTACGAGAGCTTGTACGCTTCCTCCAGCCATCCCACGGCAGATGACATCTTCACGAGCGTGCGGGCAGAGATTCCCGACATCAGCCTCGCCACGGTCTACAAGGCGCTAGAGGCCTTCGTGAACTGCGGAGTCGCCGCGAAGCTGGCGCTGGGCGACGGCCCGGCGCGGTATGACGGACGGACGGACGCGCACGACCACATTCGCTGCTGGAGCTGCGGTCGGGTCAGCGATGTGGATCGGGCCAGGCCCTCCGACTGGATGCACTCGGTATCCGGACAAACCGATTACGAGGTCCTGGGCTACAGGCTCGAGCTGGTCGGTACCTGTCCTTCCTGCCAGACCTGAGCGGCCTTCGCCCGTTCTTCCAACGAAGAACTCCTAACCTCGGCGGATGGAGTCTCTGGGGATTGGCCTGACCGCCGCGCTTGCCGCGGGGCTGCTCTCCTTCCTTTCGCCGTGCGTTCTTCCTCTCGTGCCGTCGTACCTTTCGTTCGTCACGGGCTTGAGCCTAGAAGATCTGGAGAGCGGCGATGCCGAGCTGCGAAGGACCGCGCTCGTGCATTCCGTGCTCTTCGTTGTCGGCTTCAGCTCCATTTTCATGGCCCTCGGGGCCTCCGCGACGTTCCTCGGCCAGCTGCTGAGGGAGTATCAAATCTGGATTGCCCGCGTCGGCGGGGTGATCGTCGTTCTCTTCGGCCTCCATCTCCTGGGAATCACGCCGTTTCGCTGGCTGCAGCGGGAGCGGCGGGTGCATCTGGAGCACAGGCCGGTCGGCTACGTTGGCTCCTATCTGGTGGGCGTGACCTTCGGTGCCGGGTGGACGCCGTGCATCGGACCGATTTTGGGGGGAATCCTGACGTTTGCCGCCACGCGGCAGACACTGAGCGAGGGAGTGCTTCTGCTGGCCGTGTACTCGATCGGATTGGCGATCCCCTTCCTGTTGAGCACGATCGGCCTTACCTGGTTCCTCTCGACATTCAAGCGGCTGCGGCGGCACATGGTGTGGGTGGAGCGAGTGAGTGGAGGGCTTCTCGTGGTGGTCGGGTTTCTGCTGCTCAGCGGCCAGTTCACGCTGCTCGCCTCCTGGGCCGCGAGCCTCACGCCCGACTTCATACTGGAGAGGATTTAGCAGCCGACGAGCAGCATCCGCGAGTTGGCCGGCCCTCGCGTCTCGGCGGCCTCAGGAAGCCGGGGGAAGTGCCTCCTCGCGCTCGATCGCCTCGCTGAGCAGCTGCCGGTCAAGAAGCCGCTTGTAAACGCCGTTCATTTCCAACAGCTCCTCATGGCGTCCCTGCTCTACGAGCCGTCCATCCTCCAGAACGAAGATCACGTTGGCGTCACGGACAGCCGAAACGCGATGGGAGATCAGGATCGAGCTTCGGTCGTGCATGTACTCCTGAAGCTCGTGTAGGATTGCCGTCTCCGTTACAGAATCGACGGCCGAGAGCGCGTCGTCTAGGATAAGCACGGGAGTGTCGCGGTACAGCGCTCGGGCCAGCGTGGCGCGTTGCTTCTGGCCTCCCGACAGATTGATACCACGCTCCCCGAGGCGCGTATCGAGGCCCTCGGGAATGACGGCCAGAGCTTCCGTCAGGTGCGCGATGTCGATCGCCTCCATCAGCCTCTCGATGTCAGGCTCTTCCGTCCCGTGAAGCGCGATATTGCGTTTGAGCCTCATGCTGAAGAGGAAAGGCTCCTGCGGGACGACGGCGCTGGCGTCACGCAGGGCGTTCAGTGGCAGCCTCCGAACATCGACACCGTCGAACAGCACGACTCCTTCGGTCGCGTCGTAGAGCCGCGGAATCAACCGAACCAATGTGGTCTTTCCGCTTCCCGTCGCTCCGACGATGGCCGCCGTTTGGCCGGGTTCGATCACCAGGGTGATGTCGCGCAGCACCCACCGCTCCGTGTCCGGATAGCGGAACGAAACATCGCGCAACTCGACGCGCCCGCGGATCGATCCGGTCGGCAAGGGATCCGGATCGTCCGCGATGGCCGGTTGCACCGACATCAATTCGTTGATCCTCCCCATAGACGCAGCGCCGCGCTGGAAGAGGTTCGTTACCCAGCCGAGCGCGATCATCGGCCAGCTCAGCAGGGTGAGATAAAAACCGAATGCCACGAAGTCGCCGAGGGTGATCGTGCCGGCGGTGACGAGCCGGCCGCCATATCCGAGCACGATCACTGCGCCCATACCGGTAAGCAGGATGAGAGAAGGATGGAACGCGCCCCATACGCGCGCGAGGCTCATGTTCCTGTTCAGATACTCGTCGTTGAGGCCGCTGAACCGCCCGACCTGGGCTTCTTCCTGCGTATAGGCCTTCACGATGCGAATGCTCGAGAGGTACTCCTGAATGAAGCTCGATAGCTCGGCAAACTGGCTCTGAATTTGCTCGAACCGATCATGGATCTTCTTGCCGAACGAAAAGACCACGGCGGGAAGCACGAGCAGCGGAATCATCGCGAGGAGGGTTAGGACCGGATCGATCCAGATCATGAGGATGAGAGCGAACACGCTCACGGTCGCCGTGTTCACGGCATACATGATCGCCGGTCCGGCCACCATGCGGACGGCGAGGACGTCGTTCGTTGCCCGGCTCATCAGATCGCCGGTTCTCCAGCTGTCGTAGAACTGGGCCGGGAGCCGCAGGAGGTGGCGAAACAGGTCGTTTCTGAGATCCGCCTCGATCCGACGGCTGATCCCGTTCAACAGTTCCCGCATGTAGTAGCGGCATATGCCGGCCAGAATTGCGACCAGCACGATCAACAGCGAATAGCGTACGATGAGGGCTCGGTCGAGTCCGGCTTCCAGAGCGTCGATCGCCGCTTTCAAAAGGTAGGGTCCGAGGAGCGTGAATAGGTTCCCGACCACTACCAGCACGAGGCCGGTGACGATGCCCCGGCGGTAGGGTTCGAAGTAGGGAATCAGGGTTCGCAGGCTCTTCATGAGCTCCGTAGCCAGGCTCTGCCGTTACCTCCGGTGCCTTTCTCAGGTCCATCCGATGGGCCTCGAGGTCGAGGAAGGTAAATCTCGAGGTGAGAGACTACAACGCGGATCGCCAGGAGCGATGGTCATGAAACGGAGACCGCTGCAGGCCAGGAAGCGTCGCCATCCCGGGTTGTCGACGAGCACCGCGCTGCTGGCCGTCTCCCTGTATGCTGCCGGCTGCGGGGACGCGCCCGACGCCAACGAAGAAGCTGTCGTGGACACGCTGGCTCTGCTCGACCGGGAGCTCGATCTGGCGATGAGCGCTGACTCGGTGTTGGCCGAGCTGATGGACGATGCGCGTGGTGAGGGTAACCGTGATGAAAGGCCCGCTCCACGACCGCGGCCCGCGCCGCCGCCGCCACCACCCCCTCCGGCTCCGAGAGGCGAACCCGAGCCCGCCGCCGAGGAGACACGGTCTCCCGCGTCGGCCGACGTCGAGCTGGCCGGTCCCGCCTACGAGCGTCGGAGCGTCGGCGGCGGCGTTACCTTCACGGTCACGCTCAACCAGGAGCTGAGCACCCGGCACAACCACGTCGGCGACCTCTTCTCCGCCACGCTCCAAAGAGCTCTGAGCGACGGCCACGTAGTGGTAGCGCCCGCCGGTGCGTTGATCGTCGGCGAGGTCAGCGCCGTCCAGGAGTCGGCCAGCCACGGAAAGCCGGCAGTGATCAACCTGGCGATCCACGAGGTATCGTTCGATGGCGAATCCTACCCGATCGCTGTCTCCATTATCGAGGCGAGTCCCGAGACCCGATCACGCACATCCACCGGAGAGAAGGCCGCCAAGATCGGCGGCGCCGCCGTGGCTGGAGCGATCCTCGGAAGCGTGCTCGGAGGTGATGCGCTGGGAACCATAATCGGGACGGCAGTCGGTGGCGCTGCCGGGACTGCCATCGTTCTCGGGACGGAGGACGTGGACGCGGTTCTGCCGAGAGGATCGCGGTTGGTTCTCCGGCTGGACGCTCCGCTGGAGCTCAGGATCGCGGTCTCCCGGTCTTGAGTTCGGCCTGCAGAAACGGACCTTTCCTGCGCACTTGTTCGTTTAACGGGTAGACGCCGAGTTTCTATTCGGTCTGTTTCTCCTGCAGGTGCGGGCTGGAATGGTGAGAGCGGAACAGAGCGCGGGACGAGTGGGCGCGCGCGAGCTCGCGACGCTGCTGGTGTTCGCTGCTGTCGCGATCGCGGCTCCCCGCGCGGCACAGGCGCAGCAGGAAGCGGAAGAGGAAGCGACGGGCGCGCTCCAGGGGAGCGTACTCATGGCGGACGATCTGTCGCCGATCCCCGACGTGCGCGTCGAACTCATCGGCCTCGACCGCGATGCCCTCACCGACAGTGAAGGCCGATTCGACTTCGTGGATGTACCGGCCGGAGAGCACGAGCTCATCATCCACTTTCTGAACATGATCTCGGAGCGCGGGGAGGCTGCCACGGTTGCCGTTCGCGACGGGCAGACGGCCAGCGTGGAGATCACGCTGCTCATGAACGTCGTGCCTGTGCCGGAGCTGATCGTCGAGATAGCGGCGATCGACCCCGTCGGGAAGATGGCCGGCTTCGATCGGCGGCGGGCGAGCTCGAACGGGACGTTCATCACTCGCGAGGAGATCGAGCACCGCAACCCCCAGCGCCTGAGCCAGATGTTTTATAGCGTGCCAGGCGTGAGGGTCGGTGGCAGCGCTATGGGAGACACGCACACCGACCTCTACTCCTCGCGCAGCAGGTATTCCTGCCCGATGCTCTACTATCTGGATGGCATTCGGCAGCCGCCGACGTCGGGCTTCGGGATCGATATTCTGCCGCCGCAGGACATCGAGGGGATAGAAGTGTACCTGGGTCCTTCAGGTACTCCAGCCGTCTTCCGCTACCGTGGTGGACACTGCGGCGTCGTTGCGATCTGGACCCGCGACCCGACTCGCCGCTGAGCCGACGTCAGTACCCCAGCGCCCGTCCTCCGCCTCTCGGGTCAGCCGCGCCGTACCGGACTCCATCCGGCGCAACGTAGATGGATTGGACGTCGCCAGAGAAGCCGGACCGCTCCTCCAGCGTGTGGCCCTTTTGCTCCAGCTCCCGTAGCACGGAAGGCTCGAGGCCGCCTCGCTCGTAGTACAGACGATCGGGGAGGTGCTGATGGTGGATGCGTGGAGCGTTCACGGCCTGCTGGACATCGAGGCCGTGTAGAAGCTGTCCGAGGAGGACCTGGAGCACCGACGTGGTGATCGTCGGACCGCCCGGCGTTCCGGTTACCAGCTCCGTTCGGCCATTCGGTGCGACCACGATCGTGGGGGTCATGGCCGACAGCATCCGCTTGCCCGGCGCGATCGAGTTCGCCTCTCCCTGAACCAGGCCGTACATGTTCGGCTCACCCGGCCTGGCCGTGAAGTCGTCCATCTCGTTGTTCAGCAGAAAGCCGGCTCCGCGTACCAGAACGCCCGAGCCGAAGGACCCGTTGATCGTGGTCGTGACAGCCACCGCGTTACCGGCGGAGTCGATGATCGAGTAGTGCGTCGTCTGCGGGCTCTCCAGGCCCGGTTGCGGCCCATGGACAGAAGCTGACGCCGCTTGCGGATCGATCGTGCTCCGCAGTGAGTCCAGGTAGGCCGGGCTCAGCAGGCGCTCCGTCGGCATGGCGACGAAATCCGGATCACCGAGGTAGCGGTTCCGATCGGCGTAAGCGCGCCTCATGACTTCAACGAGCAAGTGGATCTCCTGGCTCGAGCGATAGCCGAGGCTCGTCAGGTCGAAACCGCCCAGCATGCCGAGGATCTCGCCGAGAACGATGCCGCCACCGGATGGTGGACCCATGGAGAGCAAGCGGCGGCCGCCGTAGTCGATCGCAACCGGCGGGCGCCAGACGGCCCGATACTCCCGCAGGTCGAGATGAGAGATGAGCCCTCCTCCCCTCTTCATCTCCGCCACGAGCGAATCAGCGATCCATCCCCGATAAAAGGCGTCGCTGCCGGAATCCGCGATCGCCCGAAGGGTGCGCTCGAGGTCCGGCTGTCGAAGAGTCGATCCGCTGGTCGGCGCACGCCCGCCGGGAAAGAGGGTCGCCGCTGTGGCAGGAAACCGGAGTAACCGTTCGGCCTGTCCTGCTAACGCGGAGTGGAGCCGCTCCGGCACCCTGAAGCCGTCCCTCGCCAGCCGAATCGATGGCTCCAAGACCTGCTTCCAGTCGAGACGGCCGAACCGGCGGTGTGCCTTCTCCATTCCGGCGACCGATCCGGGAACGCCGGCGGCGAGATGTCCGGTACGGCTGGCCGCAGACACGAGGCCGCTCGAGTCGACGTACATCTCCCGCCACGCCGTCTTCGGTGCTTTCTCCCGGAAGTCGAGCGTCGCTTCGCGGCCATCCGCCGTGCGTATGACCATGAAGCCGCCGCCACCCGCGTTTCCCGCCTGGGGGTAGACCACCGCGAGCGCGAAGTGAACGGCGACGGCCGCGTCGATCGCGTTTCCTCCGCCACGGAGAACCCGCAGCCCGACCGCGCTGGCTAGGCTGTCGGCGCTCACGACCATCCCTCGCGGTCCCGCCACCGGCGCCTGATCCAGCGAGAACGGCCAGCCGTCCGGAAAACGTGGCTTGATCGTGTCCCACGGCGCCGTCGCAGGATTTGCTATGACCGTCTGTGCCGGCCGGTCCGTCTCCCCGGCTCCCGCTGGAAGCGAGGCGCAAAGCAGAAGGATCCACGGAATGCTTGCCCGCACTAGTCCTCCACGCCCACCCGCGGGCAGATGCCGACGAGCTCGCAGCGGTCGCAAGCGGCCCGGCGCGCCCGACACGTGGCGCGCCCGTGCCGGATGAGTTGCACGTGCAGCGAGAAACGCAGATCCGGCGGAACGACCGCGTTGAGCACGTCGTGAGCAGCATCTCGCGTGGCGTTCGGAGGGACCAGGCCGAGCCGTCGCGCGACCCGGTGAACGTGCGTGTCCACGGGCATGACCGGGCGCTCTAGCGAGAAGCAGAGCACGCAGGCTGCCGTCTTGAGCCCAACGCCCTTGATCTCGGTGAGGTAGCTGAGCGCCTCGCCGTCCGGCATTTTCCGAAGGTGATCCAGGCTGGGCGCGTCTTCGCCGCCAAGCAGATCCAGGATTCGAAAGATCGTAAGGCCCTTCTGCTTCGCGAGGCCGGCTGGCCGAATCGTTTCTGTGAGACGCTCCGGTCCCTCTTCCAGGACCTCGCTCCAGCCGGAGTACGTCCGCTGCAGCTCCTCCCACGCGCGATCACGATTCGTGTCCGAAGTGTTCTGACTGAGCACCGTCAGGATGAGCTCGTCCAGCGGATCGAGCCGGGTCTTTCTCGCGATGCCGTAACGCGCCTCCAGCGTCGATTCCACCTGCTGCGCCAGCCTCTCCGGCCGCCGGTTCTCCACGCTCGAGCGCTCCTGTCGGGGGTTCCTACCGTCTCATACCTTCCGGCTGATCGAGTTCCCACCGAAGAGGCAGGCCCGGGAAGCCGGACATGCCACGAAGTTAGAGAGCCCGTGACTGCCGGCAAAGGAGGAGCGGAGTTGGGCCTGGATCCTCGGCTGACCGAAGCCGGCAACCCTGCCACGGTTCGAATGGATCGCGCATCCACCGGTGAGATCGTGCGACTCATCCACGAGGAAGATCGCAAGGTCGCGCCGGCCGTCGCGGCCGAGTCGGAGCGTCTCGCCAGGTTGATCGATGAGGTCGTGCGGCGGATCAGGCTCGGCGGTCGGCTCGTTTACGTAGGTGCGGGTTCGAGTGGTCGACTGGGCGTGCTCGATGCGGCCGAGTGCCCTCCGACTTTCGGGACGGATTCGACTCTGGTTCGCGGCGTCGTCGCAGGGGGAGATGCGGCTCTCACCGCCAGTCTGGAGGGTGCCGAAGACGACGAGGAGGCGGGCCGCTCGGCGATGGCCACCCTGGATGTGAAGCCAGCGGATTTCGTCCTCGGCGTCGCTGCGTCCGGTACGACGCCGTTCGTTCTCGCGGCGCTGGCGGAAGCGAAGCGGCGAGGCGCGGGCACCGGTGTCGTGAGCTGTACGCCGCTGCCGGACAGTCTGCTTGGCCAGGCCGACCTCATCGTCACGCCGATCGTCGGACCCGAGGTGATCGCCGGTTCGACGCGCCTCAAGGCCGGAACGGCCACCAAGCTGGTCCTCAACACTCTAACCACCGGAGTCATGGTTCGGCTCGGCAAGGTCTATCGCAACCTGATGGTTGATCTCCAGGCGAAGAGCCGAAAGCTCGCGGGCCGCAGCGTTCGCATCGTACGTGAGGCATGCGGGATAGACGACCAGCAGGCTCGAGCACTGGTCGCGGCGGCGGGCGGCTCGAGCAAGACGGCGATAGCCATGCACGAACTGGGGGCCTCTCGAGCGATGGCCGAGCGCGTACTCGACGAGTGCGGGGGCTTCCTGGGAGAGGCGATCGAGCGGTTCTCCGGGCGAAACGCCCTCTACTATTCGGGCTATTCTAAGGCCTTCGATGGGGAAGACGTGGCTCGCCTGGTCGCGCGTCTCGGGATGGCGCCCGAGAGGCTTCGCGCGGCGGTCGAAGACGAAGCGCCGGCGGAGCGCCAAAACTCCCGCTGGAGGGCGCCCGAGCACGTGGCGCACCTCATCGAGTGCGAGAGCGCCGTCTTTCGGCCGCGAGTAGAGAGCATCCTCGCAACTAACGCCCCCCGCTTCGCGGACTGGGAGCCGTCCCCGGTGCCTCCCGGCCTCGGGCCCGTGGAGGAGCTGCTCGAGCGCCACGCGGCCGAGCGATCCGCGACCATGGGGCTGATCGGGTCGCTCGATCGGGCCGCCTGGTCACGACCGGCCGCGATCGGCGACGAGGAGGTCACCCTCTACCAGTTTCTGAGCGGCGTGGCTCACCACGACGACGCGCACGCCACACGGATCAGCGAGCGGATCCATCCGTCGCTGCTCGACACGGCGGACTGACCCCCAGGTGCTTTACGCCGGCGTGATGTCCGGGACTTCCTTGGACGGAGTGGACGTCGCCGTAGTGCAGCTCGACGGTGACGAAGAGCAGCCGAATCACGCCGAGCTCATCGGATTTCGCACCGTTCCCTACGAGGCCGCCTTTCGAGACCGGCTCTTGGGCGTCCTGGAGGGTGGAGGACCAGCCGAGCTGTGCGAGTTGAACTTTGCCCTCGGGCGCCGTTTTGCCGAGGCCGTAGATACCTGTTTCAGCGACCTCGGAATCTCCCCGGGTGACGTCGCGGCCATCGGCAGCCACGGCCAGACCCTGTGGCACGCCCCGCCCGGCGAGCTGCCGGGCAGCACTCTGCAGCTGGGTGAGGCCGCCGTCATCGCAGAAAGCCTCGGCGTCCCCGTCGTGGCGGATTTGCGGGTTCGCGATGTGGCGGCCGGCGGGCAGGGCGCGCCACTCACTCCATACTTCGATCGACTGTTGCTCTCATCGCCGACGCGAGCGCGCGCCATCCAGAACATCGGGGGCATGGCGAACGTGACTTGGCTGCCGGCGTCGGATCGAGCGAGTTCCGGTCCGGGCCCGATCGCCTTCGATACCGGTCCCGGCGTGGCGTTGATCGACGAGGCGGTCCGAGTGCTCACCGCGGGAGATCTGCCGTTTGATCGGGATGGCGAGGTCGCCAGCGAAGGGGTCGTGCTCGAGGAGCCCCTGGCCGAGTGGCTGACCGACCCCTTCTTCCAGCTCCCTCCGCCGCGAAGCACCGGTCGGGAGCGGTTCGGCGGCGTCCGCCTGCGAGGGTGGCTCGAGCGCTACTCAGACAGGCGCCGGGAGGACCTCGTCGCGACGCTTACCGAGCTGACCGTGCGAACGATCGTCGGCGGGTACCGCCTCGCGGAGCTCGATCCGGATGAGGTGTGCATGTGTGGAGGAGGCGCCAGGAACCCCGATCTCCTACGCCGACTCGACCGGCTGCTTCCCGACGTGTCCCTTCGGCCGCTCGAGGAACTCGGCTGGGATGGGGATGCGCGAGAAGCTGCGGCGTTCGCACTCTTGGCGCGCCAGCATCATCTCAGAATCCGGGTGGACCTGAGCTGGGCGACCGGAGCGTTAGGTGCCAGAATACTGGGCAAGTGGGTACCCGCGTGAGCACCGCTTCGGCTGCCCTCCTCCTCGTCGAAGCCCTCCGTCTCGATCACGATCCACTGGACCTGATTCGGAGGAGAGCGTTCGACGCGCTCGAGCTGGGCGTCGGCGGCTTTCTTCTGTTTGGAGGGGATGCGGCGGCGGCATCCGATCTCTTGATGGAGGTTCGCGAAGCAGCCGGGCGACCGCTCTGGCTCGCGGCCGATTTGGAGCGCGGCGCCGGGCAGCAGTTCGCCGGGTGTACGTCTCTTCCTCCTCCCGCTGCGCTGGCTCGCCATCCAGAGGCGGAGGTGGCAGTGCGGCAGGCCGCCCGGATCACGGGCCATGAAGCGCGCAGCCTCGGACTCAACTGGGTCCTGGCACCGGTTCTGGATCTGGACCTGCAGGGCGCCAACCCGATCGTCGGCACCCGGAGCTTCGGAGATGACCCGGTCGGCGTTGGGCGATTGGGCCGGCTGTGGGTCGAGGCATGTCAGTCGGCGGGTCCCGCTGCGTGCGCGAAACACTTTCCGGGTCACGGCCGCACCTTGGCTGATTCGCATCTCGAGCTTCCCGTCGTCTCGGCTTCGGCCGCACAGCTGGAGCTCGACATCGCCCCATTCGCCGAGTCCGCGACCGTAGTCGATACGATCATGGCTGCTCACGTTGCCTATCCGGCTCTCTCGGGCGGGGTGGATGGGAATGAAACCGACCGGCAGCGGCCGGCCACGAGGGATGCCGCGCTTCTCCAGGATCTGCTGCGCCGGCGTCTCGGGTTCGCCGGTCTCGTTGTCTCCGATGCGCTGACCATGCGAGGGTTTTCGGTGCCGGAGGACGAAGGGCCGGCGGCGGTGGAGGCGCTCCGCGCCGGGTGCGATCTGCTCCTTTACCCAGCGGACATCGGTCGAACGGCAGGTGCTCTCGAAAGGGCGGCCGAGGCCGATTCCGAGATCGCGGATCGCATGGAGGAAGCGCGGGCACGGAGTGCGGCGGTCTTGCTGCAGCGCGAGGCCGTTCTGGCCGGTTCGGGTAACGGCGGTGCCTCCCGCGCGGTGCGCGAAGTGCAGTCGCTGGCGGACGGGTCCATCCTTGAGTGGCCCCAGCCAGCCGGTGCCCCGGCCGGAAGCGACGGCTCGGCCTGCGCGGGTCTGAATCGCGATCGAACGCTGCTTGTACACGTCTTTTCCGACGACGTCGAGCGGCCCGCGGTCGGCGAGCCGGGCCGCGCCTTCACGGAGACTCTCCGGGAACTCGGCTGGGACGCCCGGCTCGCGAGCGAGGCGGAGGTGGACGCTAGTGCCGAGCCCGACAAACCGCCGGCCGGAGGGCACAAGGTCGTTCTCGTAATATCCTCGCCACAGGCGTTCAAGGGACACGCCGCGCTCTCTCCGGATGTGAGCGCGTCCGTCGGCAGGGAGATGGCGAGCGGTGGTTGCCTCGTGGTCCTCGGCCATCCGCGACTACTGGAGTCGATCGGGAGGTCGGGCGTCTGCGCATGGTCGGCGGAACCGCTCATGGAACGGGCTGCCGCACGGTGGTTGGCACGGGAGGCTAGTCGACCGGGAGTGGCAGGGGAGCTCCCGCCGAACCAGGCAGAGCGGGAATAGACGAGGGCCATGGGATACCTCGACTGGATCGTCGTAGGAACCTATCTGGGAATCACCCTCGCTGTAGGCGTTTGGCTCGCGCGGCGCGCGAGCGGCGGGCTGGCGGACTTCTTCATCAGCGGCCGGTCGCTCCCCTGGTGGCTCGCCGGCACCTCGATGGCCGCCACGACATTCAGCGTGGACACCCCCCTTTACGTGACGGGCCTCGTGGCTCGACGGGGGATCGCGGGCAACTGGGAGTGGTGGGCGTTCGCTCTCTCCCACGTCCTTCTGATCTATCTGTTCGCCCGGCTGTGGCGGAGAGCCGAGGTCGTGACGGACGTGGAGTTGACCGAGCTGCGATACGGGGGTCGCCCCGCGGCGGTGCTCCGGGGCAGCCGGGCCTTCCTCTTCGCAGTGCCTATCAACTGCATCGCCATCGGGTACGTGATGCTGGCGATGCGGAAGGTCGTGGAGGTGCTCGGGCTCTTCGACAACCTGCCGGACTGGCTGCCCGGAGATGGGCGTCTGTGGGCCGTTGTTGCGCTGAGCGTGTTCGTGCTCGTCTACGCGGGACTCTCAGGGCTGTGGGGTGTCGTGGCCACCGACTTCTTCCAGTTCATCCTCGCGATGGTGGGTGCGCTCATCGTGGCAGCATTCGCGCTGCAAGAGATCGGAGGCATCGTCGAGCTGAAGCGGGAGCTCGCGGACGCCGGGCGCGCGGATGTTCTTCGCTTCGTGCCTCGGCCGGGCTCCGCCGACCTTCCGTTCGGGACGTTTCTGGCCTACCTCGGCATCCAATGGTGGGCTTTCCGTCGCTCGGACGGCGGCGGAGAGTTCGTCCAGCGCTTATCGGCATGCCGCGACGAGAGGGAGGCGGAGCGGGCGGCGTGGCTGTTCAACGTGCTTCACTACATCGCCCGCGCCTGGCCATGGATCGTGGTGGCGCTGGCCGCCTTGGTCATCTTCCCCGAACTCCTTGAGCCGGGCGGCGATCCCGAGCTAGGCTATCCGATGCTCATGCTGCGATACCTGCCGACCGGCCTGCTCGGAATCGTCGTTGCCTCGTTCCTGGCCGCCTTCATGTCCACCGTCTCGACGCAGATCAACTGGGGGGCGAGCTACCTGGTCAACGATATATACGCTCGGTTCATCGACCCGACGGCCGCGGCACGAAAACTCGTCGCCCTGGGCCGCTTCGCCTCCGTAGTTATCGTGATCCTGGCGGGGATGGCGGCGTTTCTGGCCGATGACGTGGGGAAGGTCTTCCGATTCATGATCGCGATCGGCACTGGTCCGGGAGCGGTCCTCATACTCAGGTGGTTCTGGTGGCGGGTGAACGCCTGGGCCGAGTTGGCCGCCATGCTCGGCGGGTTCGCGATCGCGCTGCTTTCCTACCTGCCGTATTGGGGCGAGGTGGGTTTCGGCCTTCGGCTCGCGATCACCGCGGGCGGGGCGGCGTTGATCTGGGTGCCCGTGATGCTCCTAACGGCTCCCGAGGATGAGGAGACGCTCGACGGGTTCTACCGTCGTGTCCGCCCGGGCGGACCGGGCTGGTCCCACGTCCGCGAGCGCGTCGGGCTCCCGCCGGTAACCCGTCTGTCGGACGATCTCGTGCGTACCGGCTGGGCGATGCTGACGCTGGTCGGCGGCATGCTCACCGTCGGTGGGCTAGTGCTTCTGGAGTGGAAGGTCGCCCTGTTGGCCGGGACAGTCCTGATGCTCGGGCTCGCCGGGCTCCGGCGGA
Source organism: Gemmatimonadota bacterium (assembly GCA_039589875.1). Classification (GTDB taxonomy): domain Bacteria; phylum Gemmatimonadota; class Gemmatimonadetes; order Palauibacterales; family Palauibacteraceae. Next base: position 27,350 of record JBDHGL010000028.1, read on the forward strand.
ACAAGCCCACATCGGTACGGGCATGACGGAAGGACACGGGCTCGCCGGGCTCCGTTACGGACCATGGTTGTTCCTGTGGGCCGTGACGCTGGCTTCCTGCTCCGCTCGCGCCGCAGACGTCCCGCCTCGTCCGTCCGATGATCGTGAGCCTCAACCGGAGCTACCTGCCGACACGGCCGAACCGACAGAGCCGGCTCCGCTGCCCGAGCCGGGTGCCGGGGCCGAACCCGTGCGGTTGCCGGAGATTCCGCTACTGACCGGCCCGCCCGAGATCCGCGTCCAATATCCGATGCGTCAGGCGCGGATCAGCGTGCGGGATTCCAACTTCATCTTCGGGACGGTGATGACCGGCCAAGCCGAGCTCAGAGTCGATGGCCATCCCGTACGAGTCGAGCCCAACGGGGCGTTTCTCGCCTGGCTGCCGGTGCCCGAGCCAGCGGGCCAGGACGCGGCCGAGTACCTCCTGGTGGCACGGGGTCCGGCTGGCGCGGACACGCTGCGCCATCGGATCCGACTCCCGCCGGAGCCGTTCGAGGGAAAGGCCGGGACGGTGTGGGTCGATGCCTCGTCCCTGCCTCCGGAGGTCGAGCGCTGGCTGCTGCCGACCGACCCGATCCCCTTCGCGGTGCGGGCGGCCCCCGGTCTTGCGGTGGCCGTGGAGGCCGAGGACATCGTGAGTCGGCTCAGAGAGGTGACGCCGGGCGTCTACGAAGGATCGGTGGACGTCGTCGGAGTACTGAAAGAGCGGTGCGCCGAACGACGCGGCGCCGGGAGCGCCTGCAGCGGCCCCGACCAGCTGCACGAGCTTGAGATCCGGCTGAGCGCTACGGATGGGCGCCGGAGCGTGAGAGAGAACCGCAGCTACCCGATCGCGGTGCTGGACCCGGCCGCTCTGCCTGTCGTGGAGCTGCACGATGAGCCGGATCCGGTGCACGGCCGAGCCGACGTCGTCGTGGCGAGACCGACCCCGTACGGCACGTATCGCTGGCTCTTCCCCGAACGGTCTCGCGGAATCGTCGACCAGCGGATCGGCGATCGAGTGAGGCTGCGGCTTTCCTCCGAACTCGGAGTCTGGCTGGCCGAGGAGGACACCGAGGTCATCGGGGAGAGCGGGGGCCGGGTGGCGAGCGTTGGCAGCATACGGGCAGAAAGAAGGTCTGCCGGAGTGACGGCCGTTGCCGTCCCCTTAGACCGGGCGGTCCCGGTGCACGTCGAGGAGACGGAGGAAGGCGGGCTCAAGCTCATTCTCCACGGAGCGCTGGGTGAGACGGAGGGCATGCTTTACCGTGCCTCGGAAGGATCGGATGGCGGGGATCTGGAGAGCCTGACCTGGACGCAGAAGCCGGGCGTTGTCTTCGAGGTAATGATCCGCCCGCGGCGTCCCATCTGGGGCCACCGGCTCTCGTACGTCATGGCGGGAGAGGGAGAATCGGAGCTGCTTCTCGAGATACGCTCGCCTCCAGTGGTGGATCCGGATGCCCCGCTACGCGGTCGGCGAATCGCGGTGGATGCGGGCCATCCTCCGGTCGGAGCCTTCGGGCCGACGGGCCTTTACGAGGGAGATGCCAACCTGGCTATTGCTCGCCGGCTGGTCAGCCTTTTGGAGGCGCAAGGCGCAGAGCCGATCATGCTCCGAAGAGACACGCTGCCGCTCGGCCTGTACGATCGTACCGGGTCGGCGATAGAAGCAGATGCGGAGCTGTTCGTATCGATCCACAACAACGCGCTCCCCGACGGCGTCCGACCATTCGGCGAGGAGGGCACGAGCACGTACTACTTCCATCCCCACTCCCGGAAGCTCGCGAACGCGGTTCAGAGCGGCTTGGTGTCGACCATGGGCCTGCGAGATCTCGGGACCCGGCGGGGCAGCTTCGCCGTGGTGAGAATGCCGTGGATGCCGAGCGTTCTGGCGGAGGGCGCCTTCATGATGTTCCCGCTTCACGAAGCGGCCCTGCGTACGCCCATGTTCCAAGAGGCATACGCCCGAGGCGTGCTGGAGGGGATACGGAGTTTCCTGAGTCAATTCGCGGGGTAGGGCGGGAAGGCCGAATGAACATCGACGAGCTGCTTACGAGCCAGACGCCCCGGATCCATCCGACCGCGTTCGTCGCGCACTCGGCGGATGTGGTTGGGGATGTCCGGGTAGACGAGCACGCGAGCATCTGGTACGGCAGCGTGCTCAGAGGGGACATCGCGCCGATCCACGTCGGTGCGAAGACGAACATCCAGGACCTCACGGTGGTTCACGTCGATGTGGATCGGCCAACGATCATCGGAAAGAGGGTGGGAATCGGCCATCGGGCCATCATCCACGGGTGCGAGATCGAGGATGACGTGCTCATCGGAATGGGGGCGATCGTCCTCTCGCACGCCGTAGTCGGATCAGGCTCGGTCGTAGCAGCGGGTGCGCTGGTCACGGAGGGTACGATCGTGCCCCCGAACAGCCTCTTGGTGGGAGTGCCGGGAAAGGTCGTCCGTGAAGTAAAGGAGGACCTGGCGTTGAGAATCGAGAGAACCGCGTCGGACTACAAGAGCTTGAAGGAGGGTCACCGAACCGGCCGCTGGCGGCCGCGGAACGGAACCGACCGGTGATTTTCGCAAAAACAGGTGCATTCGAGGCCCCGGCCCTTGACCACAACATGTTGTGGAGTTAGACTGATTTTACCCCTACATCTTGAGTTTTCCACCGTCGTTTACGCCGGTGTGGATAGCTAGGGGAAACAGAGCGGTATCTCCCTCCTGGTCTGCTAAACGAACAGGCCCGAAGTACCGGAATAACCGGAATAAGAAGACGTGTGGGGTGTACAAATATGTTCACCCCGTTTTTTGTCGCCGTTTTTGTCGATGTAGAAAGCCGCGCCTGGCGCGAGCCACTTGTAGAGTTATTGCCTACCGGAGAGACGAGGCGAGCCGATGCACCCACCTGATGTAGCCATCGGGGCGATCCGTGCCCCTGTCCAGGAAACCCCGGAGGATCTCACCGATCCCGTTCTCACCGAGAACGCGCTGACCGTTCTTCGAAAGAGGTACCTGAGGAAGAACGAGGCGGGAGAGCCGATCGAGAATCCGAGGGACATGTTCTGGCGTGTGGCCAGGGTGATCGCCGAGCCCGACGCCGTCTATGGAGCGGACGATGCACAGGTTCGCGTGACCGCCGAGAGGTTCTATGACGCCATGGCTACCGGCAAGTTCGAGCCGAACAGCCCGACGCTGATGAACGCCGGGCGGCCGCTCGGCCAGCTCAGTGCGTGCTTCGTGCTTCCGGTTCCGGACAGCCTCGATGGGATCTACGAGACGCTCAAGCACATGGCTCTGATCCACCAGTCGGGTGGAGGTACGGGGTTCGGGTTCAGCCGACTGCGGCCACGCGGAGATGTGGTGCGCTCGACGATGGGCGTGGCGAGCGGGCCCATCAGCTTCATGGAGGTCTACGACGCATCGACGGAAGCCGTGAAGCAGGGTGGCACGCGGCGCGGCGCCAACATGGGAATACTCCGCGTCGATCACCCCGACATCCTGGAGTTCATCGACTGCAAGGCGGACAAAAAGAGGACGACGAACTTCAATATCTCGGTCGCGATCACGGACGTATTCATGGATTCGGTGAAGCAGGGCGACGCGTACGACCTCAAGAGCCCGCGCACCGGAGAGCCGGTGGGCCAGCTCGATGCGCGAGAGGTCTTCGGGCGGATCGTCCACGGCGCTTGGCGGAACGGCGAGCCTGGCGTGTACTTCGTCGATGAAGCGAATCGCTACAACCCGGTGCCGCGCCTCGGCAGCTACGAGGCGACGAATCCCTGCGGCGAACAGCCGTTGTTGCCGTACGATGTGTGCAATCTGGGCTCGGTCAACGTGGGTGCCTTCGTCGAGGACGGGCGCATCGACTGGGAAGCGCTCGGAGAGACGGTGAGCACGGCGACGCACTTCCTCGACAACGTGATCGACGCCAACCAGTACCCGTTGCCGCAAATCGATGATCTGTCCGAGCGGATCCGTCGAGTCGGTCTCGGCGTCATGGGTTGGGCCGACATGCTGGTCCAGCTGGATGAGCCGTATGGTTCGAAACGCTCGATCGAGCTCGGGCGTGAGCTGATGCGCTTCGTCGATGAGGAGTCGAAATCAGAGTCGGAGAGGCTCGCGAAGACCCGCGGAACTTTTGCCGAGTGGGAACGATCGATCTGGGGACCGGATGAGAGCTGCGCCCGCGACGAACGTGGCGATCGGATCCGGCCGCTGCGCCCTCTGCGAAACTGCAATGTAACGACCGTCGCGCCGACCGGTACGATCTCGATCATCGCGGGTTGCTCCAGCGGCATCGAGCCTCACTTCGCCGTGGCCTTCATGCGCAACCAGGCCGGGACTCTGATGCCGGATGTGAATCCCGACTTCGTCGAGCGTGCCCGCCAGGAAGGCTGGCACAGCGACGAACTGATGCGCCGCATCGCGGATCAGGGGCACATCCACTTCGACGAAGTGCCGTCCAAGGTGCAGGAGATCTTCGTGACGGCCCACGATGTGACGCCCGAGCAGCACATCCGGATGCAGGGCGCCTTTCAGGCTCACACGGACTCGGCGATCTCCAAGACGTGCAACTTCCCCGAGTCTGCGAACGAGGATGACGTCCGTGCGATCTACGAGCTCGCACACGAGCTCAAGTGCAAGGGAGTCACCGTCTACCGGGACGGTTCGCGAGACCAACAGGTCCTCTCCACGGGGAAGACCGCCAGGAAGGTCCAGGAAGAGAACGGAGAGGCCGAAGCCGGTGAGAGCACGGCGGATGGGCCGTGGCTCGAAAAAGTCGAGGACAGCGAGCTCGCCCAAGATCTTGCGGTCCTGCTCGAGCGGCTGCGACACGCAGAGGAAGAGAACCGGGCGCTGGATAGCGAGAACTCGAAGCTCTCTCAGACGATCGAGGCGCGTGATCGCCGGATCGTACAGCTCGAGGGCGGCTTCATGAAGCAGCCGGCGGTGCGGCAGCGGCCCAACGAGCTGAGCGGGCGCACGCGGAAGATCGAGTCACCGCTGGGCTCCATGTACGTTACGATCAACGAGGATGAACAGGGCCGTCCTTTCGAGATGTTCGTGGCCCTCGGCAAGGCCGGCGGCCCCGCCATGGCCGACGCGGAGGCGGTCGGTCGTCTGATCAGCCTGGCGCTTCGAACTGGCATCCCGCTGCGCGAGGTGCACAAGCAGCTGCGTGGCATCTCCTCGGACCGCGCGGTTGGCCTCGGACCGAACAAGGTGCTTTCCAGCCCCGATGCGATCGCCCAGGTGATCGAGCGGTATCTGCAGGAGAAGGAGGGGATCCAGCAGTCCCTGCCGATCCAGGAGGTGGGCGACGCCAAGACGACGAACGGTGGCACCCAGACGGCGCAGAAGCCGATCATCTCCCGGTTCGAGGAGCAGGCGGCCCGGACGTTCATTGGTACGTGCCCCGATTGCGGAACGAGCCTCACCTTCGAGGAGGGGTGTGCAAAGTGTCACGCCTGCGGGTACTCGGAGTGCGGGTGATCTCGGCCGCCGTTCTCGCGAAGCCGGGTCCTGCTTCTCGCTGACGTGCTTTGGGCGCCGAGCCTCCTCGCTTCGCTGCGGGGTCTCGGCGCCGTCGCACTCATTCGCTCGCCGCAGGACCCGCCTCCCCGCTAGCGGCTGAAAGAACGCCACCGAATATCCGCGGTTTTCTGGGATTTCTCTTTTGCGACCACCTGCCTGTAGGGCAGGCGCTCGAGAAAAGCGAGCCGACAGACGGCCTCAGCCGTGGCGCTTTCTCCGTGCCCGGCACGTCGCACGAGCGTGCCGCCGCTCTACTCGCGCTGGGCACGGGTACCTCGCCCTCCGAGACGTCGCGGCGGATCGGCCATCACTCGTGCCCGAATACCGCCACATCGACGCCCGTCCGGTAGTGATTCCATACTTGAACAGCCCCATTCTCCGGCGTCTTATCCCTTTGTTAGGCGATCCCGCGGAACAACCGAATATAAGCCGAAAGCCACCTACGCCCCAAACAACACCCCGGCCCCTCCACGCTCCTGATCTCGTCCTCGTAGGGCAGCATCCGTACGCCACCGAACAGAGGTTCTCCTGACTTGCGGCGGGCCATCCCAGTCATAGGCTGAACCAGATCGAGGGCGTAGAAG
>JBDHGL010000029.1:0-27772 GCA_039589875.1 Gemmatimonadota bacterium
GCGACCGCCTGGCGATCTCGTCAATCCGAAGTCGCCCGCGCCGGCGATCGGCGCGTGGAAGCGAGCGCGGGGGCGAGCACGAGCGTACAAGCCAGGACGCACAGCATGCCGATCGTGAGAAGACGGCCCATGCTGGCCGTTCCCGGATGTCTGGAAAACGCCAGGTTACCGAAGCTGAAGATCGTTGTGAGCGAGGCGAACAGGACTGCCCTGGCCGTGCTGGATCGAAGAATATCCCCGCGCGACATCCGGCTCGCCCGCATCCGGTGAACCATGTGAATGCCGTTGTCTACGCACACTCCGAGCAGAAGCGGCAGCGCGATCACGTTGGCGTAGTTGAAATCGGGGCCGAAGAGCACAGTCGAGGCGCCCGTCATCGCCGCGGCGAGCAAGAGCGGAAGCAGGACTCGCGCGGCATCCGAAAAACTTCGCAGGGAAACTAGGAGGATGATGAACGTTGCGACCGCCGCGGTCACGAGAGCCTGGCGAAAGGCGCTTACGACGGCGACACCGGCCGAGACGTTGATAACCGGCTCACCGGTAGCGCGCGGAGCGACGGTGCGCACCTCTTCGACGAATGCCCGCTGCGCCGCCTGGTCACCGAGGCTCTCGCTCGAGATCACCTCGACCCGGTAGCTGCCGTCCGGCGCGACCCAGCGCCGAACCACGTCGGCCGGCAGACTGTCCTCGTTGAACGGACTGGCGTGCAGAGAGCCACGTAGGGCACGCAGGCTACGTTCGAGCCCGCCGAAGAGGCTTTCTTCCACTCGTTGGACTGCCCTTTCGCGCCGCTGATCGGGCAGGGTCTGCGTCCAGCGCTGCCAGCTCCGGATCTGAAAGACGGCGAATCGCGCCAGTTCCAGGTCATCGCCAGCCAGCTCCAGCGCACGAACTCGCTCCCTGAACAGCTCGACTTCCTGAAGCGTCGCCTCGATTCCGCTCGACTCGGCCGGAGCCGCAGATTCGGCCGCGGGTTCCGATTCGGCCGGAGCAGGGCCGACCACCCGGCCGATCCGTTGGATCAGGGCCATCTTCTCCTGCTGCGCCTCCGGCACGAGGTCCTGGATCCAGATCGCTGCATCGACTCCGTCCAGCGCCTCCAGCCGCCGCGACAGCTCGGCGGTCTCCTCACGGTCCTTCGCGAGGAGGGAGATCGTAAGCGGGGCGGCCGTGCTGTCGGCCAACAGATCCCTGAAGGTGGCCGTCGACTCGCCTTCCGGATCCCGCAGGCTCAGCGGATCGAGGTCGAAGCTGGCTCGCGGCAGCAGGATCAGCGAGACGATGCCGACCAGGCTCGCAGCGACGAGAACGCCTCTTCGATGCTCGGACACCCAGCCGCCGAGCCAGTCGGGAACGACACCGCCGATCAGCGGTGGCTCGTCGGTTTTCGGTCGGAACGGGAGGAGGCTGAGCAGCGCCGGCAGCAGCGTTACGGTCGTCGCGAAGCTGATCAACATTCCCGTCCCACCGATCAGACCGAGCTCTGAGACGCCCTCGAAGTCCGTCGGCACGAAGGCGTAGAAGCAGACCGCCGTCGTAAAGGCGCTCAGCAGGAGAGAGGTTCCGACATCCGCGGCGCTGCCCTTCAGAGCTTCTCGGTTCTCCGCTCCGCGCGTCCGGAGCTCCCGGTATCGCAGGCTGTAGTGGATCGCGTAATCGATGCCGAGACCGATGTACAGCACGGCGAACGCCATGCTGATCAGGTTGAGGCTACCGACTGCCAATGCGGCGAACCCGGCCGTGAGCAGCAGGCCGACCAGCAGAGTGAGCAGTGCCGCCGCGATCAGGCGGCCCGAGCGCAGCGCCGCATACAGGATCAAGCCGACCATGAGCAGGGCGAGCAGGGTGGCGGTCTTGAGGCCACCGACGGAGCTACGGAGCTCCTCATCCGACATCGGCACGAACCCTGTCAGCCGGACGCTCACCCCTTCGCTGGCGAGCAGAGAGAGACTGTCTGAGAGAGCGTGGATTCTGGCGATCGCGGGCTCTCCCGGAAGCAGCTGCTCGAAGTCGAGGCGAGGCAGAATCTCGATGTAGCGCCTACGCTCGTCTCGCTGGCTGGACCCTCCGCTCATCAGGTCTCGCCACGGCAGCGGCTGAACCCGATCCACCATCGAGCCATCGAAGGCCATCCCGACGGCTCCGAGCAGGGGAGCGGAGCCCAGGTCATCCGCGAGGAGGCTGTCCAGGACCGTCAGAAAGCGCCCGAGGCTCGGATCGCGCTCGAGAGCCCCCAGCCATGGGGCCGCACCCTCGAGGCCTTCCGCCAGATCCTCGAGCTCCGCCGAGTCGACGTACAGGAGGGCGTTGCGCTCGAAGAACGGCCCGCCGCCGGTCAGATGGACGTCTTCGAAAAGCCCCGGCTCGGCAGCCAGCGCGTTCCCGAGCCTACCCTGCGCTTCGGCCGCCAGGTCGGGCGTCGCTCCCTCTATCACGACCACGATGTTGTCGGCGTAGTGGGGAAACGCCCGCTTATGGCGCTCGCTCTCGACGCGCCATGGCAGCTCGGGAGAGAGCATGTCGACCGTGTTCGTGTCGATGCCCAGGTGGCCGGCAGCATAGAGTGCGGCGGCCGTGGCAGCCGCGAGAGCAAGGAGTACGACGAGGGGAGCTGCGTGGATCGCGAGCTCGGTCCACCGCGCGAGCAGGCGCGCGATCGCGGCTCCGCGGGCGACCGGAGGTGCGCTCATGCCGCCCTCAGGCGGCGTCCGGCACGACCCAGGTCCCGCCCACCTTCTCCTCGCATAGCGCCCGCGTCAGTGCGCCGGCGGCGCTGCCGTCTCCGATCCATGAGCGGATGCCCCGCTCGGCGAAGGCGAGGGCCGTATCCAGGCGATGGGCCATTCCGCCGGTGACATCGGTCGCGTCCGAGCCTCTCACAGTTGCGCGCAACGCGTCGGCCGAGTCCGGAGAAATGCGAGCGATGGGCTTGCCGGCGGCGTCGAGGACGCCATCCGTCTCGCCGAGCCAAAGGGCTCTCTCCACGGTCCAACCGTACTCGGGCAGCTTCGTCGCGAGGTGGAAGAGCACCGTTTCCGTCGAGAGAATGGACGCCCCCCACTCACGATCCAGAACGACGTCTCCGAAGGTCACGGGCAGCAGGGACCGGGAGAGCGCCAGCGCGAACGGCTCCGCTTGAAACGAGTGAATCCGGGCAGCGGTCCCGACCGACGCGGCGCTCGGGGCGATCGAGAACGCCGGCAAACCCGCTTCGCGCAACGCCTCCATGAGGATCGCGTTCAGCTCCGCGGCCTTGGCTTGGGTATCGGAAGCCCCTTGAGCGACCTCCGCCGAGGCGGGCTCAGAGCCGGCAGCCCCGGCAAGTCCGTATCCCTGGGCAGCCGTGTGGCCGAAGGACCCGCTGCCATGCCCCAACACGACTCTGCCCCGCAGGGCCACCCAGGCCTCTGCGAGCTCGCCAGCCAGCCGCCCAATCAGATCGAGCCGGGGCGTATCCGGCATCTCCTTCCGGGTGATCAGGCTGCCACCCAGCTTCACGAGGACAACGGAGCTCACAGAAGGTGTGCCTCGCTGAGCTCGGGACCAGGACCCACGCCGTCCCGAATCACGTCTTGCACGGAGTCCAGTGCAGCAAGCTCCTCCGCGAGCGCGGCTTCATCGGCCGGCCGGCAGATCACATGCACGTTGGGCCCAGCGTCCATCGTCGAGTACGCCTCGATCCCATCCAGCCGCAGACGACGCACCCTCTCCAGGACCTCGATCGTGCCCGGCGACCAGTAGAAGATGGGTGGGACAGCCGACATAGCGACGAGGTGCAGATCGATTCCCTCTTCTTCCACCGCCGGACCGAGGAGGCTGAAATCTCGCCTCGCGATCGCATCTCTGACGGCGGCCAGGCGGCCAGGCAAGGTTGCCAGGCGCTCGCGAAAGTAGGGGCTGGATCGGACACGCCGGTGCCCATCCAGCGAGGACACGGTTTTCGGCTCGGCCGCGACGACCGCGATGACGTCGCGGAGATCCCAATCGGCAGCGCATGCCAACGGTCGAGCGTAGACATCGTCCTCGGGCGGGCCGCCGGGCAGCTCCACGTATCCGCCGATCACCGATCGGGCCGCCGAGCCCGATCCGCTCCGGCGGGCCAGCACAGAGAGCTCCGCGGCGGAGTGCTCGAGCCCGAGCGCTTCGGTCGTGGCGAGCGTCAACGCGGCGAAGCCGGAAGCGGACGAAGCGAGCCCAGCGCCGGCCGGAAAGCTGTTTTTCGTCGCGACCCGAAAACGAACGTCGCGAGTAGCCAAGGCTCTCAGACGGTCGAGTTGAGCCAGAACTCTGGCCGCAAACGCTTCCGGGGCGGGCCGTACTCTCTCCGGCTCGGCCAGGAAGATTTCGTCGCCGTCCGATGCGCCACCCGGCTCGAGAACCTGGACCGTGCAGGTGCTGATGCACCGGGTAAGGGTCATCGAGATGGAGTCGTTCAGCGGCACGCCGCGCTCGAGGTCGTGCGCGCCCCAGTACTTGATGAAGGCGATGTTGGCCGGAGCCTTGGCCGTTATCCGGCTCATCAGGCTGCCTCCAGGCGCAGACCCGGTGCGCCCAGGCTCACGTCGTAGCGACGAAGGCTGTTGAGAAGCGGCGATTCCTCGAGAACCTCGAGATCCGGATGGAAGACGAGGATACAGCCGGCTCCACCGCCGGGCTCGGTCGGATGCGAGGCCAGCGCACCGGCCCCCGAGATCTTCGCCGCCCCACCCTCGCTCTCGATCTCCCGAATCAGCTCTCGCACCTCGCTGGGGACTACGCCCAGCTCTTCCAGAGCGCGCTCGTACTCACGGATGCAGGCGATCACGGCCGCGGGCTCGGGCTCGCTCTCCGCCAGCTCGGCCCGGAACGTCCGGGTCATCTCGCCCATCTCATCGAGGAGGCGGCCGTACCGCTCCGGCTCTTGCTCGATCCGCTCGCGAACCGCGGCCACGACCGTGCCCGTCGACTCGGCAGGTGCCCCCGTATCGAAGACCCTGATCGCCTCCAGGAGCTTGGAGCGATCGAGAGCCCGGCTGAACTGCAGCGTTCCCTTCGCATCGGGCTCGGCCCACACCATCCCACCCTGCAGGACGGTCGACCCATCGACGCCGGAGGGGAACCCGTGCTGCCGCCGCTCGACCTCGAGGGCGAGGCGTTCGATGACCTCGTCGCCATGCGTCGGATGACAGGCTGCCAGGATACCGGCTACCACACTCACCGCGAGCGCGGCGGAACTCCCCATTCCCCGGCCGAGCGGAATCCGCGACTCTACTTCCAACGTCAGTGCCGGGAAGGCCTTCCGGGCGGAAGCAGCGTCGTCCTGCAGGAGGTAGGCGAGCGTTTCGCCCACGGCGACCTTGATGAGGTGGGCGGGATCATCATCGCCTACGCCTTCGAAGCCCTCCGCCGAAGGAGCCTTGAAGTATCGTTCCCACCTCGTCCTGACCGAGGCCGCGTAGTCTGCGAGCTCCTCCCAGGTGGACTCGAGCTCCAGAGCCTGGAATACTCCGCCGGCCCGCTCCGTCGCGCGGACGATGACGTGCGCCTCGGACGGCTCTCCCGGACTTGCCGGTGTGACGGCCGCGACGAGACGTAGATCGACAGCGGTCACGAGCGCCGGGTGCCCGTAAACAACGGCGTGCTCGCCCATCAGGATCAGCTTCCCAGGAACGGAGGATCGTACCGTACTCATTAGGAGCTCATCGTTACCCTAAGCGCGAAGCGGGCGGCCGACGCCGCCCGCTCTCGTTACCTCCAAACGCCCCGAACAGCCGGGGCGGGATTAGCCTCGGCCGTGATGGCCGTCCGGCAATCCACGTCCCAGCTTTTCGTGCGCGCCGGCCAGGTCCTGGGAGGTGAATGCGGCCATGAGCGACATCTCGCCGGCCAGGACGGTCGCACCGAAAATCTCCGCTAGGCGAAGCGCGGCCTGTCCGGGCCGGCTCGGATCGGCTTCGATGCCCAGCATCTGCAGAGCCTGTCGCTGCGTATCCAGCTCCGTCCCCCCACCCACGGCGCCGATCGGCACAGCCGGAAGGTATACGGATGCGTACACGGCCTCTGGACCGAACGCCTCAATGCAGGTGATTCCGAGCGATCCCTCGACCACATGGGCCGGATCCTGGCCTGTGGCGATAAACAGCGCGGCCAGCAGATTCGCGTAGTGCGCATTGAAGCCCGTTGCGCCAGCCGCGATCGAGCCAAGCAGGTTCTTGCGGTACTGGACCTCGACGAGGGCGCGCGCGGTCGTCTTGAGGATCCTCCGAAGCACCGCCGCCTCCATGATGACCTCGGCGAAGATTCGTTTGCCGCGCCCCTCGTGGAAGTTGATCGCGGCCGGTTTCTTGTCCACGCAGTAGTTGCCCGAGAGGGCCACGCACTCGACGCCGGTCTCGGGCTCGATCAGCTCCCGCACGATACGGTCGCAGGCGATTGTCGCCATGTTCATCCCCATGGCGTCCCCGGACGCGAATCGGAAGCGTAGCAGAACCGTCGTGCCGAAGCTCTTCGGGCGGACGTCCAGCAGCTTCAAGTGGCGGCTCGTCTTCTCCCCGATACCGCGGATCTCGTCCATCCGCTCTTCGATCCAATGGAGGAACTTTTTCGTCGCTTCCAGCCCGGCGGTGCGGAAGACCGGCGCCCGGGTCATCCCGACATCCTCGACGTGAACGCGGGCGCCGCCCGCCGCGAGAATCGCCGAGCAACCCCGGTTCGTGCTGGCAACCAGCGCTGCCTCGGTCGTCGCGAGAGGCACGTACACGTCGTCATCCACGTGCTCGCCCCGGACGCGCAGCGGGCCGACGATCCCCATCGGAACCTGGGCTACGCCGATGAAATTCTCGCAGTTCCTGAACGCCGCCCGGTCAGAGTCGAGCGAAAAATGTCCTATATCCTCCAGGCCCGCTCCCGTAATCTGCTCGAGAGCCTCGCGCCGGATCTGGGCTTGAACATCCGCGGGAAGGTCCCCCGGAAGCTCGTGAAACCCGATCTCGCCGGAGACGAGAGCCTGAACCAGCTCCTGTCTCGTGCGAACCTTGGAGGCTACGGTCGATGCTTTGTTCATGTTTAGGACCTTTTAACCAGGTCGACGTGCTGCAGCTCGTCGATCGTTCGTGTCCCCACACACAACATCGCGATCTTCAGTTCGTCCACGATCCGTCCAACTCTGTCCACCACCGCCTCGGCCGAGACCGTGGCGGGCTCGAGGAACGGGTATGCCATGCCCACGACGCGGGCGCCGAGCGCGATGGCCTTCGCGGCATCCACGCCGCTGCGCAGACCACCGCTCCCGATCACGAACACGTCCGGCACTGCTGACACTTCCCGTATCGCGTCCGGCGACGGAATTCCCCAATCGGCGAACATCTCGCCGATCGCCACGTCACCGGCTCGGCGCGCCTCTATGCGAGCCCAGCTCGTGCCGCCCAAACCCGCCGTGTCTATGATGCGGATCCCGTGCTCCGCCAAGGCGCGTGCCGTGTTGCCGGAGATCCCGCAGCCGATCTCCTTCGCGATCACTGGAACTTCCAGCTGTTCGGCGACCGCTCCCATCTTCGGCAGTAGGCCGCCGAAGTCGGTTTGCCCTTCGGGCTGTATCGCTTCTTGGAGCACATTGAGATGGAACGCCAGGGCGTCCGCGTCAATCATCTCGACGGCAGCCCGACATTCATCGATTCCGTACCCGTAATTAAGCTGAACCGCCCCCAGGTTCGCCAGTAAGGGGACAGAAGGAGCCAGATCGCGCACCTGAAAGCTGGAAGCCTGGAGCGGATCCTCGAGCGCCTTTCGTTGGGAGCCCACGCCCAAAGCGATCCGGCAGGTCTCGGCCGCCCTGGCGAGATTCCTGTTGATCTCGGCAGCTTCTTCCGTGCCGCCCGTCATGCACGAGACCAATATCGGTGCATCGAGCCGCTTTCCGAGGAACTCGAACGAGGTATCGATATCGCCCATCGCCAGCTCGGGCAGTGCGTTGTGCTCGAAGGCGTAGTCGTCAAAAAAACTCTGCCTGACCTGGTTGGCGGAATCGAGCGCCAGGTGTATGTGTTCGGCCTTACGATCGCGCTCCACGGCGGTCGCGGTCATGTCATCGTTCGTCATCGATCGCGGTATCCGGAGTAGTCGATCAGGCCTTCGAAAAAGGCCAGTTCCCCGGCGGCCAGTCCCGCCTCACGCAGTGCAGCTCGGCCTTCAGAGAGACGCTCATCGATCATCACCGACACGGCCTCGCGCCCACCGGTGTCGAGGATGATCCGGCGAGCCCGCTCGACATCCTCGCCGTCGAGGTCGGCTCGCCCCAGCATCGCCCGTAGCTCCTCCGCCTCGCTCTGACCCGCTCGCTGCAACGTCCGGTGGATGAGAAAGGTGTACTTGCCCTCTCTCAGATCCGATGCGACGGGCTTTCCGAGCGCATCCGCGTCGCCGAACGTGCCGAGCACGTCGTCTTGAAGCTGGAACACCTCGCCCACCGCGCGACCATACCGGGCAAGCGCCGCCAGTGCCCCTTCCGGAGCCCCGGCCAGAATCGCGCCCAGCTCGATCGGCCTCTCCACCGAATAGCGGCCCGACTTGAGGCGTAGAGCCCGCAGGAGCTGCTCCTCTTCGGGGTGCTGAACGTACGGCAGCACCATCTCCAGGTACTGGCCGCGGATCACCTCCTCGCACATTCTGGAAAACGTCAGGTCGAGCGCCTCTCCCGTCGATGCGTCCTCCACGGAAGCGCGAGCCGCCGAGTACAGCTCGACGGCCCACGTGTGGGACAGGTCTCCGAGCAGAATCGCCACCGACCGGCCGAAATCCTCCGAATCGCCGCCGCGAACGCGGGTCCGGTGGATCTCTCTGAAACGCGCATGGGCGGACGGCTTTCCACGGCGGAGCTCGCTGTGATCCATGATGTCGTCGTGGATCAGCAGGTAAGTGTGAAGCAGCTCAGTGCTCATGGCCAACGGAAAGACCGCCTCATCCGATCCACCGCCGCAGGCACGGTAGGTATGGTAGACAAGGGCCGGCCGGAGTCGCTTTCCGCCGCCGAGGACGAGGCGACGGACTTCCTCGATGAGCTCGCGGCTCTCCGGCTCGTCGGCGACCTCGGCATTCTTGACCGCGAAGAACCGCTCTAGCTCGTCCTCCAGGCGCTCCCGGAAACTCGTCAGCTGCTCGAGAAATCCCGACAACGCGGCATCCATCTCCTTATCGATCACCTGCGTCGGCTCCATCAGCCGGCCGTCACACCCAGAGTCTCTCGTGCGCCTCCGGCCACCCAGCTCGCCGCTGCTTCGGCCAGACTCCCGGCGCACCTGTCGAGCCTCCCCCGCAAACGCAGGAGATCGGGGATCACCCATGGATGGCTCGCGGCGTGTCGAACGACGTTCGAACGCCGAATCTCGCCGTCCGGTCCCGCGCACGCTTCCAGGAAGCCCGGGAGGTCCTCCGAGGCCGCATCGCTAACGGCCCGGATCACGGCCCACGTGACGCCCGCGCGCTGGGCTGCCGCAACGAACTCCGCCGTCTCGAGGTCCACTACGCAGGCATCCTCATCCGGAACAGCGGACTCGCGCACTCGGCGCTTCTCGGTCGACGAGAGGGCCAGAGCGCTCGCCGTGACGACGGTGCCGACCCGTGCGCCCGTCAACCGAGCCGTCCGTTCGGCCTCATCCTGCCCCTGGGCAAAGCGGCGCCCGTCCGCACCGATGACCTGCTGTCCCACCACGAGATCTGCCGGCTCGAGGTCGGGGCTGAGTCCCCCGGCAACGCCCACGACGAGGAGCCTGCGAACCGGGAACCGTGCTAGGAGCTCTTCCACGCCGCGGCGGGCGCGACGAGCGCCGTCACCCGTGACGAGGATCGAGATCGGTTGACCATTCAGAACGCCCGTCGTGGTGAGCGGCAGGCTGGAGCCGGCCTCTTCAGATTCGAGGCCGAGGCTCGAGGGGCTCTCGAGACGTGCGACGAGTGGAGCAACCTCCTCCCGCAGCGCCGCCGCCACGAGGATCCGCGGATCCTGCCCGACCGCCGGGCCTATCCGACGAGATTCCACTTCGCCAGGCGGGCCATGTCGCCCGGGTTTCGTCGGAGCTCGATGACGGCCGATGCTTCGAAGCCCGAGTGCATCTTGCAGTTGCGGCAGAGTGGATCCGCGCGCGACTCCCAATAGTCCCAATCCGTGCCGTCCCAGAACTCGTTCCAGTCGAACGTGTGCGTCTTCTGTATGAGGTAGCAGGGCCCCTTCCACCCCATCGGAGTGAAGGTCACCGTGCTCCAGGGAGAGCAGGAGTAGTCGCGCATTCCGGCCGCGAATTCGAGGAACATCGGCGTTGACGCGATCTTGAAACGATTCGACAGCTCCAGGATACGCTTGAATTTCCGCTCGATGTCCTGGCCGGTGAGGAAGATGTCCTGCTCCACGGATTCGTATTGGTACCCCGGCGAGATGAGCATCCCATCGACGTCGACGTCACGCGTCAGATACTCGCAGAGCTCCTCGACCTCCCGAATATCCGTCTCCTTGTACACCGTCGTGTTGGTGATGACGTGAAAGCCGAGGTCCTTCGCCTCCTTCATCATCCCGATCGCTTTGTCGAACACGCCCTGGCGATCCACGACGTAGTCGTGCGTTTCCCGCATCCCGTCGAGGTGAACGTTGATCGAGAGTCTCTTGTGGGGCTCGATCGTGCCGAACACGCGCTTGTCGAGCAGCAGAGCGTTCGTACACAGGTAAATGTGCTTTTTCCTCGCGATCATCCCGTCGATCAGGTCCTTTAGCTCCGGATAGATCGTCGGCTCGCCGCCGCAGATCGACACCGCGCCGGCCCCGCAGTCGTCAAGCGCCTTCAGGCACACGTCGACCGGCAGACGGTCTTTGAGCTTCCCGGTGTGCCGTTCTACGGAGCAGCCGAGGCAGGCGAGGTTACAGGTCCACAGCGGCTCCAGCATCATGACGAATGGATATCGCTGGTTCCGGCGCACGGCGTTCTTGACCTGCAGCCGAACCATGTCGGTGGTGATATGAAGCGGAAAGCGCATTCTAGCCGTCCAGCGCCTGGCGGTACCTCGCCATCGCGAGAAGAGGGAAGTAATCGTCGTAGAGGTGGTACTTCAAATAGAACACCTTCGGAAAGCCCGTGCCCGTCCAGTGCTCATCATCCCACGACCCATCGTCGAGCTGCATCCGCAGGAGAAAGTCCACCCCGCTGACCACCGCATCGGACGCATAATCTCCAGAGGCGAACAGGCCCAAGAGCGCCCAGGCGGTTTGCGCAGCGGTGCTGGGCCCGATGCCCTTCAGTGCAGGCTCCTCGTAGGACTGGAGCGTCTCGCCCCATCCCCCGTCGGCGTTTTGTCGCGAACGCAGCCAGTGGGCCGCGCGCTGGTACCGCTCCTCCTGCATGTCCACGCCGAACCGACTTAGGCCCGAGAGCGCCAGCCAGGTGCCATAGATGTAGTTGCAACCCCAGCGCCCGTACCACGTGCCGTCGTCGCACTGACGTGAATCGAGGAAGTCGATTGCCCGTCGTATCCGTTGATCGTCAGGCGAAAAACCCTCCAGCGACAGCGTCTCCAAGACGCGGCCGGTCACATCCTCCCAGCTGGGATCGATCATCGCGTTGTGGTCGGCGAACGGGATCAGCTTGAGAAGCTCCTTGTCGCAGCCTCGGTCGAACGCCGCCCAACCTCCGTCGGGGTTCTGCATGGAGAGCAGCCAGCGCAGCGCGCGCTTTCGGGCGCTGTCGACTTGGCTCCGCAGCTCCGGATCGACGATGCTCAGCCGGGCCAGGGCGGTCAGCACCATGGCGGTGTCGTCGCAGTCGGGATAGAACTCGTTCGCGTACTCGAAGTACCAGCCGCTGACCTCGCTGTGGCCGTTCTTTCGCTGCCAGTCCCCCGGGTGCCGAACCTCCTTGCTGAGAAGCCACTCCGCAGCTCGCTGCAAAGCCTCGTGGTCGGGCTCGAGGCCGGTCGCCGCCAAGATGCCCGCGCCCTGCGCCGTATCCCACACGGGGGAAAGAGCGGGCTGGATCTTCAGAGTGTCTCCCAGGTCCACTTCGAGCTTTTCAAGCGCGGCCAGCTGGCTCTGGATGGCCGGGTCCTCCGGGGCGTATCCGAGGCAGCGGAAGGCGAAGACTGTGTTCACGATCGCCGGGAAGATGGCGCCGAGGCCGTCGCTCATATCGAGGCGTCTGCGGGTCCACTCTTCGGCCGCCCGCAGCGCCTTGCGTCGCAGGGGCTTCAAGCGGCCGCGCTCCAACAGCTTGATCCCCTGGTCCGCCCGGTTGAAGAAAAAGTGCCATCCGCGCGTCCACGGTCCACCGCCGGCCGCCGCTGTTTCTCCCGTTTCGGGGACGTACAGCTCGGGAATATGCGCATGCTCCGGAATCGCGCACTGTGGCTTGTAGGCCCAGATGATCGACAGGGGCACGAATATGCCGCGCGACCAGGAGGACATCTCGTTCAGATTGAAGTAGAACCACGCGGGGAGGAGCACCATTTCCGGTGGAACCGCGGGGCAGCGCTCCCAATCGTACTCGCCGAAGATGGCCAGATAGATCTGCGTGTACGTGTTGGTCGCCTCGATCCCGCCGAGGTCGAGGATCACTCGTCTGGCCTTTGCCATGTGAGCGTCGTCGGGATCATCGCCGAGAAGCTTGAGAACGAAGTAGGCCTTGACCGAGGCGCTCACCTCCGGCGGACCCCCATGGTATATGGCCCATCCACCTTCCGGCAGCTGCAGTCGCCTGATGCGACGAGCCATCTTCTGGACCCGCTCCTCATCGGATCTTCCCAGAAAATGGAGCAGCAGGATGTACTCGGACTCGAGCACGCTGTCCGCCTCGAGCTCGCCGATCCAATGACCGTCTTCGGCCTGCAACCCTAGGAGGTTCTCGCGCGCCAGTGCGATCCGTCTGTCCAGGCGCTCGGCCAGGAGCGCGTCCGGTAAGTCGAGATCGGACGCCGGTGCAAGGGCAGGCGCTGTGATGGGCTTCGTTTCCGTCGTCATATCGATAATTGTCGATGCCTCGCTGTGAACCGCGGAAATGCTGTGGTCTCACCTCCCGCCACCGTTGCAATTTTAGGGTAACCTAAATTATATTTAGGGCAGCCTAAACTTAAAGGGATTCGGCAGCGAGATGGTGTTGGGACGGCGGCAATCTACCCTGATAGCGGCATTCGTGCACAACTCGAACCGGCTCCCGGAGGGGCGCTGGTCGGCCTTGGTCGTCGCCGGCATACTCAACCTGGCCGGGCTGGCGACGATCCCCGCGGCCTCTTGGGCGCAGACGGCCTCAGATGACCTGCCGCTGATCGGCTCCTCCGACCGGTGGGCCGACGCGCTCGTCACGGATCGACCTGACTTCACCGAGAGCCCGGTAAGCGTCGTCTCGGGCCGCATCCAGCTCGAGGGCGGCTACACGTTTTCGAGGCTGGAAGACGAACGAAGCCACACGGTCGGGGAGCTGCTCGCCCGGATCGGGGCCGTCGATCGGCTGGAGTTCCGCGTGGGCATCAACTCCTTCGTCTTCCGCAGCGAGCCGGGGCCGGGAGACGCTTCGTCCGCCCAGCTGCGTTCCGTTCGTGGGCTCGAGGACTTGACGCTCGGACTCAAGGTCGAGCTGGTTCGCGCCCAGCCTTCGAAGCCGGGGATTCCTCAGATCGCCCTGCTGGCCGGCACGACGATCCCGACCGGCAGGTCCGAGATCGGCTCCGACGGTCTCACGCCCGGAGCCCTGGTGTCGGCGGGCTGGGAGATCGCCGACTGGCTCTCGGGAGGGCTCAACCTCGGCTACGCCAATCCGGCCGACCCGCTCGGCCGCTACGACGAACTCAGCGGGAGCATCGCCTTCGGGTTCGGCCTGACCGACCGGCTCGGAGCGTTCGCCGAATGGTTCGGGATCTATCCGCTCCCATCCGAGCGTGAGGCCGAGAACAACGCCGACGTCGGCGTGACCTACATGCTGAGCCCGGATTTCCAGCTCGACTTTCGGATCGGCGCCGGCCTGGACGGCCCGCATCCCGACTTCTTCCTGGGAACCGGAGCCGCCTGGAGGATCTGAACTCACCAGTAGAGTCGAGCTCGAGTGTCCGATATCGGACGGTTCTTCCCGGATCCGGACGATTCCAACCCTTTTCACTCGCCCCGCGAAACTCTGTAACCTAAGCATCGACTTATACATATAGAACACCAGCCTGTGGCACGCGGGTTGCCTTAGTCCCGTTCTAGCGCGGCCATCCGCCCGGACCCGCGCCCGGAGCACCGACAGACCCATGGGAAGCGGTCGAGGACGGATGAGGACAACGGACGAATTTCGCGGCGACGGAGGCGGCATCTCGGTACGGGATGAGCCAACGCCGCGCTCGGAGGATAAGAGGCCTGGATCTCAGGACCGCTCTCGCTCCGTTCGTGACGCCGAGCGCAAGCCGCGGCAGCCGGGTCGCCGCCCGCGCATGGACTTTCAGCGCGAGCCGGTGGGCAAGAAGCGCCGTTTCCTGCTCATCGGCGCCGGCTCCGTCGTACTCATCTTCATCACCTCTCTTCTGATCGCTCTGGAACCGGCGGCTCCCTCGGTTCAGCGAAACTCGCTTCTCGTCGGCGCCGTGGAGCGAGGCTCGTTCACCCGCGCGGTACGAGGACCCGGAACGCTGGTCCCGGAGCAGATCGTGTTCGTCACGGCCCTGACGGGCGGTCGTGTGGAAAACGTGTGGGCCCAGCCGGGCCAGACCGTGGCGGACACGACGCTCCTCGTGATGCTGAGCAACCCCGATGTCCAGCTGGAGGCGCTGCGCGCAGAGCAGGAGCACACCTCGGCTCGAGCTCGCCTCGTGGCGCTCCGCCGGGACCTCCAGACCCTTCTCCTGCAGCAGGAGGCGCTAGTGGCCCGGGCGACGGCCGATCACGCCGAGGCGCGCCGTTTGGCGCAGGGGGACTCCACGCTGCTCGCGCGGCAGCTGATCTCGGTCAACGAAGCCCGACGGAACCGAGAGCGCCTCGAAGCGCTCGATGTCCTGCTCTCAACGGAAAACCGGCGGCTGCAGCTACTCGAGCGGACCATCGGTGAGCAGCTCGCGGTGCAGGCGGAGCAGGTAGGACGGCTCGAGTCGATCGTCGCCTACCAGCAGCGGCGCGTCTCATCCATGAGCGTCAGAGCACAAGCGGCCGGAGTCCTTCAGGACCTCGATCTGGAGGTGGGACAGTGGGTGCAGGCGGGGACGACGTTGGCTCGGGTGGCGCAGCCCGGGCGGCTGAAGGCCGAGCTGCGGATCCCTCAGACCCAGGCACGCGAGGTCCAGGTCGGACAGATCGCGAGCATCGACACGAGATCCGACAGCATCCGCGGCAGCGTGCGACGCGTCGACCCGAACGTTCAGAACGGCGCGGTGCTGGTCGAGGTTCGCCTCGAGGGACCGCTTCCGCCGGGCGCGCGCCCAGACCTAAGCGTCGACGGAACGATCCAGATCGAGCGGCTCGAGGACGTTCTTTTCGTCGGGCGGCCGGCCTACGGCCAGGCGAACAGTGCGGTGGGGCTGTTCAGGCTTTCGGATGACGAGGATGAGGCTGCTCGGCTTACCGTCCGCCTAGGCCGGAGCTCGGTAAATCAGATCGAGATCCTGGAGGGCCTAGCTCAGGGAGACCGGATCATCCTGTCGGACATGTCGCGGTGGGACGATACGGATCGGGTACGAATCGATTAGGTGGGGAAGATGAGCGAAACGAACGGGACGTTGATCCAGCTGAACGAGATCAGCAAGGTCTTTCATACCGATGAGATAGAGACCCACGCGCTGTCGAGCGTGAACCTGAATATCGGCGAGGGTGAGTTCGTTACCGTGGCCGGGCCATCGGGATGTGGCAAGTCTACGCTGCTCTCTCTGCTCGGGCTCCTCGATGCGCCCAGCGACGGCGCCTACTTCCTGGACGGATCGCCCGTGGCGGAGCTCTCCGCCTCGGAGAGAGCACGAATCCGCAATCGGCACATCGGGTTCGTTTTCCAGGCCTTCAACCTGATCGGTGACCTGACCGTCTATGAGAACGTGGAGCTCCCGCTGACCTACCGGGATGGTGTCGGAAACAGAGACCGTAGAGAGCGCGCCGAAGCGGCGCTCGACCGGGTGGATATGGCTCACCGGCGAAACCACTACCCGGCGCAGCTGTCGGGCGGCCAACAGCAGCGGGTCGCGGTGGCCCGTGCGGTAGCGGGCGATCCGCTTATCCTCCTGGCGGACGAGCCCACCGGGAACCTCGATTCGACGAATGGAACGGCGGTGATGGATCTCCTGAAGGAGATACACGAGGAGGGCTCGACGATCTGCATGGTGACCCACGACCCGCGCTACGCCGACTACGCACAGCGATCGGTTCACCTGTTCGACGGCCGTATCGTAGAAGATCAGGAGCGCCCGGAAAGAGCCATCGAGGAGCTTCGCGAGAGCGGCTACGAGATCGAGGCCCAGGGAGGGGCGCCATGAAGGACCTCTTCGCGGATCTGCGCTACGCCGCCCGCCGCGTCCGACGGAACCCGGGATTCTCGCTCGTGGTGGTTCTGACGTTGGCACTCGGCATCGGGACCACGACGGCGATCTTCAGCGTGGTGGACGCCGTGCTCCTGCGTCCTCTTCCATACGAGAGACCCGATCGGCTGGTGCTCCTCTGGGGCGATGAGAGCGGGCTCCGGACGGGCTCCTCCTGGGCCTCCTATCCGGATTTCGTCGACTTCGAGGCCCAGGTCGAATCGTTCGAGGGGCTGGCCGCTTGGTCCAACGCCGGGGCAACCCTGACCGGGTACGGCGGCGAGCCGGTCCGGATCCAGCTGAGACGCGTGACCCATGATCTATTTCCGCTCCTTGGTCTCGCCCCCGACTTGGGCCGCGGCATCCTCGAGGAAGAGGATCAGGTCGGCGCCGAACCGGTTGCCCTGTTGAGGCATGGATTCTGGACGAAC
Source organism: Gemmatimonadota bacterium (assembly GCA_039589875.1). Lineage (GTDB taxonomy): Bacteria > Gemmatimonadota > Gemmatimonadetes > Palauibacterales > Palauibacteraceae. The sequence goes on from JBDHGL010000029.1 coordinate 16,908, forward strand.
CGCCTCGGAGGCGATCCCGACATCGTTCGCGGCAAGCTCGTGCTCGACGGCCGAGCGCACACCGTCGTTGGAATCATGCCCGAGCGCTTCCGGTTCGGAGACGCCGACCTCTTCATTCCGCTGGCCCAAGAGCATGCGGAGGACAGCCGCGGATCGCACCGGATTCTCCCGGTCGCTCGGCTGAAGCCGGATGTAACCATTGATCAAGCGGATTCGGAAGTGCGCGCGGTGGCGGCGCGACTGGAGGAGGAATACCCGGAGCACAACTCGAATCGGAGCGCGTACATCGAGCCGCTCCATCAGGCGATCGTCGGGCAAGTGAGCTCGACGATCTGGGTCGTGTTCGGGTTGGTCGGGCTCGTGCTCGCGATCGCGTGCGCAAACGTCGCCAATCTCTTTCTGGCCCGCACGGCAGAGCGCGGCCGGGACGTGGCGATTCGGCGAGCCCTTGGCGGTGGCCAGCGCCACATCCTTCGGCAGTTGGGCACCGAGAGCCTGGTTCTCGGCGGCTTGGGCGGTGCGGCCGGCGTCATCTTGGCGGTGATCGCCCTCGGTGCCCTGAAGACGCTCGCTCCCGCCGGAATACCGCGGATGGAAGACGTGCAGCTCAGCGGGATTGTACTGACGTTCGCCGCCGGCCTCACGCTGCTCACCGGCCTGACGTTTACTCTACCGCCCGCTCTACAGGCGATGCGGGTCGACCTCCAGGCGAGGCTGAAGCAGGGCGGGCGGTCCGCGGCCGGAACTAGAGGCAAGAAGCTCCCGGAGGGAGTCGTAATACTCGAGGTGGCTCTGGCGATGATCGCCGTCGTCGCGGCAGGACTCCTTCTGAACAGCTTTCTCGAGCTTCAACGAGTGGATGCGGGCTTCACGCGCGACTCGGTGCTGGTCGTTCCCCTCTCGCTGCCGGAGGGTGCCTACTGGACGCAGAGCGACCCGGAAGAGGACGGCAGCCGCGTTATCGCTTTCTACGAGGAAGCCAGGCGTCGCGTGGCGGCGGTCCCCGGGGTCGAGTCCGTGGCTGCGGCCTACATGCACCCGCTCTCGGGAGGCTGGGAATCGAGCTTCCAGATCCCCGGCGTGATCGAGGCTCCGCAGGGACAGCGGCCGGAGGCCCGAATCCGACCGGTTACGCCCGCCTACTTCGAGACGGTGGGAATGCGCCTCTTGAAAGGGCGGGATTTCGCCGAGCAGGACCGCTTCGGCTCCCCCGGCGTGGTGATCGTCAACGAGTCGTTTGCCGAAACCTTCTTCCCTGGCGGGGAGCCACTCGGGCACCGGGTCGCCAGGATGGCCTGGTGGGCTGGCCAGCCTGAGGAGTACGAGATCGTCGGCGTGGTCGGCGACGTGAAAATGGATGGGCTCGATGAAGCGGTCCCGACCGCGCTCTACTTCCCGCACGCGCAGTTTCCGTTCTCGGACCTGAACCTGGTCGTGGCCGCGGAGACCGATCCGCAGGCGCTGCTTCCGGCCATCCAGGAAGCGACATGGGAGATCGACCCCAACCTTCCGATCGAGAACGTCAGCACGCTCGGCGAGATCCGAAGCGGCTCGGTTGCCACCGAACGCTTCCGAACGCTCCTGGTGGCGCTCTTCGCGTCGGTGGCGCTCCTCCTCTCGGCAATTGGGATCTACGGCGTGATCTCGTATTCGGTTGTCCGGCGAACGAGAGAACTCGGCCTCAGGGTCTCTCTCGGGGCTCAGGTCGCCGACGTGCTCTGGCTCATCGTTCGGCAGGGGATGACGGTGACCGTGATCGGACTAGCCGTGGGCGCGGCGGCGGCGCTCTTCGTGACCGATCTGCTCTCGAGCCTCCTGTTCGGCGTGAGCCCGACGGATCTGGCCACGTTCCTTGTCGTAGCGGGCATTTTCGGCGCGGTGGCTCTCGCTGCCTGCCTTGTCCCTGCGTGGCGGGCGACGCGCGTCGATCCCGTCATAGCCTTGCGGGCCGAATAGGTCGCAGCCTTGCGGGCGGAATAGGGAGGGGAAATGGAAGACTTTCTTTACGATGTAAGGCACTCGGCTCGTCAGATCGTGCGGCGGCCCGGTTTCTCGCTGCTGGCCATCCTGGTCGTGGCACTCGGCATCGGTTCGGCCACGGCCATCTTCAGCGTCTTCGACACGCTCGTCATCCGGGCCCTGCCGTACGCAGATGCCAACCGCATCGTCACGATCTGGCAGACGGAGGCCGAGACCGGCCTCGAGAAGTCCGACGTGGCGCCGGCCAACTTCCTCGACTGGCGCGAGCAGGCCGAGTCCTTCGAGCACCTGGCGGCGCTGGACCCGCACAGCATGGACCTCACGAGCGACGAGCGGCCTGAAGTCCTCTTCTCCGCTCGGATCAGCGAGGGCTTCTTCGAGGCCTTCGGCACGGGAGCGCTGCACGGCCGCCTCTTCGAGCCAGGCGAATACGACGAGTACAGCGCCGTCGTGATCCTGAGCCACGGGATCTGGCAGCGGCGTTTCGGCGGCGATCCGGAGCTGGTCGGGAGCACTCTCACCCTCGACGGCGCGCCGCATACGGTCATCGGAATCCTCCCGCCGAACTTCAATCCGCATCTTCACCCGACCGTTCGAGATCGAGAGGCGTGGATTCCGCTCGTGCTGCAGGGCTGGGAGGAGAACGTGCGCGGGAGCTCGTGGTGGAACGTCGCCGGGAAGCTGAAAGCGGACGTCGCTCTTGCTCAGGCGCAGGCCGAGATGGACGCCATCTCCGCCCGGCTGGCCCAGGACTATCCGGAGACGAACGCCGCCGTTCGGGCGAACGTCGTGCCGCTGCGCGAACACCTCGTCGGCAACGCGAAGACGGCGCTTCTCGTGCTGCAGGGAGCCGTTGTCTTCCTCCTGCTCATCGCCTGTGCCAACGTGGCCAGCTTGTTCCTGGCCCGAGGCACAGAGCGTGAGAGCGAGTTCGCCATCCGGGCGGCTCTGGGAGCGGGCCGCTCACGGCTCATCCGCCAGCTGTTCACGGAGAGCGTCATCGTGGCGCTGCTCGGCGGAGCCCTCGGCGTCGGCCTCGCATACTGGAGCGTGGAGCTCATCGTGGCCCTCGGCCCGGCCGAGCTGCCGCGCATCGAGGACGTGCGCGTCGATAACCGTGTCCTGTTGTTCGCCTTGGGGCTGGCGGGCCTGACGGCGGTCGTCGCCGGGCTCGTGCCGGCGCTCCATTTCTCGCGCCCGGACCTCCGCGGCTCGATGAGCGAAGGCAGGACGACGACGGCCGGAGCTGCTCGCCAGCGGATCCGAAGCTCTCTGGTCGTGGCGGAGGTGGCGCTCTCTCTCGTATTGGTCGTAGGCGCGGGCCTGCTGGCCCGGAGCTTCGTCTCGCTGCTCGGCGTGGATCCGGGCTTCGACAAGGAGAACGTGGCGATCGCGCAGGTCTTCCGGTACGTGGACGACGAGACGCCGGAGGAGCGGAGGATGTTCTTCCGCCAGTCGCTGGACGGAATCCGGGCCCTTCCGGGCGTTCAGTCCGCGGCGGCCGTCTCGGCGATGCCGTTCATCGAGGCGAACATCGACATCCAGCAAACGCTCCACATCGAGGGCCGGCCCGAACCGCGGCCCGAGGACGCGCCCAACGCGTTCGTGGCGTTCGCCACCGAGGACTACTTCCAGACGATGAGCATCCCGCTGCTCGAGGGGCGGCGGATCGAGCGGACGGACGACGGCGACTCGCCCCGCGTGGCGGTGGTGACGGAGGCGCTGGTCAGCCGGCACTGGCCGGGTGCGAGCCCGCTCGGCGCTCGCATTCGGATTGGCAACTGGACGAACGACGCGGACCAGCCGATCGTCTGGGAGATCGTCGGCGTGGTCAGGCAGGTCAGGCACGATGGCCTCGAGCGCGATCCGCGTCCCGAGCTGTTCGTTCCGCTCGCCCAGTCCAACATGGGGTCGATGACCTTCATGGCGCGGACCGACGGCGATCCAAGCGCGCTGCTCGAGCCGATCCAGGAGCAGATCTGGGCCATCGATCCCTTACAGACCTTCTACCGCGTGGTCACGTTGGAGGAGCTCGTCTCCAAGTCGGTCGCGGCGCGTCGGTTCAATCTCTGGCTCCTCGCGACGTTCGCCATGCTCGCACTCGTGCTGGCGGCGGTAGGCATCTACGGCGTCGTGAGTTACTCGACCCGCGCCCGCACGCACGAGTTCGGGATTCGGATGGCGCTCGGAGCCGATCAGGTGGAGGTGCTCCGCCAGGCGATGAGCCGCGGTCTCCGGCTCACGATTCTCGGCGTGGGGCTGGGATTGATCGGATCGCTCGGTCTGACCCGGCTGCTGCAGCAGCTTCTTTTCGGAATCGGGGCGCGTGATCCCATTACCTTTGTCGCCGTAGGGGCGCTGCTGGTCCTCGTTGCGATGGCAGCCACCTACCTGCCGGCTCGGCGAGCCACGCTCGTCGACCCCGCCGTCGCCCTGCGGGTGGAATGAGCCGGCCTCGGGTGCGCCAACCAACCGACACAATCGTGCGAAAGGAACCTTGACGATGGATTCGCTCATGCGGGATCTCCGCTTCTCTCTTCGGGCGCTGCAGCGGAATCCGGGATTCGCATCGGTGGCGATCCTTACGATCGCGCTCGGGATCGGAGTCAACACGGCGATCTTCAGCGTGGTCAACGCCGTCGTTCTGCAGCCGCTTCCATTCCCGGAGCCGGACCAGCTCGTAACCGTGTGGGAGAACCTGGAGCTGCGTGGCGGCCCGACGCAGGAGTGGACTGGCCGCTCGACGTTCGCGGACTGGCGTGAAAACAACGAGAGCTTCAGCGGGATGGCGGCGGTCACGGGCTGGGCTCCGAATCTGACCGGCGTGGACCGCCCCGAGCGGCTCAGCGGCGCCATCGTCTCGCCCGGCTACTTCTCCGTGCTCGGGGTACAGCCGGTCCAGGGCCGCGCGTTTCTTCCGGAAGAGGAGACGCCGGGGAATGATCAGGTCGTCGTTCTGAGCCACGAGCTCTGGCAGAGACGGTTCGGCGGCAGTCCTGATCTTCTCGGTAGCTCCCTCACGCTGAACGGCGAATCGGTCGTCGTCGTGGGGATTCTCCCGCCGGGCTTCGAGGGACCGATCGTCAGCGGCGCCGAGCTCTGGACCCCTCTTCCGATCGACCGGGCCCGGGACGACCGGGGCAACTACTATCTCCGCGTCGTCGGGCGGCTCGAGCCGGGTGTGAGCCATGAGATCGCCGCTTCGGATATGGACCGGGTCGCAGCGGGCATCGCCGAGGCCAATCCACTGGACTACAAGGACGTGGGCGCCCTCCTGGTCCCGCTCCTCGACACCGTGGCCGGACCGGTCCGCACGCCGCTCATGGTGCTGCTCGGCGCGGTCGGCCTGATCCTGCTGATCGCCTGCGCCAACGTCGCGAATCTCCTCCTGGCCCGTGCGTCGGCGCGGGAGCGAGAGCTCGCTGTGCGAGGTGCCTTGGGAGCGGGTCGCCTGCGGCTCGCCCGCCAGCTTCTGACGGAAAGCGTCGTGCTCGCGCTGGCTGGCGGAGCCCTCGGCCTGCTGCTCGGCGTCTGGGGTACGGAGCTCCTCGTCCGCTTTTCGCCTCCGGGTCTCCCAAGAGCCAGCGAGATCGGGCTTCACTCGGGGGTGCTTCTCTTCGCACTGGGCATCTCGATCGGGACGGGTCTTCTGTTCGGAATGGCACCTGCCCTCAGCCTCTCTGGCCGCAGCTTTGGGAAAGCGCTCAGGGAGGGAGGCCGTGGCTCATCTTCCGGCGCCGGCAACCGGCTGCGGAACGGACTCGTCGTCGTGCAGCTTGCGATGGGCGTCTCGGTGCTCGCGGCCGCCGGGCTGCTGCTGAAGAGCTTCGCCGAGCTTCGGGCCGTGGATCCGGGGTTCCGGGTGGAGAACGCGCTCAGCGGAAGGCTCCTCTTCTCGTCGGCCGACTACCCGGAGCGTTCCGAGATCGTGGTGCGGCTCGGAGAAATCGAGGAACGGCTAGCCGGGTTGCCCGGCGTACAATCCGTCGGCGCCGTTACGGTTCTGCCGCTCAGCGGAACCGTCCACGACGTCAGCTTCGGCATCGAGGCCCGCATGCCCGAGCCGGGCGAGGAGCCGGCCGCGGATGAGCGAACGGCCACTCCCGGCTTCTTCGAGGCCATGGATATCCCTCTGATTGCCGGCCGCCTCTTCGGCAGCACGGACCGCCAGGAGACGCCGCGCGTCGCGATCGTCAGCGAGTCGATGGTGAAGCAGCACTTTCCGGACGAGGACCCGATCGGCCAGCGGATCAAGGTGGGAGGGGTGCGCAACCCGGAATCGCCCTGGTGGACGATCGTCGGCGTTGTGGGCAGCGTGCGGTCTCGTGCCCTGAATCGGGTCCCCGAGCCGGAGATTTACATGCCCGCCTCGCAGAGGCCGCCCCGAGGGTTGAGTCTCATCGTGCGGACGGATGGAGATCCCGATGCCCTCATACCGGCCTTCCGCGAGGCAGTTTGGTCGGTGGACGGCAACATGCCCGTCTCGCAGCTGGCATCCCTGGAGGACGTGTTCGGCGCGAGCCTCGCGACGCAGCGCTTTCTCGCCTGGTTGCTCGGTGCGTTCGCCGCGCTGGCGCTGCTGCTCGGAAGCGTCGGGATCTACGGCGTGATGGCCTACATGGTTAGCCGCCGAACACGTGAGATCGGCATCCGCATGGCTTTGGGCGCTCGGCCTGGCGATGTGCTGAAAGCGATCATGAACCGCGGTGTGGCGCTGACCGCCGCCGGCCTGGCCCTGGGACTGGCCGGCGCGCTGGCGGCGAGCCGCGCCCTGGCCAGCCTTCTGTTCGAGGTCAGCCCGACCGATCCACCCACGCTCGCCGCGGTCGCGATCCTGCTGGCGGCGGCGGCGCTTTTCGCCTGCTACTGGCCGGCCCGCCGAGCCACCCGGGTGGATCCGATGGTCACGCTGCGATACGAGTAGTTGTCGACTCCGCCCGTGTACGGCATAATCGCGTCTCCATGATCCGACTCAAGAACGTCGAGAAATCCTTTCCCTACCAGGGCGGCCGCACCTGGGTGCTGAGGCGCATCGACCTCGAGATGAGGGAAGGCGACTTCATCACGATCATGGGACCGTCCGGCGCCGGGAAATCGACCCTGCTCGGCATCATCGGCATGCTGGATGGGGAATTCGATGGGGAATTTTGGTTCCTCGATGAACCGGTGCACCGGCTGAAGACGAAGCACCGAAACGAGCTCAACAAGCAGTACATCGGTTTCGTCTTCCAGCAGTACCATCTGCTGGACGACCTCACCGTATACGAGAACCTCGAGGTACCTCTCTCGTACCGAAAAGTGAAGAGGTCCGAGCGACAGGCGCGGGTTGCAGACATCTTGGACCGGTTCAACATCGTGGCAAAGAAGGACCTCTTCCCCTCCCAGCTCTCCGGCGGACAGCAGCAGCAGGTGGCCGTCGCCCGAGCCGTAATCGCCCGACCGAGGCTGATCCTGGCGGACGAGCCCACCGGAAGCCTCCACTCCTCGCAGGGCCATGAGATCATGCGCCTCCTCAAGGAGCTGAACGAGGGTGGCACGACGATCGTGCAGGTGACGCATGACGAAAGCGTGGCGGCCTACGGCAACCGGATCGTGAACCTCGAGGATGGCTGGATCGTCGACGGCGACTGAGCCTTATCTTTCGGGCATGCCCTCGACCGAGCTTTCCTCGACCTCCCCCCGGCCCAACGCGAGCGAGCAGCTCCCCGGCTCGCCGCGACTCCTCGTCGCGGACGACCAAGTCGACGTGCTGCGTGCCCTCAAGATTCTGCTGGCCGGTGAAGGCTACGAGCTTGAGACGGCCACCTCTCCGGCCGGGATTCTCGCGGCTCTCGAATCCGGCGAGTTCGAAGCCGTTCTAATGGACCTCAACTACGCGCGGGATACGACGTCGGGACGCGAGGGACTCGAGCTGCTCCCCTACATCAAAGCGATGGACTCGGCGCTTCCGGTCATCGTCATGACTGCGTGGGGATCGATCGAAGGCGCGGTTCAGGCGGTCCAGAACGGGGCTGGCGATTACATCGAGAAACCGTGGGACAACACGCGCCTCCTCAACACGCTGCGCACTCAGATGGAGCTCGGTAAGGCGCTCCGCCGAGCCCGCCGGTTGGAGATCGAGAATCGCCGGCTCCGGGACCGTGACCTTCCGAAATTCATCGCCCAATCACGTGCCATGCAGCCGGTCCTGCGGCTCCTGGACAAGGTGGGGCCGTCGGACGCGAGCGTGCTCATCACCGGCGAGCCGGGAAGCGGGAAAGAGGTTGTCGCCCGCTGGCTCCATGCAAAATCCAGCAGAGCCGACCGAGCGCTGGTGGCCGTCAATGCGGGCGGCCTCTCCGAGACGTTGTTCGAGAGCGAGATGTTCGGGCACGTGAAGGGAGCGTTTACCGACGCCAAGTCCGACCGGGTCGGCTACTTCGAGCTGGCCGACGGAGGAACCCTTCTTCTCGACGAGGTCGGCAACCTCTCTGCGGGACAACAGGCGAAGCTGCTGCGAGTCCTCGAGACCGGCGAGTTTCAGCGTGTCGGCTCATCCCGCACCCGACGGGCGGATGTTCGCGTCCTGGCCGCCACCAACGCCGATCTCGGAGAGCTCGTCGCCCGCGGCGACTTCCGGGAAGACCTGCTTTACCGACTGAACCCGGTCGAGATTCATCTGCCGCCCGTGCGTGACCGGCGCGAGGACATCCCGGTGCTGGCCGCCTACTTCATGAGCCAGCAGACTCGACGCGACGGCCGGACGTTGGAGCTCTCCACCGACGCGATGCGGTCCATGCTGGCCCACTCCTGGCCCGGCAACGTCCGCGAGCTGCGCCACGCCGTCGAGCGTGCCGCTCTGCTGGCGGACACGGAGCGCATCGAGACGGAGCATCTGGGTCTCCAGCGAGCGCCCGCGGGCGATACCGCCGGACGGCTGGAAGAGCTCACGCTGGATGAGGCCGAGCGCATCCTGATTCAGAAGTCCCTCGGCAGACACGACGGAAACGTCACCCGAGCCGCGCGATCGCTGGGTCTCAGCCGCAGCGCCCTGTACCGCCGGCTGGAACGGCACGGAATCGACCCGTGATCGCCGGCTGAAGCCGTGAAGCTGCCGTTCGCGCCCGGAACAGAGCGGTGAAGCTGCCGTTCGAGCGACGCGTCTCGCTGCTGGCGCTTCTGAGCGCTCTGCCGGCGATCGTCGTGGCTCTGGTGCTCCTTTGGACAGGAGACCATCAGCCCCGCACCCAGTGGACGCTCACGATCCTGATCATGGGAAGCTCGCTCGGCCTGCTGATCGCCCTGCGGGAACGGCTCATCCGACCTTTGCAGACCGTCTCCAATCTGCTGGCCGCCCTCCAGGAGGGGGACTATTCGATGCGAGCCCAGTTGGGGGGTCCCGCGGACTCGCTCGGTCTCGTGGCGCACGAGGTCAACACGCTCGGCTCTACGCTGCGGGAGCAAAGGCTCGAGGTGCTCGAGGCGACCGCCCTGCTGCGCCGCGTGATGGAGGAGATCGACGTGGCCGTGTTCGCCTTCGACAGCGAGGACCGTCTGGTCTTCGCGAACCGTGCGGCCGTTCGCCTGCTCGCGCGGTCGGAGGAGTCCATGAAGGGGCGCCGCGCGACGTCCATCGGGCTCGGCGATCTGCTCGACGGCCAGTCGCCTCGGGTCGCGGACCTCGCGTTCCCTGCCGCTGCGAGCCGCTGGGAGGTCCGGATCAGCGACTTTCGCCAGGACGGCAAGCCGCACCGCCTGCTAGTTCTCTCGGACCTGAGTCGGGTCCTGCGGGAGGAAGAGCGGACGGCGTGGCAGCGGCTGATCAGGGTCCTCGGCCACGAGATCAACAACTCGCTCGCCCCGATCCGCTCGATCGCTCAAAGCCTGTCGGCCGCTCTGGATGCGCGAAGCCGGACCGGACCCGAAATGCTCGACACGGAAGCTCGGGGCTCGGGAGAGCCTTCGGCGGACGTTCTGCCCCGACAGGAGCTGCGGCAGGGCTTGGAGGTCATCTCGGGCCGGTCCGAAGCGCTGGCCCGCTTCCTCTCTTCCTATGCGCAGCTCGCGCGCCTTCCGCAGCCCAGACTAGTAGCTTTGGATGTGGGCGAGTGGATCGGGCGTGTGGTCGAGCTCGAGACTCGGCTGGACATCGAGATCCAACCGGGGCCACCCACCCGGATCCAAGCCGATGGGGACCAGCTCGATCAACTGCTCATCAACCTGGTGGACAATGCAGTCGATGCGGCCAGCGAGACTGACGGCTCGGTACGGGTCGGCTGGTCCAGCGGCCCGGCATTCGTGGAGGTGTGGGTTGAGGATGACGGACCCGGCCTACCCGACAGCGGCAACCTCTTCGTGCCGTTCTTCACTACCAAGGCGGACGGGTCCGGCATCGGCCTCGCGCTGAGCCGTCAGATCGCGGAGGCACACCACGGCACCCTCGTCCTCGCGAACCGCAATGGATCGGGCGGCTGCCTCGCCCGTCTGCGGCTGCCGGTCAGCAGCGCCGCCTAGGCAGGGAGCGCCCGACCGATGGGCTGGCGCCGCCCGCGATTCGGGTACCCAGAACCGCCCGCCCTTGAGCGGGATACACTGACCCACGGGGCCGTAGCTCAGCTGGGAGAGCGCCTGCCTTACAAGCGAGCCAGATATCCGCCGTTTTTCGGCAATTCCCCGTAGTTTCGCAGCGTTTTACGGATCAGCTCCGAAAACGGATTATGAGGTTCAGGAAATCCCGAGCTCAAAACTCGGCGCCCCGATTTGCAGAAAGCCCGCAAGACCATGCGGGCTTTCCTGCATTTGGGATCGGCTGAGACTCGTCAGTCCGTTCCAGGCAGACCTTCGATCACCCAGATCTCGCCCTGGATTTCCCCCCCGCGGAGGGCGATTCGGCGGCCGTCGGGATG
>JBDHGL010000030.1:0-26701 GCA_039589875.1 Gemmatimonadota bacterium
GTTTATCCCGATCGTTTCGATTTGGGAGATCGAGGAAGGCCGGGAAGAATCGACCGAGGTGGCCGAGAGAGTCGCCGGTTACCTTCCGGATCCGTACCGAAAGCTGCTCGACTTCGAAGCGATCGGAGACGAATGATGCTCGGCGGAGAGCTTCCGAGGCGGCGCAGGGCTCTTACCTGGCTCGTAGGGCTGTGCCTGGCAGGCGTACACACGGCTTCGGCGCAGTCGGTCGAGCTCTTCACGGGGGATCCGGTGGCGGGCCGCCGCGTCTTCGTTGAGCGAGACTGTGCGAGGTGCCACGCCATCTGGGGGAACGGAGGCACGCTGGGTCCCGACTTCGCGACCGCTGGCGCCGGGCGCAGCTTGTTGCAGCTCGCCGGCCTGTTTTGGAACCATACGCCCGGCATGATCGAGACGGTTCGCTCGCGGGGTTTCGATTGGCCGAAGTTTACCGAGGAAGAGCTGGCTGACATCATCAGCTACATCTACTACGTCAAGCTCTTCGATGCGCCCGGTGACCCGGAATCCGGCGAGCGTTGGTTCCGGGAAAAGCGCTGCGTCGACTGCCACTCGGTGGGCGGGCGGGGCGGCGGGAGCCCTCTGGATGATTATGCCTCCTACATAGCACCGATCATGCTGGCCGAGGGCATGTGGAACCACGGTCCCGCGATGCAGCGCCAGCAGGCGGCACGCGGGATCTCGGTGCCGATCTTCGTGGCAAGGGAAGTGGCAGATATCCAGGCATATATCCGGCAGGCCTCTAGTCTGCGCGATCGGAAAGTCACGCTGCTTTCGCCACCGGATCCGAACAGGGGGAGGCAGCTGTTTGCAGCGAAGCGCTGTACGGCATGCCACGGCGCCAGCGGCGAGGGTACCGATTCCGGCCCTGACGTTCGAACGGCGACGCAACGGCTGACGGTGTCGGAGATCGCGGGCCGGCTGTGGAACCACTCGGCTCTCATGTGGCAGGCCATGCGGGACCGGGGCGTCGCGTTTCCCGCTTTCGCGGGCTCCGAGATGGCCGACCTGATCGCCTTTCTCTACTACCTTCGATTCTACGAGACGGAGGGCGACGTGGAAGTCGGTGAGCGGCTGTATGTGCGGAAGGGGTGCGCGGCCTGCCACGGGCCGGACCAAGCCTCGGTAGCGCCAGATCTAGCCGATTCGGAGGCTATCCTCTCGCCGCTCGGACTGGCGACGGCCATGTGGGAGCACGCACCCGACATGTTCGACCTGCTGGAAGAAGAACATAGGGAATGGCCACGCTTCGAAGGCGACGAGATGCGGGACCTCTCCGCGTATCTCAGAAGCCTGGCCACCAATGCCGATCCTCGTTCTGGGGGACTCGATGAGTAAGAACAACGCTTTCTGGCGGTCCGCTCGCGGCCGAACGGGGAGGGCCACGAGATGTGTTGCCGCCATCGTGCTGTTCCTGCCGCTGCGTTCGATCATCGCTCAGACTCCACCGGAGCCGACGGTGAACGCGGCCGCCGGCTCACGAGTGTTCGGGGAGAAGGGATGCGTCAAGTGCCACGCAATAAACGGAATCGGCGGTACGGAGGGACCCGACCTAGGACGCGCACCCAGGCTCCGATCCTTCTACGACCTAGCCTCCGACATGTGGAATCACGGCCCCGAAATGGTCGAGCGGATGCGAGAACTGGGCATCGAGCAGCCTCGTCTGAGCCCACGGGAGACGGGTAACCTCATCGCCTTTCTGTTCACCGTCGACTACTTCGATCCTCCCGGAGATCCGGCCGTTGGAGAGATCGTGTTCACGGAGAAGCGGTGCGTGTTCTGTCACCAGGTGGGCGGAGTGGGCGGGGTGATCGGTCCCGATCTGAGTCGTCTCGTTCAGACTCCCTCGCCGATCGAGGTCGCGACTGCGATGTGGAACCACGGTCCGGCGATGTCGGAGAGGCTGCGAGAGCAAGGCATCGATCGCCCGAGCTTCACGGGTTCACAGCTAATCGACCTGATTGCATACCTCAAGTCATCTTCGCCGCGCCCCTTGGATGAGTCTCGGTACGTCCTGCCCGGGCGGGCCGGTGCTGGGCGTACCCTGTTTGAGGAAAAACAGTGCGTGCGCTGCCACGGATCACCGGAAAGAACTGATCAAGTGGGACCCGACCTGGCCGAACGCGCTGCTCATCGGAGCCTGACCGAGTTTGCCGCAGCGATGTGGAACAAACAGCCGGCGATGCTTCGCGCAATGAGGGTGCGCGGTATCCCGGAGATCCAACTCGATGCAGCAGAGATGGCCGACCTCGTCGCATATCTTTATTCACTTCGCTACTTCGCCGACTCGGGCACTCGCCATCGCGGTAGGCAGCTCCTCGCGCAGAAGGGGTGCTTGGACTGTCATTCGCTGAACGGTCGGGGAGGGTCCTCCGCAGTCGATCTCTCCGGAGCTGACGGCTTGGCTACACCCACCGCGGTAATCGCGGCGTTGTGGAATCACACTCTGATCGCGGAAGTCGCAGAAGGCGCGTTCTGGCCAGCGTTCCGACCCGGAGAGATGGCCGACTTGACCGTTTTCCTTCAGACTGAACGACCGCCTCGCTGAGCGTCGACAACGTCTGCAGCTAGGCGCCGAACTTCCCGAGCCTACCCGCTGCCGCAGCGGCTAGGGGCATCAGCTCCTTTCCTCGCCTCAGCCGACCTCCCCCTGCACCGCAGGGCCCCTCTCCGAAGGAAGCCGTGCCGTTCCCCCGAACCGCGTTGGCCCAGAGCAGATAGGGAACCGGGTGCCAGCTGTGGGAGCGGAGGAGCGAGGGTGTCGAGTGGTCTCCGGTGACGAGGACCACGTCGGGCCCGCTCTCGAGCAGCCGCGGCACGATCCGGTCGGCTTCCTCTATCACGGCCACCTTGCGATCGAAGTCGCCGTCCTCGCCTGCCTTGTCAGGCGGCTTGAAGTGGAGAAAGAAGAAGTCGTGATCGGTAATCGCGCTCTCCAGCGCTTCGGCCAAAGCCTCCGGCCCCTCTTCGACAGCCGTGGTCTCCATTCCCACCAGCTTCGCCACACCGCGATACATCGGATAAGCAGCAGCTGCGAAGGCCCGCATCCCGAAAACATCGGGGAACCGAGGCCAGTCCGGTAGCACGCCGAAGCCCCTAAGGAGAGCCATGTTGGCCGCGGGCTCACCGGCCAGAGCCTCGCGCGCCGAAGCGAGCCAGCCGCGCGCGAGCTCTGCCGTCGGACGCGCCGCTTCCGAGGTCGGCAGCACGTCCAGCGGCGGAAGGCCGGTTCGACCCGGGTCCGTGTCGGCCAGGTGGGGATCCAGCGCCTCCTCGGGGCGGAGCACCAGGAGGAAGCGATGCTCCCTGACACTCTGTACGAAAGCGCGGGCTCCGGAAACCGGAATCGCGTCCAGCCGCTCGGCCAGCCTGGCAGCGTCGGCCGTCGCGATCCGGCCGGCGCGCCGGTCCGTGACGATCCCGGCATCGTCGATCGTGCAGAAGTTGCCGCGCACCGCGATGTCGCCAGGCTCGAGGGAAAAGTTCACCCCCAGCGCCTCGAGCACACCGCGTCCGACCCGGTAGCGGAGCGGATCGTAGCCGAAGAGAGCAAGGTGGCCGGGGCCGCTGCCGGGCGTGATGCCGGGGCCGACGGGCTCGTGGAGACCGACGTCGGCCGTGCGCGCCAGGTCGTTCAGATGGGGAGTCCGGGCCGCTTCCAGCTCCGTCGGCCCGCCAGGTCTGAGCGGAAGGCCGCCCAGGCCGTCGAGCACCAGGAGCACGACCTTCGTCTCGGACGGGCGGACGAGGGCCGCGTAGTCATCCAGCGGCACGCCTCGGCTCACTCCCTCTCTCCCCGGCTACCGAGAACTGCCACCAGCACCATCTCCTCATCGTCCCGCAGGACGACGATCTGCACGGTGTCGCCAGGACTGTGGGCCCGGAGGGCGTCCGTAAAGGCGTAGAGGTCGGCAATCTCGTCGCCGGCGAACCGGATCAGCACGTCACCTTCCCGCATGCCGGCCTCCTCAGCCGGCGAGCCCGCGCTCACGCCGCTCAGCCGGACTCCGAAGTCCACGGGCGCGAAGTCGGGGACGGTGCCCAGGTAGGCGCCGTACCCGCCCTCCGCCCGCGCCGGCGGCGGAGCCTCGGTCTGCTGGAGCGTGAGCCTTTGCGGCCCCTCCGCCACCCGCTCTGCGATGTTGGCGACGAGAGCGGCGATCTGGTACATCCCCTCGCCGTCGATCTTCTCCACGTCATCCGAAGGCTTGTGGTAATCGCCGTGAACGTTGGTGAAGAAGTGGAGGACGGGAATCGCTTGGGAATAAAAGGATGTATGGTCGCTCGGGCCGTAGCCGGTCTCGTGGAAGGCGACATCAACGCCGACGGTGGCCGCGGCCTCGCTCACCATCTGGTCCCATTCAACCGCCGTGCCGATCCCGTACACGATCACGGATCCGTCGTCTAGGCGCCCGACCATGTCCAGGTTGAGCATCGCCACCGTGTCGTCGAGCGGCCAGGTCGGATTGCGCGCGTAATGTGCCGAGCCGAGCAGACCGAACTCTTCGCCGGTGAAGGCGACGAAGATCACCGTGCGCGCCAGGCGGAATCGGGAGGCGAGGCGTTCTGCGGCGTCTAGCATCGTTGCCACGCCCGAAGCGTTGTCGTCCGCGCCGTTGTGGATCTCATCGCTGTCCGGCTCCAGGGAGCCGAAAGGACCGCGCCCGAGGTGGTCGTAATGTGCCCCGATGATGAGCACCTCGCCGGCGAGCGAGGGATCGTCTCCGCGGAGCAGGCCAATGACGTTCCGGCCCTTGCCGGAAGGCGCATGCGGGTTGATCGAGCTGGCCAGCGGAAGCTCCTGGAAATAGCTGCCGTTCTCGCCGGCCGGCTCAAGGCCAATTTGCGCGAACCGCTCGGCAATGTACTCACCGGCGCAGTGGGCGCCGGGCGACCCGGCGAGTCGGCCCTCCAACGCGCCATCGGCCAGGTATCGTACGGTCTCCAGTGGGGCCTGGGACTCGCCCGCGGAAACGGCCGGACACTCTATAGTCTCGCTCTCCTGAGCACGGGCGGTCCCTGCCGGCTGGCCAACGGCAATGCCGACCACGGCGAGCTGCCAGGCGATGAACAGAGAAAGAGTTGTCTTCACGGTCCCTCCTCCGAACGCTCCTCGGGAAGGTCGTCCACCCAGTCTGCGACGAAGACGTTCGTGTCTCCGCGCTGGCGGTTGAACCGGTTCGAGGCAAAGACGAGCCTCCGGCCGTCGGGCGTGAACATCGGGAATCCGTCGAACTCGGCGTGCGTGGTCACGCGCTCCAGGCCGCTGCCGTCCACGTTGATCATGTACAGGTCGAAGTTTCGGCCGTCCGGCTCGTGCAGGTTCGAGCTGAAGATGACACGCTCCCCATCCGGGTGGAAGAACGGGCCGAAGTTCGCGGCGCCGTTGAACGTGATCTGTCGCTTGTTCGAGCCATCCGCGTCCATCACGAAGATCTCCAGCGTGCTGGGCCGGACCAGCCCCTCCCGAAGCAGAGCTCGGTAATCCTCGAGATCGTCCGGGTCGGTCGGATGATGGGCTCGGTAGACGATCTTCGTGCCGTCTGGAGAAAAGAAGGGGCCTCCGTCGTAGCCCTCTTGGTCGGTGAGACGCTGAACGCCTGTACCGTCCGCGTTCATCGTGTAGATCTCGAGGTCTCCGTCCCTCACCGAGGTGAAGACGATCTTGCTCCCGTCTGAAGAGATCGTGGCCTCGGCGTCGTATCCGGATGCCTCGGTGAGCTGTTGGAGATCCGAGCCGTCAGGAGCGGCCGTGTAGATATCGTAGTCGTAGAGCGCCCATACGTAGCCTCGGCTGTAGTCCGGCGGCGGTGGACACGCCGGGTCGTCGGCGTGGGTCGAGCTGTAGAGGATCCGGTCACCGTCCGGGAAGAAGTAAGAACAGGTCGTCCTCCCCTTCCCCGTCGAAATGAGCCGCAGATTCTGACCGCGGTCGTCCATTGTGAAGATCTGGTCGCACTCGCTGTCGCCGGGGCGCGTGGCCTGGAAGATCAGCTCCGCTCCATCGGCCGACCAATATGCCTCCGCGTTCTCCCCCGCGAAGGTGAGCATCCGCAGGTTGGTGAGCCTCTTCTCCCCGGGCTCCGGGTCGACCGGCTCCCCTTCCACGCCTGTGCTCGGGTCGACCGCTTCCGCTTCCACGCCGGAGCGCTCTTGCGTTCCGCACGCCGCCGACACGCAAACCGTTGCGAAACACGCCGGAGACAGGCGGGTCCATTGGATCAGTTTCCTAGTGTCCATTTCCGGTCTTTCTGTCTTTTGAATCCTCGCCGGGTCGTCTGGGGACCTTCCGGGGGGCGATGCGCGGGCCGCCGAACCGGTCAGCGACGCGGGCCGTAATAGATGCTCGTGAGCGCCGGGGCTGTCAAACGGAAGTCGCTACGCGACGACCACTTTCGGGAAGCCCGGTCAGTTACCAGTTTGCCTGTGTCGCAGTCTAATATGAGGCCAGATAGAGCGGCTCGATCGGGAGCACGAGTGCCGTCCCGCCAACGCTGCGCGGCCAACCCGGAGGAAAGCGAAATGCGGAGATCCCACTTCACTGCCTTCACCGTGTTGACTTGCGTAGCCCTCTCGGCCGGAGCGGCCCGGGATGCTCGGGCCCAGGACGACCCGCCCGACGACATCACGCTGGACTCGTGCGGCGACACGAGAGCAGCGGTCGAGTTCCCCCACAAGGCGCACTTCGAGGCGAACGAGTGCGTGACCTGCCATCACAACCAGGAAGATCTGACGCTCGAGTCGGCGGCCGGTATGGAGGTCGAGCTCTGCAGCGACTGCCACGTGGAGCCGGAGGAGGAGGAGACGCCAGCGTGCACCGAGAGAAGCCTCAAGAAGAACCCCTTCCACATTCGTTGCGTGGGCTGCCACAAGGAGGAGCTCGAGAAGGACGACACGATCAGCTCACCGACCAAGTGCGCGCAATGCCATCCGAAAGAGGAGGAAGAGCCCGGCGGCTGAGGTTTCCCTGAGGTCAGCCTGAGGTTCACGCTGAGGCCTCCTGCCAGCCGTCATCGTGGCCCTACGGTGGCCCACACCCACACGGCACCGGGCTGTTAACCTGTGGTAGAGTCCTTCGGTTGGTCTTGAGGCGACCCATGTGGTGAGCCGTGCGGCGAGCGGGGCATCGAGTCGGCCGCGTCGTGGTGCGGAAGCGTTGCGCCGATCGCTCCCAGGCGCTGCAACACCGAATCGGCTGCCGCATCGTTTCCCAAGGCACGTTCCGACATCGCCACACCGTACCACGCGGCCGCGACCGTGGAGTCGCGCGACGCCGCTCCCAAATAGCGTTCTCTGGCCGTCTCGTAATCTCCGGACCGGAAGGCCGCGTTGCCGGCGTCGAGGAGCGTAGTGATCTCATGCGGGATCTCCTCGCGAGACACCGTCATGTCATCGAGCGGGTCACCGGGGCCGCATGCCGCTCCGAAAAGGCCGAACGTCAGCGCTGCCAGCGGAATCGCTTCCCGTATCACCATTTCAGCATTCTCCGTGTGAATCGAACGATCGGCTTCGCCGGACTCCGGTTTCGGTTCAGGCCGTAGGGTTCGCTGCGTAGCCCAGATAGGTCAGGACGAGGATGTACAGCACCACCGCGACCACGATCCATGTCAGCCACGGGTTTGGCTCGCCGCGCTCCGAACGTCGATCGAGGAAGGGAACGAGAAACAGCAGCAGGCCGGCCAGCATGAATCCGAAGATCCCGATGATCTCCCCTTCGATCCCCATGATGTGAGCCGGCAGGTACTTCAGCGTCTGGAACATGAACATGAAGTACCACTCCGGCTTGATGCCCGCCGGCGCCGGGGCGAACGGGTCGGCTTTCTCCCCAAGCTCAGCCGGGAAGAAGGCGGCCAGAGCGGCCAGGATCGCGAGCGCCGTGAGCCAGCCAACCAGGTCGCGGAGCAAGAAATTGGGGAAGAACGGCATCGAACGTCGCGCACCGCCCTGACGCTCCACGCTCGGCGGCACGGACATCCCCTTCTTCTGGACGAGAAAGAGGTGGAGGCCGAGGAGGACGAAGCAGAGGAAAGGCAGGACCCAAACGTGGAAAGCGTAGAAACGGGTGAGCGTCGCCCCGGAGACATCGTCCCCGCCCTTCAGGACCTTTCCGATGAAGCCCCCCAGCAGCGGGATGGCGGCCGGGATCTCCGTTCCCACGCGCGTCGCGAAGTATGACAGCTCGTTCCACGGCAGTAGGTATCCGGTGAAGCCAAACGCCATGGCCAGAACGAGCAGCACCACTCCCGAGAGCCAAGTTATCTCCCGTGGGCGTCGATAGGCCCTCAGCAACAGAACGCTGAACAGATGGAGAAAGGCCGTGAAGATCATCAGGTTGGCCGCCCAGTGGTGAATCGAGCGGAACAGCCAACCGAATTCCACCTCGGCCATGAGAAACTGGATGGACTCGTAGGCGTCCTCGGCGCTGGGCCGGTAGTAGAAGAGAAGCAGGACGCCGGTGGCGATCTGGACGAGGAAGAGGAAGAGAGTCATCCCGCCCAGGTAGTACCAAACGGTGTGCTTGTGGACCGGCACCTCTTTCTGCTTCGCGATCTCCCCGACCGCGGCAAGGCCGAGGCGGTCGTCCAGCCAGATGGCCAGCCTACCCAGAGGTTTTCGAAGTCGCGTCACGGGTCAGCCGCCCCTGCTGATCACGATCTCGTCCTCGCGGACATTGACGGCATACGCTTCGAGCGGCGTCGGAGGGGGACCGGAAACGTTGAGGCCGTTGAGGTCGAAGTGGCCGTTGTGGCAGGCGCACCAGATGTGGCCCAGGTCTTCTCGATACTGGACGATGCAGTTCAGATGGGTGCAGGTGGCGGAAAACGCTCGTAGCTCCCCAGCCGGGGTGCGCACGAGGATGGCCGCCCGGTTTCCGAACTTGAAGATCTCGGCGGAATTCGGAGCGAAGTCATTGGGATTGATCGGCAGAGTGACCGAAGACGCCGTCGACTCGGCCGACGCCGGAGGTATGATGTAGCGGGTGACGGGATAGAACACGGTGACGAGAAACGCCCCTGCGGCGGTACCGAAGAACCACCGGATGAAGCTCCTGCGCACTGTCCCCTTCGGCGGCTGTTGCTCGGTCACTCGATGCTCCTAGCGTTGGTCTCCATGGGCGGCGTCTCTCTACTTCCGCTCGGCTATCCGATCTGATCCCGAACGGCAGCCACGGTCGCGGGATCCAGCCCGAGGAGCCGCGCGATTCGGCTCACCAGATACTCCTCTCGGCTCGCCAGCTCACCGTCCGAGAGGACCAAGCTCCACATGTCCTTGAGCAGTTCGGTCTTTTGCTCACGGGTGAACCCTTCCGCGATCAAGCCAGTGAACTGGGAGATGTCTCTGGCTTCCGTTCGCTCCTTGTCGGCGAGCTCGATGAGTTTGGCAGCCTGCGTCGCGTCCAAGCCGAATTGGCGGCGGATCAACTCCTCCAGGTGCTCTCGCTCGGGGCCTGCGAACCGCCTGTCAGCGTACGCCAGCTCGAGGAGCACGGCGCAAGCCGCCAGCCGAAGATCGGTCGGAGCTACCCCTTCCCTCGCCATGGCCTCGAAGAAGAAGGATCGGACCGAGACGAGCGTCCCTTCCATTTTCGATTCGGTCTCGCGGATCTTCAGAATGAGGCCCGTTATGAGAATGAGGATGATCAAGCTCGAGACCGCGAGACCGACCCGGCGAAACCGGAGCTCCCGAAGCGCACCCAGGCCGCGCTCGTGGGATCGGTCGGTCACGTCCAGCCCCACGTCGACCTCCTCGGCAACCGCCTCCACGGTAAATGCGTGGATGGCCGCTCTGGCCCTGACGAGCGCACTCAGGGCGTCACCCAGCTCGAACTGAGCCTGACTCACTTCCATGCCGGCGTTCTCCGCTTGGGCGAGTATGGAGTCCGCAGCGTCGACACCTGCCTTAAGTGAATCGATTAGTGCCCGCATCGCCGCAGCCGCTTCTCCGCCCTCATCGTCATCCAGATGGCACTCCGCGCAGACTGCCTCGTCGCCCATGCCGAGGAACTCGTCGCTCGGACGCACGACCTCGTGGTTCATGTGGCAGGCGGAGCAGCCCGGTTCTCCCAGATCGGTCAGGAACTCCGAGTGTTCGCTCTCGCTGAACAGGTCTGCCATCACGACGTGACACTGGCCACAGACGTTGCCGACCCAGGAGATGCCAGGGGGCGCCGCCCCGTGATTGCCGTGGCAGTCGTTACACGTGGGCGCCGAGAGGTCGCTCTTCACCGACAGCGCTTGCCAGTGAACACTCTCCAAGTACCGATCGAGCTGGTCGGTAGGGTGGCCGTACGGCTCCATTCTCTCCGGATCGGCGTGGCATGAACCGCACGTCTCGGCCACCTGCAGCGGATGCACGCTCGAGCTGGGGTCGGACGCGGGCTTGATCGCATGAGCAACGTGGCAGCTCGCGCAGGTAGCGACGCTCGGGTCATCGAATTCGGCCAACTGACGACCGTGCGTCGAGGTCCGGTACTCTGCCACCTGATCAACCCGGAGCGAGGGGTCGAACTGCCGCATGAACAGCGCATCCGAATGGCAGCGCCCGCAGACTTGCTCGATCACCTGCAGTTCGGGCTTCCCGATGTACCCCTTCGCGGGATCCTTTGCGGCGTCCATCGCCTCGGGTCCGGACGCTGTCGCATCGCCGCCGTGGCAGGAGACACAGGAGAACCCGTGCTCCCGGTGGATGTCTTCCTGGTACAGCAGCGTCGGGCGAGAGAGCTCGATGTCGTCGAGACCCCGGTGGCAGGAGACGCAGCTCTCCTCCGGTTCCTGAGCTGAAAGAAGTGGTGCGGAAAGCAAGGCGCTCGTGAAGACGAGACGCACCGTCAGCCTTGGCCGGAAGCCTGGTGTGATCAGCGACGCATGCGACGGGAGCCTACGAAGCAGGCCAGACAGGTCACTTCCCATCCGAACATGGTGGGCCAGACGAACTCCTCCTGTGTGCGAGCTTGGTTCGTTCAGTGGCGCGCCCGAAGAAGGACTTGCCCTTCGAAGAGTATCACACCGCGGCGGGCCCGGCGGCAACGTTACGGATCGATAACGCTACCAGAATGGCAGATGCCGCACGACATGGTGCTGCGGTCGGCCACTCGCTCCGGATCGAAATCCGGACCATGCGGGCTCACGCGCCACCCGGCCTTCGCCGAGTGACAGCGCAGACAGGAGTCCTGCTGATGGCAGCTGGCGCAATCTTCCATCCCCTGCCGCGCGGCCTTTCCGTGAGACAGCAACCAGTCCGGTTGAGCCGAGTGGAACGAGCTGCCACGCGTGGCCCCGTTGTCCCCGAAGCCCAGGGTCGTGTGGCAGTCGCGGCAGAAGACCTCTGTCGAGTGGCATGACGTGCAGTCAGAGCGAACGGAGTAGGCTTCGGCTGCGTGTCTCATCACGAAGTCCACCGGATGGAAGCCGCCGGCTGCCTCGGCTGAAGGAACCGCGGCGACTCCCGGATCGCCCTGTTCGTTCCGAGCTTCGTGCCGGGCCGACGGAACCGATGGTCTAGGCGGCTGGCCCGTGCCACGCAGCGCGTGACAGTCCACGCACTCGGCTTCGGCGTGGCATGCCGAGCAGTTCGGCAGGCCGAGCGACGCCGCCGTCGCGTGCTGCACGGCGAACGTAAACGTGTGACCTGGAGGCCGTAGCGCCACGACCTGCACCCCCGTCGGGCCGCCCTCGACGGGCTCGGGCAGCGACACGAGGAACGTCGCCCCATCCCCATGACAACCTGCACAGCTCGGCCGCGTGTGGCAGTTTCCGCAGCTCTCGATCGCGCCGGCCACCTCCGTCCCGTGAATCACGGCCCAGTCCGAGCGCTCGTGGCTCGGCGGTATCGGCCACCAGCCCGGCTCTCCCTCTTTCAGCGCAGCCACCCGGGCGTCCGAAGGGAGCGTCGCGATGACCGGCACCACGTCTGCGTTCACATGGCAGCTGCTGCAGCTCTCCTGTGCATGACAGAAGGCGCAGTTCGCATCGGCGGCTCGCGCGGCAGCGCCGTGCTCGAGAACGAAATCCGTGGCTTCATGGCTGCCGGGAGCCGGGAATCCCGAAATCTGGGCTGAGGTGAGCGTCGCCTCAGCAAGCTGCAGGTGGCAGAAGGAGCACTCCGTGTTGACGGCCAGGTGCGAATCACCGTCGTGACAGTCGAAACAGATCGCGGGGTTCGCGGATCCGACTTCCATGAAGTCGCTGCCATCGGGGAGTCCGTGACACTCGCCGCACTCGAGCTCTTCGATCTCGGCATGCTCAGGATGGCTGAACACGAGGTTGGTCCCGCTCGGCCCCGGAGGGCTCCAGTCGATCTCGTCTTCCTCGTGACACTCCAGGCAGTCCGATTCCGTCACCGAGATGACTGCCGTCGCATCCCCTTCCGGGATGCCCGCGTGACAGCCGAGGCAGGTGTTGAAGAGGTCCACGTGGACGTCGTGCGGGAAGGGCTCCTCCTGCGGAAGGCTGAGCAGTACACCGCCCGTGATCAAGAGCGCCGAGACGGCGGTCAGGACAACCCGCAGCGGTTCGCGCCTCATATCCCGCTCCCGTCGGCAAAGCCGAAGCGCCACTGGAGGCCGATGTAGGCTCGATTCTGCGTCCAGTCGTCGTTGCCCGGCAGGTTCTCGTACGTGATGCGATAGAGGCCGTAGCTGCCGATGATCGCGACATCGCCGAGGGCGATCGAACCGTCGATTCCGCCGCCGTTCACGAACTGCTCGCCCACCCGGAACTCCCCGAAGTTCTGGGTCGAGGTGCCCCTCAACCCGATGTAGGTGCGAGGCCCGAAGGTCTTACCGAACGTCAGATCGCCTCCGTAGCGCACGGCGCCGAAACCTGTGATCGCGCGGTAGCCGGCATCGGCGTACCAGCCGCGATTGCCCCACGTGGCGCGGCCGGACACGGTCCACCCGTAGTCCTTGATCTCCACGAACTCCGCCCCGGCAGCCGTCTCCTCGTATTTCCGGTATCCCCCCGCCGCCTCCAGGCTGAGACCGAGGCGAGGAGAGCTCCAGCGAACTGCACCTTTCGCCTCGTTGAAGGCCACCGGAGAGAAGGCTCCCCATATGGTCCACAGCTCGAAGAACGGCAGATAGCGCCGGCCCTGGACCGAGAAGTCGAAGCCGGCCGCGATCGGAGTGGTGATCGTCAGCCGGGCGTCGTTGAAATCGGCGTATGCGACGTCGTACTTGGCCTTTGCGTCGATCGACACCCTCCCGAAGAGCGCCCCGATGTCGAAAGCGAGCCTCTCGGTGTACAGCGCCAGTTGATCGGTCCGAATCTCCCTCTGGTAAAGCACGCTGCCCGCCAGCTTGCGTCCCCACCGTGCCCCCAGCTCGGCGCCAAAGATGAGGCCGCGCCGGTCCGGGGCGAAGACGTCCGCCTCCTGCATCAGCTCCCCGTCGCGCGGCTGGTCGATAGTCGGGGAGAGACTCCAACCGGCCCAGCCCTCCACCCAGAGGAACGGGAGGGTCTTCCAGAGGACGGCGGCCCCATCGTAATTGTAGTAGCCGAGGCTGTTCGTCAGCTGAATCCGGCCTCCCCGTATCCTGACGTCCCGCGTGTCGTACGTCAGATAGGCGCTGAGCGCATCGAACTTCTGATCGGCCCGCGGCCAGATTTCGGACGTCCCGGCCCGCCCCCGAATGGCTACCGTCGCGGAGAGACCTTTCACCCCGCCCCAAGCGGTGAACCGAAGGTCCTGGTTCGTGACCCATGCGTCCTCGATGGGGCCGCTCCGGTACCAACGGCAGAACCCGCCCTCGGCACAGTTGACGATCGTGCCGTCGGACAGCTGCCTGACGAATCCCTCTCCGGGAACCTGGCTCTCGGGGAGGCTGTCCCGCACGAGAGTCGGCATCTGAAGGTAGGAGCCGTCGACCGTCACCGTGCCGCGGATGCCCTGGGCACGGAGTTGCTCTGGCGCGAGAAAGAGTATCGAGAGGAGAACTGGGCCGAGGGCCCACTTTCCACGATCGAACAGTCTCGAGCGAATGATCAGCGACCTCCTGCCCACGGCGGGGTCATTTCGCTGGGGACTTCGCGTGGATCGTCGTGGATCGTCGTGGCTTCCTTCCGAACTGAGATCGAGCGGTGCTTGTCCGATCCGGCTCGGCGAGTCACTTTACGGTACTCGTGGCTCGCTCGTCGCGCAATGCCCTAAAGCAAGGGCACTTAGGCACAGACAAACGGCCTTACTGGAGCCAAATGCACGCCGATTCCGACCCATCGCGACCTGCCTCGCCTACAGCAGAAGGTCCAAGGAAGGGCATCGGCTTGACGGGTCTGGCCCTCATCGCTGTCATCCTCTTCTCCGTGACGTTCGCGGGACTCGTGACCGCGATCTACCTCCTCCCTCCGGAGCATCTGCGAGTGCCGGAGTTGCAGCCTGCCGTTCGCGTCGCGAACGAAGCGGACTTCCCGGTCGGCGCCAGCCGGCTCGTCGCATGGGGCGACGAGGCCATACTGGTGGTTCGTGGCGCAGAGCGCTTCTATGCCGTTCAGGGCACCTCACCGGCCGACGGGTGCATCCTCCGCTGGGAGATGGAATCGCTGCGGGTGGTCTCTCCGTGTACGAATGTCGTCTACGACCTTCGCGGCAACGTCGTCACCGGCCTGAGCCTGATCCCGCTCAGGCCGTTCACGGCCTTCGTGCGCCGCGGAACCGTCTACGTAACGGGATGAGATGAGCGAACGAGACGAAGGGCCCGGCCGCGGCAGTTGGCTCTCGCGCTTCTGGCAGGACGTCCTGCGGAGCACGGACGCCTCCCTGCTCGGCTTCCTTCGCTTCCTGGGCCTGCTCTACGGGCCACTCGCGCGCCGACTCCCGATCGACCAGGCCTTCCGGAAGTCCCTCAACTACAGGCTGCCCGGGCACATCGGGTGGGGGCACGCCCTCGGGGGAATCACGTACCTGCTCTTCATCTTCATGATCATCACGGGGGTGCTACTCTCGTTCTATTACCGTCCGTCCGTGCAGGAGGCCTATCCGAGCATCCAGTACATCGTCTCCCGTGTCCCCTTCGGGTGGATGCTCCGCGATGCGCACGTCTGGTCGGCCAGCCTGCTAGTCGTCGCCGGTGTCGCACATCTGGTGAGGGTCTTTTTCAGCGGGGCCTACAAGCCGCCGCGTGAGACCAACTGGTTGGTCGGCGTCCTGCTCGTCCTCGTTATCGCTGCGTTCGGCGCCACGGGCTACCTGCTGCCCTGGGACCAGTGGGCATACTGGACCGTAACGGAGGTCGTGAACGCGGTGGATGGCCTGCCGTTGCTCGGAGGCTTCGTCGCCGGGATGATCAAGGGCGACGAGTTCGTCTCGGGAGCCACGCTGAGCCGCTTCTTTGCCCTGCATGTGATCGTGCTTCCCTGGGCGATGCTCGGCCTGCTGATCCTCCATTTCGCTCTCGTCCGAAAACAGGGCATCGCTCCCCCAGCCGAGTCCGGCCGGCGGGGCGTCGGGATCCGGTTCTGGCCCGACCACCTGGCACGCTCGTTTGCGGTGGGCGTGCTGCTGCTGGCCCTGGTTCTCACGCTGGCCGCCCTCTTTCCGCGGCCGATCGGAGAGCCGGCCAACCCGTACGTGGTCCCGGACAGCCTCGTCTCGACCTGGGTCGTCGTCGACGTGTCGCTCGCTCTGGTTCGATATCTGGGCACGTGGGGCCTGGCCCTCTTCTCGGTTCTCGCGGTTGTCCTCTTCCTGCTCCCGCTGTTTGACCGAAAGCCCGAACGCCGCTGGAGAAAGCGACCCGTCGCGACGGCGCTGGCGACCGTCTATCTCCTCGGTTTCCTCCTCGCGTGGGCCGTCGGCAGGAGGCTGGAATCGGTGCCCCCGAGCAGCTCGCTGGCGCCGGCGCTCGAGGAGAGGGTCCTTCCGCCGGAGATCGGCGCCGAGGAGGGCGAGTCCGCGGATGAGGACGCGGGTGCTGAAGCCGCTCCAGAAGAGGGCGGTACGGACGACGAGGGCGGATTGTGAGGCGCGACCTGACCGCCTGCGGCGTCATCGTGATTCTGACGGCTTGCACGCTGGCGACGCCGACCTCCGCGCAGGCTCAGGGCGACCGGCGGCTCGCGCAGCAGCTCGGGACAGGCGGCGCCTCCCAATACGGCTGCGTAATCTGCCACAAGGAGAAGAGACGGGACTTCGCTGAAGGGATCCACTCGAACCGAGGCATTGTCTGCCACGACTGTCATGGCGGTGACCCGGCGGCTGTCGAGAGAGAAGCGGCCCATGCCGCTCCCTTCGTCGGGACGCCAACGAAGATGGAGACCGTGCGGATCTGCGGTGACTGCCACTCCGACCCCAACCGGATGCGCCCCTTCGGGCTTCCGGCCGATCAAGCGGCGGAGCTGCGAACGAGCCGGCACGGTGAGCTTCTGTTCTATCGCGACGACCCGAACGCGCCTACCTGCACGGACTGTCACGACTCCCACACGATCCGGCGGCCGGAGGATGCCCGGAGCGACGTCCACCCGTTGAACATCATGGGAACCTGCGTGGCCTGCCACGACGACGGACCCTTGATGTCCGAATACGAGCTGCCCACGGGACAGGGAGAGACCTACCGGGCGAGCGCCCATGGCGTCGGTCTGCACGAGAATTTCAACTTTGCCGCCCCCACCTGCATATCGTGCCACGGCTCCCACTCGGCGCTACCGGCGACCGCGACCGAAGTGGCGGACGTATGCAGCCAGTGTCACGCCCTTGTCGGACAGGCCTTCTATGACGGCCCACACGGCCCGGCCGCCCGGGCCGGGAAGATCCCGGGCTGTCTCAGCTGCCACAGTAATCACGGGACCGAGCTCGTCCCGATCGATGGGATCGAAGCGACCTGCCGGAGCTGTCACGAGGAGGCCGAGAGCGAAGCGGGAGCGATGGGCGTCGAGATCCAGGCCGTCATCGCTCGAGCCGACCAGAACGTCCGGTTCGCCGAGGAAGCGATCCAGGAGCTCGTTTCGTCCGGCCGCGAGACCGACGACGCGCGCTTTCGGCTCAGCGGCGCTCTCACGGACTACCACCGGATGGGTCCGGCGCAGCATTCGTTGGACCTCGAAGCCCTAGAGGATCTCGGCCGCAGGGTGAGCTCGGTTTCCGCGAACATCCGCAACCGGGCGGAGGTGGCCGCGGAGCAGCGCTGGGAGCACAAGCTGATCCTCATCCCGGCCTGGTTCCTCGCGCTGGCGGCCGTTTTCCTCGCCTCCCTGCAGGTGCGGCAAAGGCGCCGGGACGAGCCGGGTGAACGGGATGAATAGGAACCCAGGCTCCTCGCCGCACCGGATCCAGCGATGTCTCCTCGCCGCCTGAAACGCCTTTCGCGACCCGTCGCGATAGCCATTCAGATCGGCATCGTCGTCGTGATCGCGTCGACGATCGGGGGCGTGGCCTTCATCGAGTACAGCGCACAACCGAACTTCTGCCTCAATTGCCACGTCATGGAGCCCTACTACGACTCCTGGGCCACTTCCTCGCACAAGGATGTGAAGTGCATCGCCTGTCACTACGCGCCGGGCGTGAAGGCGGAGGCGATGGGCAAGCTCCAAGCCGCCAACCAGGTCGTGAAGTACGTGACCGGCCAGTACGGCCTCAGGCCCTGGGCCGAGATCGAGGATGCGGCCTGCCTTCGCTCCGGCTGTCACACCGAGAGAATGCTGGAGGGGGAGGTCGACTACCGCGGTGTCCGGTTCGATCACGCCAGCCACCTCGGAGAGCTGCGCCGCGGGAAGCAGCTTCGTTGCACGAGCTGCCACTCTCAGATCGTGCAGGGCGACCACATCAACGTGACGCCCACGACCTGCTACCTCTGCCACTTCAAGGCGGCGGCGATCGAGGATCAGCCGGTCGTCGGCTGCCTGTCCTGTCACCCCGCTCCACCGCGCTCGATATCGCCGGGCGGCTTCATCATCGATCATCCGCAGTACGTGGAGGATCTCACGAACTGTACTTCGTGCCACTCGGAGATCATCACGGGCTCGGGCGACGCGGACCCGTCGCGCTGCGTAACCTGCCACAGCGAAGAGGAACGCCTTCGGGAGTTCGAAAACACGGAGCTCCTCCACTCGGCCCATATCGCGGGGCGAAAGATCGAGTGCACGCAGTGTCACACGCTGATCTCGCACCGCATCGCGCCGTTCTCGACCGTATCGGACGAATTGGACTGCTTCGCCTGCCACCGGGGGGCGCACGAGGTACAGAAGCAGCTTTACGCGGGGATCGCGGGACACGCGACGGACGCTCTCCCGAGCGCGATGTTCGAGGCCAAGGTCTCCTGCACGGGCTGCCACGAGCTGCTGGCCCAGATCCCCGGCCACGGCGATGTGCAGGCCGCGGGCGAGGCCACGTGTCTCTCGTGCCACGGCGTTCGATACGCCAACATCCTCCCCGCGTGGCAGCAGGAGATCGATCGGCGGCAGGCTCTCGTAGGGGCTGTCGTCGGGGACGCGGCCTCGACGCTAAGCGCGGTACCAGTACGGGCACGGGCACGGGCGGACAGCCTGCTCCGGCTCGCGCAGGAGAACGTGAGCGTCGTACGGATCGGACGTGCCGCGCACAACGTCGGACACGCCGACCAACTGCTCCGGGCGGCCATGGAGTTCGTCCGAGAGGCGGTGGCGGCAGGGAATCTACCGTACACGGTCCCGGCTTTGGACCTCGGGCCGGCGATGAGCGAGAACGCCTGCATGGCGTGCCACATCGGGGTGGAGCGTCAGACGGTGAGCTTCCAGCAGACCACGTTCGGACACGAGCGACATGTCCTCTTCGCGGGCCTCGAGTGCGCGGACTGCCATACGTCGCTCGAGGAGCACGGCGGTACGACCCTTCGCTCCGAGGCGGCGTGCGACGCCTGCCACCACCCGGCGATCGGAGGTCAGAACTGCGCCGCCTGCCACGAGGGACCGGGTGGCGCTCCACCGGAGACGATGTCCCTGGCGGTGGGAGAATTCTCGCACATCTTCCACGTGGAGGAGATGGGCTTCGAGTGCAGTGACTGCCATTCGTCCACCCGGATGAGCACGGTCGAGACCACCTGCGAGAGCTGCCACGAGGAGCACCACCAGCCCGAGACGCAATGTCTCGCCTGTCACCGTGGCGGCGCTCAGGAGAACCATGAGCGGGAAGACCACATGCTTTGCGCCGAGTGTCACGATGAGCCGGCGAACCAGATAGACCGGTGGACGAGGCAAGTCTGTCTCGCTTGCCACGCCGACATGGTCGACCACGAGGCCCCTGATCAATGCGCGGATTGTCACCAGATGCCACCGATGGAGTAGACCGGCATGCCACCGGAGAGCTGACGGTCATGCTAGAACTCAGCCACTTCGCACGACGGCTGCCGCTCGCTCTTTGCTGCCTGCTGCTCTCCGCAGCCGTTGTCCAAAGCCAGAAGGTCATGGCGCAGGACGCCGCGGCCGCTCAGGAGATCCTTCCCGGCGAGCCGCCGTTCGACTGTGCCAAGTGCCACTCGCGGGCCGAGTTTTTGGCCGGAAAGACCGACACCCAGGAAGGCGACGCCGCACTTCTCGTCCCGGACTCGATCATCCTTGCCTCGAGGCACGACACACTGGCATGCGCCAGCTGCCATCCGGACCAGGCGACCATCTATCCGCACGAGGCACCGGAGGGAGCATCGCGGGCGGTCCCGTGCGAGAGCTGTCACGAGGTACAGGGCACCGACTGGCGAGCTTCCAGCCACGCGGTGAACGTGGCCGAGGAGGGTGACGCGCCGACGTGTGTGCGCTGCCATGGAGAGCACGCTGTCTTCAGCCCCGAAGACCGACGCTCGCCGACGCATCCGTTCAACATCGCCGAGCTGTGCGGTGGCTGCCACGCCGATCCGGCGATCGTCGGCACCTACTTCGCCCAGCCCGAGCGCGTGGAGGCGAAGGCCCCCGTCGTTCAGTACTTCGAGACGGTACACGGTGCCGCTCTGACCCGCTCGGGCCTCGTGATCTCGGCCACCTGCAATGACTGTCACGATGCACATCGGGTTCTGGCGGCGGATTCGACGAACTCGAGAACCAACCCCGATAACATCGTCGAGACCTGTGGAAGGTGTCATGTCGGGATCGTGGAAACGTACGAGCAGTCGGCGCACGGCGTCGCACGAGCCGAGGGCAGACGGTCCCTGAACGACCGGCCGGCCCCCGTCTGCTCGGATTGCCACTCGTCACACAGCATCGTTCGGGCGGACGCGCAAGACTGGTTCGTCGGGATCGTGGAGGAGTGCGGCGACTGCCACGCAGAGCTTTACGACACCTATTCCGACACGTACCACGGAAAGGTGACCAAGCTGGGCTACGGGCTCACGGCCAAATGCAGCGACTGCCACACGCCGCATGCGATGTATCCGCCTGATGACCCGCGCTCATCGGTGCACGCGAACAACCTCGTAGAGACCTGCCGGCGCTGCCACGAGGGAGCGAACGAGAACTTCGCCCAATACTACTCGCACGCAAATCCGAAGGAGCGAACCGAGTACCCGAAGCTCTTCGGCACGTGGTTGTTCATGACGATTCTGCTGGTGGGCGTCTTCGGCTTCTTCGGGCTGCACACGGCTTTGTGGGGCCTGCGACTCGTGATCGACCGGCTCCGGGCAGCCAAGGAGGCATGACCCGATGAGGGAACCGCTAAGCGCGTCCGAGCGCGGAGAGGGTCCGCTTTACTGGCGTTTCTCGCCGCTCGAGCGCACGCTTCACGTTCTGGTGATCGTCTCCTTCATGGGGCTGGTGATCACCGGGATTCCGCTGCACTTCTCCTACGCGCCGTGGGCCAGGACGCTCGTCCGCTTCCTGGGGGGTTTCCAGGTCGCCGCGTTCCTTCACCGCGTCTCGGCGATCATCATCTTCGGCTACTTCCTCACCCACATCGGATACGTGGTCTACAAGCTGGTGACCAAACCGACTCTTGCAGAGAGAAAGGCCTATCTCTTTGGCCCGGACTCGATGATGCCGAGGCGCAAGGACCTGGAGGACCTGATCCAGCAGTTCAAGTGGTACGTCGGACGGGCGGAGCGCCCCCGGTTCGACCGGTTCAGCTACATGGAGAAGTTCGATTACTGGGCCGTCTTCTGGGGAGTCACGATCATCGGTGGATCGGGACTGCTCCTCTGGGCTCCGGAGTTCTTCTCGCGCTTCCTTCCCGGTTGGGCGTTCAACATCGCCACTATCGTGCACGGCGATGAGGCACTTCTCGCGCTGGGGTTCATCTTCACGATCCACTTTTTCAATGTCCATCTCCGGCCGGAGAAGTTTCCGATCGACCTGGTCATCTTCACGGGCCGGGCCACGGAGACATACATGAAGGAGGAGCACCCGCTGGAGTACGAGCGGTTGGAGAGAGAGGGGAGGCTGGAAGCGCGCGAGGCACCGCCCGTCTCCCGGACGCTATATCTATGGTCGTTGGTTTTCGGGTTCGCGGCGCTGGCGCTCGGCCTTTCCCTGATCACGCTTCTCATCTGGACGGTGCTTCGTTGAAAACGACAGTCGTCCTATCCGCCGCAGTTCTGGCCGTCCTGGCCGGTCTCCAGTCTCCCCCTTCCGTTCTGGGGCAGGAGAACGACCCCGACGCCCGAAGCGAAAACGCTCAGGTGGCGGTCGAATCGGCGGTGGAGTGCGAAAAGTGCCATTCCGATTTTGCTTTCCTCTCCGGCAAGATGGAGTCGCCGGCCGCCGACTCAGCGCTTCTCGTGCCCCAGGCCCTGCTCGAGGAGTCGGCCCACGGGCAGGCCGTCTTCTGCGCGGAGTGCCACCCGAATTATGAGGGCTATCCGCATCCCGAGGGCCTTCAACCGCTCACGTGCGGAGAGTGCCACGACGACATCGAGGAGGAGTACCTGGAGAGCCTTCACGGGTACGCGGTACTTCGCGGAGATGAGATGGCGCCCGACTGCGGGTACTGTCACGGGCGGGCCCACGAGATCCTCGTGAGCACGGATCCGAAGGCGCCTACCTTCCATGCCAAGGTTCCCGATCTCTGCGCGTCCTGTCACGGGGAGGCGGGGCTCATCACCGACCGGCTCGTCCGGCTCCCCCAGACGTTCACCGCATATGCGCAGTCGGTGCACGGCCTCACCTGCGCGGAGGGCGGGGCCTGCTGCACAGATTGCCATGGCGTGCACGAGCTACGCGGGCCGATGGACCCGCAGTCCAAGATCAACCATCTGAACGTGGCCTCGACCTGCGGTGCCTGCCACGAGGAGATCTCGGAGGAGTTCGAGAACTCGATCCACGGGCGGGCGCTCGCCGCCGGTCTGGGCGACAGCCCGACCTGTAACGACTGCCACGGCGAGCACCACATCCTCTCGCCTCAAGACCCGGACGCGGCCACCTACTCAGCGCGCCTGGCCATCGAAACGTGTGGCACCTGCCACGACGACTCCGAGATCATCGAGAAGTACAGCCTGCAGGGGGGCGTCGTCGGCTCCTACGTCGACAGCTATCACGGCTGGACCACCCGTCGCGGCTACGAGCGCGCCGCCACCTGCGTGAGCTGCCACTCGGCTCATGCGGTGCTCCCCAGGTCGGATCCGGCGTCGACGGTCAATCCGGCCAACGTCGTCGAGACCTGCCGAACCTGCCACGAGGAGGCGGACCTCGCTTTCGCCGAGAGCTACGACCACGTCGCAGCCTCGATCTCGCGGAATCCCGTCAACCGGATCATCCGGGCGATCTACATCGTCCTCATCACGATCGTGATCGGGGGCATGCTTCTGCACAACTTCCTGATCTTCAACTACTACCTGATCCTGTCGCGCCGCGAGAGCCTCCGGCGGCGGAGCGTCGTGCGCTTCGACCGCTTCCAGGTGATCCATCACATGGTGCTGGCCATCTCGTTCATCGTCCTGGTGATCACCGGGTTCGCGCTGCGCTATCCGGACGCAGCCTGGGTAGGCCTGGCGACCAACCTCGGTCTCAGCGAGCCCGCCCGGTCGACCATCCACCGAGTGGCCGGCGTACTTCTCGTCGTGTTCGGTATCTGGCACGTGATCTGGATCCTGACCAGCCAGCACGGCCGCCGGGAGATGAAGGCGATGTTCCCGAGATTGAAGGACTTCAGGGATCTCGTGGACAACCTTCGCTATCACACGTTCCGAAGTAAGCGAGAAGCGTGGATCGGCCGTTACGGGTACCCCGAGAAGGTCGAGTACTGGTCGCTGGTTTGGGGGATCGTGCTCATGACCGTGACCGGCGTGGTCCTCTGGTTCCCCGAGGCGACCGTCAGGCTCTTCCCCTCCTGGACGATCGCCGCCTCGCAGACGATCCACTTCTACGAGGCCTGGCTGGCCGCCCTGGCGATCGTCGTGTGGCACTTCTTCTTCGTGATCTTCCACCCTGATGTCTATCCGATGAATTGGGCCTGGCTGACGGGGCGGTTCACCGAGGAGCACGTGCAGCACCACCATCCCGCGTGGTACGAAGAGCTGACCGGCGACGATTCGACGGAGGCGGTGTCGGAAGGCAAGACGCCGGAGACGGAAGGCGAAGGGGAGAGCCCGGCGTAGCAAGAGAAAAGGGCCGGGACTGACCCCGGCCCTTTGGCCACGTCGTCGCGCTTAGGCCGCTTTGCTGGCGGCCGCCTCTGGGGTCCTACCTGCCGGCGCTGGCAAGCACTCGCTGGAGCTCGGCCTCCCAATCTCGCCCGGAGACGCGCGGCAGGATGTCCTCGTACTCCTCTTCGACAGCGTCGATGCTCGCGATGAGCAAGGCCTCCAGGAGGAAGGGGTTGTGGGTCGTCGAGCCCAGGACGGTGTTGGTGCCGAATTCCTCGTTGCCGTGGTAGGCAAGCTGGAGGTTGAAGTCCGCCCCGTCGGCCACCGTGTACGGCGGGTCCCGGCTGACTTCACCCTCGGGTAGCTGATCCAGCAGCGCTTCCAGCTCGTCGGTCCAGAAGGTGATTCGCTCGCTAGCTCTAGTGAGCGCGTTCGAGGCCGACTCCTCCGAGGTGTGACAGCCCGAATCCACACAGCCGACGTACGACCGGTCGTCCGCCGAAAGGCTGCACTCGTTCGGGAAGCCCATCGGGATCCCTTGCGCGTCCGTGCACGGGATCGGGTTGAAAGAGTGGCCGACCGAGTTGAAAAGGAAACCGCCGTCGGGATCGTCGATCTCGTATATCGTGACGTGACAGGTGGCGCACCATCGGTCGTTTGACGCCGAACCATGCGTCGCCTGAATCTCGCCCGGCTCGAACTCCAAGCCCGGCGGGAACCACCCTGCCACCCCCTGCAGGAGGGCGGTCTCCGGGGCGTGCGGGCCACGGGAGGCCTCTCCCTCCGGGTTCGGCCGCCGGTCGTGGCACCGCGAGCAGAGGTGCGTCTCGGAGGACGTCGTGTTGACCGGGAAGCGTAGCTGTCCCTCGAAGGCCGTCTCCCCGTGCGGATCGTGGCAAACGCCGCACACGACCGGCAGCGGGTCGTCGCTGAACTTCTCGATGTAGTTCGCGTTCTCGCCCCACGCGATCAGCGTCCCCTGGCCCCGGTGACAGGCCACACATGCCTCATTTGCCGCCGCAAAGCCGACCACATGCGAGTGCGGTGACTCGGCCCATTGCTCCACGAACGGGTGGTGCGTGCCCTGGTGGCACTCCCCGCAGCCCAGTTCCAGATCCACTCCCACGGATAGAGGTGCCAGCGGGATGTTCGACCGCTCCGGGCTGTTGGCATGAGTGGCGCCCGGGCCGTGGCAGCTCTCGCACTGTACGTCCTGATACCGGGGATCCTCAGTGGTCAGCCAGCCGCCGTCCTCCGTCGTCGTGTTGCCCAGCTGGTTGACGGTGTGGCAGCCCTCGCAGAACTCCTGCGCGCCCGCGCTGCTCTGCAGGCCGGCCCACGCGTCGGAATGGATCGTCGTCGCCCACGCCGCCTGCTTCGAGGCGTGACACTGGCCACAGATCGTCTGGCTCTCGTCGATTTGGCTGCCGACGTAGCCGAGGAAGCCCTCGGAGCTGACCGGCGGATCGGGCGGCGGAAAGACACTGCTCTGGTCCACACAACCAGGGAGCAGGAGGAAAGCCCCGAGAAGCAGCAGCGGTAGCGAGCCGAACCGCGCGTCCCTGTCGTCGCACGCATCATGTCTCATGAAGACTCTCCGTATGTGCCTGTTCGGAAGGCGGCTGGCCAGCTGCCGCATCCTGCGTGACTCCGGGCGACTGGGTGAGCGGAGAGCCGTCTCGGTGGGCCTGTCTAGTTCCGCAGCCGGCCAGGAGACTTCGTTTCCTGATGCTAGCGCCAAGCGGCCTAACCATCAAGAAAGAAGGGCCGGGGTGAATTCCCGGCCCTTCGCCTTGTTTCCTGTGGCCGAGGTCGCGGCTACTGGACCGCGTACTCCTCCATCACCCTCTGGAGCTCCGCGTTCCAGTCGATCCCCGAGACGCGCGGCAGAATGCCCGCGTACTCGTCCTCCACCGCCTCGATGCTCGCGATCAGCAGCGACTCGATCAGGAACGGGTTGTGGGTCGACGAGCCCAGCACGCTGTGCGTGCCCCACTCGTCGCTCCCGAACTCCGCCAGCGCCATGTTGAAAAACGCACCCTCCGCTACCGTGAACGTCGGGTTCGTCGCGTCGATCTCGCCGCCCGGGTCTTCCCCGTTCGGATCCACGATCACCAGCAGATCGTGCAGCACTTCCACCAGGAAGTTCATCCGGGCGCTCGCTGCCGTCAGCGCCGAGGCCGCCGTGGCCTCCGAGCTGTGGCAACCCGAATCCACGCAGCCGACGTACGAACGCTCGGCCAGGCTGCACTCGTTCGGGAAGCCCAT
Organism: Gemmatimonadota bacterium; assembly: GCA_039589875.1. Taxonomy (GTDB): domain Bacteria; phylum Gemmatimonadota; class Gemmatimonadetes; order Palauibacterales; family Palauibacteraceae. The sequence continues at coordinate 25,754 of JBDHGL010000030.1, forward strand.
CGGGATCCCCTGCGCGTCCGTGCACGGGATCGGGTTGAAGTGATGCCCCACCGACTCGAGCACGAACTCGCCCGACACCGGATCGTCGATCTCCATGAACACGACGTGACAGGAGGCGCAGAAGCGCTCGTTGTTCTCCGTGCCGTGCGTCGCCCGGATCTCGCCCTTCCCGATGTCCGAGCCCGGCGGGAACCAGCCCGCGCTACCTACCAGCAGCATCGACTCCGGCGCGTGCGGGTGCAGCCCGTGGCTCGAGCCCGGATCCGGCTCGGGCCGCCGGTTGTGGCACCTCGCGCAGAGCTGCCCCTCGAGCTCCGACGTGTTGGCCGGGAAGCGAAGCTGACCCTCGAACACCGCCTCGCCGTGCGGGTCGTGACACACGCCGCACACGACCGGCAGCGGATCGTCGAACTTCTCGAGGTAGTTCGCGTTCTCGCCCCACGTGACCAACGTCGCCTGCCCGCTGTGACAGGTGTTGCAGCCGTCGCGGGTCGACGCGAAGCCCACGATGTGCGAGTGCGGTGACGCCTCCCACTGCTCCACGTACGGATGGTGCGAGCCCGAGTGGCACTCCCCACAGCCCAGGTCGATATCCGAGCCGACCGTCAGCGGCGCCAGCGGTATGTTCGACGACTCCGGGTTGTTCGCGTGCGTCTCGCCCGGACCGTGACAGTTCTCGCACTGCACGTCGTAGTACCGGGTATCTGCCGTCGTCAGCCAGCCTCCCTCGATCGTCGACGTGCTCCCCTGCTGGTTGTCCGTGTGGCAGCCCTCGCAGAACTCCTGCGCGCTTCCGCTGCTCTGCAGACCGTTCCACGCGTCCGCGTGTGCCGTCAGCACCCACGCGTTCTGCTTGCTGTTGTGACACTCGCCGCACACCGTCCGACCCTGGTCGCCCGCCTCGCTCGTCACGTACCCCATGAAACCCGCCGCCTCGGCGACAGGATC
>JBDHGL010000031.1:0-51813 GCA_039589875.1 Gemmatimonadota bacterium
GACGTAGTAGAGGGTCTCGCCGGCCACACCGGAGTCGAGGAGCGGCAGGATGTGCGGGTGCTGCAGCTGGGCCGTGATCTGGATCTCGCGCTCGAAGCGCTCCCGGACCCCGGTGGTGGTCAGGTGGGGATGGATCGTCTTGATGGCGACCGAGCGGTCGTGCCTCAGGTCCCGGGCCAGGTAGACGGTGCCCATGCCCCCCTCGCCCAGCACCTCGAGCACCTCGTACCGGTCAGCTAGGCTCTCGTACAGCGCTTCGTGCGGATCGGGCATCGGCGCTACCAGGCGGGCTCAGCCGCGAGCGGTACGATGGAGCACCTGCGTTCGGAAGTGCCCACCACGGCCGGTTACGGCGTGCAGGGTTGTGGATCGTTGTCGTTGCGGTCGGGCTGCTGCTCGGGCGGCGGGATGTTGGAGTTCGTCTGCCGCTCGTTGATGCTGTAGAGCCAGCGTCCCGGGATCGCCGAGTGACCCGGCGCCGGGACCCGTGCCGGCAGGCAGGTGCGCTTATAGTCGTTCCAGGTCTCGAGCTCGAGGAGCAGGCCAAGGAACTTCTGCTTCATGATCTCCTCGAACAGGGCCGCGCCAGAAAGCTCGTTCACCGAAGCTTGCATTTCCGTCAGGTCGACGCCCCACCAGTCCTCCTGGCATCCGAGCGCGTCTTGGAGCGCCGTCCGGGCGGCCGCGTCGTTTCCGAGCGCCGAGTGCGCCTCGGCGATGATAAAGAAGGTCTCGCTGCAGGTCGCGATCGGCTGCGGGTACTCCATCTCGGCCGGGACATTGAAATAGGAGGCGCTCTCCCCCGGGTCCCCCGTTGTCGCACCCGTGACGTGACCGATTCGCTGCCCTGCGAAGTCGCCCGTGGCCAGCTGCCAGTAGACGGATGCCCTCGGTTCGTCGTCGTCCAGGATCTCCGGCGTGCCGTTGTTCATCATCGACATCATGAAATCGTTGGCACGGCTATTACTGTCTTCTCCCCCATGCCGGGGGTTCTGTTCGCCCTGCGCGGTCGAGTGGATCCGGGTCCAGTTGCCGGAGGCGCTCCGGATTCCCTGCCCGGCTTCGGCGAGGGCTTGGCTGTAGCGACCGGTGCCCTCCACCTCCACCCAGTGCAAGTGAAAGCGGGCCTTCAGCGTGTGGGCCACGGCGATCCAGCGGGCCAGGTCGCCGCCGAAGTTGAAGTCGTTGGCTCCGGGGCCGACGCCCGAGCCGTCCTGCATGTCGGCGATCGCCTCGGTCAACAGCCGCTGCACGTCGGCGTAGACGTCGGCCTGATCGTCTAGCGCCGGCTCCGGGTACTCCCCTGGCTGCACGGCCTCGCTGTACGGGATGTCGCCGTAGACGCTGGCCAGCATCCCGGCCCAGTAGGCGACGTGCAGCTTGAGGATTCCGGCGTACGCGGTCCAGCCGTTCTCCTCGGCCTGGTCGATCGCCTTCTGAAGGTCGATCAGGCCGGCTCCCGTGTAGACGCGGTCCCAAGAGTTGGCCGCATCCTGCTCGGTAATATCGTACAGCTCTAAGCGGGCCGCCTGCCGCGCTACCCCGCCGATCTGCTGCATCCACATCACACTCAGCACCGGGACGCCGCCCGAGTGCCAGCGGAACAGATTCTCTTGGACGCCAACGAAGAGCTGGTTGACCGTAGCCGTGGGGATGGCGTTCGGGTCGGATTCGGGCGGCGTGATGAAGTCGCTGCAGCCGCAAAGGGCCAGCAACAGCGCCAGGGACGGAGTCGAGGTTCGAGTCTTCATCCCTCTACCTGACCAGGTTGATCTGGAAGACGTACGATCGGACCCGCGGGTTGTTGAAGTACTCGAGCCCGCGGGCCGTGGTCTGGCCGGTGAGGTTGGACTCGGGGTCCAGGCCGGTGTAGTCGGTCCAGGTGATCAGGTTTCGGCCGGTGAAGGAGAATTCGGCCCGCGCGAACCCGAGGAACCGGGAGACCGGCCCGCCGTGCAGCGCGTACCGGACCGACAGATCTCTGAGCTTGACGAAGCTGGCGCGCTCGATGAAGAATGGCGTGCCGCCGGTGAACCCACTCCCGTTGCCGGCCACCGCCCAGAGGGCGTCCCGGATCACCTCCTGGCCGGCCCCCGGGCCGAAGCCATCGAAGACCCAGGGCTGGCCATCGCCGTGCCACTCCTCGGTCTCGGCATGGGTGCCGTAGAAGAAGAGCGCACCCTTCGTCCCGTTCCACATGTCGATCCCGCTGCGCCAGTCGATCAGGGCCGAGATTCGGAGGTCCTCGAGGATCGTGAAGGTGTTGCGGATCCCCCCGTTCCAATCCGGGTTCGGGTTACCCAGGACCCGCAGCCGCTGGTCGGCGAACGGGTATCCGTCGCACGCGATGTACAACGAGCCGGCCGGCGTCCCGGGGAACGCCTCGTCGATCGGGGAGTCCGGGGTCGCGGCGTCGCAGTCGACATCCGCGCTCAGGCCGCGGCCGAACTTGACCAGATCCTCGCCGAACAGGACGCCGAACGGGCAGGGCTCGTTCGCCGCGGGCCCGCAGATGTCTTCGACCAACGCGGCGCGGGCGCTGGTGAAGCCGCCGAGCCCGAACTCCTCGGTGCCCAGCAGGTCGAGTACCTCACTGTCGATCGTGCCCCCGTGGGCATCGACCTCCCAGGTGAACGTGCGTCCGCGGAACGGGACGACCCCGAGCTGGAACTCCCAGCCCCGGTTTCGGAAGCTCGCACCGTTAGTCGGCGTAGACTCGAACCCTCCGCTGGGAGCTGAGGGCAGCTCCAGTATCGCGTCTTTCGTCTTCTGGTCGTACCAGACGACGCCGAGCGAGAGGCGGGAGTCGAGGAAGGCGAGATCCAGTCCGGCCTCGAACTCTCGGGTCACCTCGGGCTTGATCGTCTCGTTGGCGGCGGTGGACTCGGTGGCGACGCCCTCCCGGTCCAGGTAAATGGTGGGCTCGAAGGCCGAGACGTTAGAGTAGATGGGCGGATCCTGGCCGGCCTCGCCGTACGCCAGCCGCACCTTCCCGAAGTTGAAGGCTTCCCACCCGTCACCCAGCAGCTGGGTGAACTCCCAGGCCACGCTCCCGTTCGGGAACGGGAACCACTGCTTATCTCCGCCGAACGTGCTCCAGCCGTCGTACCGGATACCACCGTTCAGGAACAGCTGCTCCCAGAGATCGAAATTCAGCTCGGCGAAGAAGCCGACCGTTCGGACCTGCGACTCGAATTGTCCCGGATCGAGGTCGACCGTCGCCTCGAGGCTCGTAGCTCCTTGGATCAGGTTCGTGCCGATTACATCGAGGCGGGAAAAGTCCGTCTGCCGGAGGTTCTGGCCGAGCGTGATCTCGGCGAACACGCTGGTGCCCAGGCCGTGGCTCGCCGTGACCCACAGGCTGTTGTCCAGGATGAAGTTGTCGTACGCCGCCCGTGCCACCTGGCCCTCGGGTAAGCCCGACGAGCCTTTCGGGAGGAGGAAGGTCTCGTCGTCGTTCCAGTAGTCGACGCCGAATATGTCCGAGACGTTCAGCCAGCGGAACGGCTCCCAGTCCAGCCGGGCATTGCCGAACGTCCGGTTCACGCCGTGCGTCGTGCTGATCTCGTTGGCGGTCCAGAACGGGTTGTCGAAGCCGCGGCTCACGTTGGGGTCGAACCGGCAGTCCGGACCCTGCACCCCCGTCTCGCACCGGTAGGAGCGGTGCAGCCCGGTCTCCGGGTCGATGTACGGAAGGTTGTTGAACTCGGGCGGCGTCCGGAACGCACCCAGCAGCACGCCGTTCAGGTTCGATCCCTGCTCGAGGACGTCGGCCGCCTGGTTCGTGTAGGCAAAATTCCCCGACACGTTGAGGTTGTCGAGGAACTGCTGCGACGCCTTCACCCGGACGTTGAAGCGATCCAGCTTGTTGTTGCCGACCATGACCCCGTTGTTCCGGAAGTAGCCGGCCGAGGCGAAGTAGGTCGTCCGGTTGTTCCCGCCCGATAGCGTCCCGTTGAAGTCGAAGGCGCTGCCGCTCTGGAAGAGCTCGGCGCCGTGCTCATAGACTGGTGTGCTCGGATCCAGCTTCGGGCCCCAGCTCACCGTCGTGGGCACGAACTCGCCGCCGAAGCCCTGGCCGTAGGACGTCTGGAGGTCGTTGAACTCGCTGACGTCGTCAGCCGTGTAGGCGAATCGGACGTTGGCCTGCACGGAGCCGGTCTGGGAGCCCGACTTCGTCGTGATCAGCACCACGCCGTTCGCTCCCGCCGAGCCGTAGATCGCGGAGCCGGCTGGGCCCTTCAGGATCTCGATCGACTCGATGTCGTCCGGGTTGATGTCCGCGCCCCGGTTTTGGGTCGCGTTCCACTGCCAGTTCTCGAAGCCCCCAAAAGTCGCCGTCGAGTTGTCGACGGGCGTGCCGTCCACGACGAAGAGCGGCTGGTTGCCGCTCGTGATCGTCTTGAAGCCCCGGATGTTGATGTAGGTGCCGCCTCCCGGATCGCCGACCGAGCGGGTCACCACTACGTTCGGGGCCTTGCCGGCCAGAGCGTCGATGGCGTTCGTCTCGCGCGAGAGCTCGATGTCGATCGCGCTGATCGAGTTCACGGTTGATCCGAGCCGGCGCCGCTGGCTCGTCAACCCCTGGCCGACCGCGACGAGCTCCTCCAGCCCGATCGGGTCGAGCTGCAGCTGGAAGTCCTGGGTCAGGTCCTCACCGAGCAGCATGGCACTCGTCTGCCCGGAGCGGTAGCCGATCAGGCCCGCGATCAGCGTGTGCTGCTGCTGGTCGATCTGCGCCGCCGGGATCACCAGCTCGTAGCGACCGTCCGAATCCGAGATCGCCAGGAGGTTCGTGCCGTCGATGTAGACCGTCACCAGTGACAGCGGCTCTGCGGCCTCGTCCGTTACCTGGCCGCTGATGGTCATCTGGTCCTGGGCGTGAGAGTGTGCGGGGAGAGCGAGGAGGGAGGCGGCTAGGATGCCGAGCGGGATCCGCGGGCCGGGAAGCGATCTGGATGGGGCCATCGCACCCCACATGGGCTCATTGACGGCCCGTACGTCCTCTCGTGGGCAGCCTCACCCCTTGTCGCACCCTCAGTGGGGTACGGGCGGGTGATCGCCAATACGGACCAATAGGTGATATTTTTACGGTTTAAGAATCGTCACAGGAGGCAGCCGTGTCTTGTCGGGAGGTTCTTGTGGCTTTCCGTAGGGAATTGCCTTCTGTACGCGGAGGTATGGACATTCCTCTGCTCAACCCTTCCGCACGGGGAGCCCGTTCATGAGCGGTCAGTCCGTCCATCGCATCTCTCTCGCCGCGCTGTCGGCGCCCCTTTGGCTCGGCTGTTCCGCTCCGAGCTCCGAGGCCCCGGTACTCTCTGCCGACGTGCCTCTTCACCTCGAAGAGCATGTCGAGGCCGCTATCCTCGTGGGCTCCGAGGTTCCCGACGAGCTACCGGAGGCAATCGAGTGGCGATTCGACGAGCCTCAACCGGAATGGCGTGCGCCCGCTCATGTGAATCCGTCCATTCCGCCGCTTCAGCTGACCCGGACCGAGGATGCGTTGCGCGTGACGCTCACCGAGGCACACCGGGACCCCCGGGTGGACCGGCTTCACGGCGACATCTACGTCCCCCTGCCCGGCCTGACGCGAGGAGAGTGGGGGCAGGTCTTGGTGCGCGCCCGCACATCGGACGCCATCCGGCGCCTGGTTCTGGCCTTCAACCTGGGCGACAGGGAAGAGGGCCAGGGGATGTTCCGATTCGGCGGCGAAGATGCACCGGTCATCAACGACGGGTCCGTGCAGACGTACATGCTGAGGGCCGACTGGTCGCCCCCTTTCGATGACGTCGAGTGGGAAGATCCTTGGCGCGAGCTCGGCCTCGTGATCAACGCGGCGGAGCCCGCCAGCCTCGACATCCTGTCGGTCAGCGTGATTCCGAAGGAGACCACCTTCGCGGACGAACCGGCGGGCGTACGACACGTGAGCCGCGGAGAAGCGATGCGGCGAACCATCTTCACCCACGCGCCGGGAACGCTCGGCTTCACGGTAAGCTTGCCGGAAGCGGCAAGACTCGACTTCGGCCTGGGAGTCTTGCGTGAGGATGCGCCCGTCACTTTTCGGGTCAGCGCCGCGCGTCAGGGTGCGGCTCCCGAGATCCTCCTCGAAGAGCGCTACGCCGATCAGGCGAGCTGGGCGCAGCGTTCCGTGGACCTCTCCCACCTCGCAAGCGAGACGGTGTACCTCTCGCTGGAGACCGAAGCGGATCGACCGGGGGCGGTCGCGTTTTGGGCCGCGCCGACGCTCACCGGGCGCCGCACCACCGACAGGCCAAACGTGATCCTCTATGTGATCGACGCCGGCGGCGCCGATTACATGGGCCTGTACGGCTACAACCGCGGAACAACGCCCGTGATGGAGCAGCTGGCCGACGAGGGAGTGGTGTTCGAGTACGCCTACAGCAACTCGACCTGGTCGAAGCCTTCGACCCCGTCGTTCGCGACCTCGCTCCAACACAGCGTGCTCGGCGGCTACCGGACAGATGCCGATCCGCTTCCCGAAAACGCGGTGACGATGGCCGAGCGCCTCCACGGGGCCGGTTATCAGACGGCTATTATCACCTCGAACGCCTACGCCGGCACGATGAGCAGCCTGGATCGCGGAACGGACGCGTTGCGCGATGCCGGAGCCGAGCCGAATTCGACATCGACCCTCGAGCTACACGAGGATTTCTGGGCCTGGCGCGAGGCGTTTCCGGGCGAGCCGTACTTCGTCCATTTCCAGACCACCGACGTGCACTGGCCGTGGAACCCGGCGCCTCCGTTCGCAGGCACGTTTGTCGACCCGGAGACCCGGGAGCGGTTCTACGGCTGGGAGCGGGAGCTCGCCCAGGCCGAGGGGCGCCCTCGGCCCCGCTGGTTAGCGCACAGGAGCTACCCGGACTCCGCTTACGAGAAGACCGGCATCGATCGTCAGGCCTTCTTCGATGCCGGGCGAGGTCTGTACGACGAGACGATGGCCCACAACGACTACCAGCTCGGCCGGCTGGTCGAGCGCCTCAAGGCACGCGGCGAGTGGGAGCGCACGCTGCTCATCGTCGCGGCCGATCACGGCAACACGCATGGACTCGGAGTCTTCGACTCCATCCCACCGCACTTCCCCAACTTCAACTCCTACCAGAGCCGGATTCCGTTGCTCGTCGTGTGGCCCGAACGAATCGCCGGAGGACAGCGCGTTCGTCAGCCCGTCTCGATGATCGATGTCCTCCCCACGATCCTCGACCTGGCGGATCTGCCTCCTGCTCAGGTCGCCATGGGCCAATCTCTGGCGCCGCTGCTCCTGGGCACGGAGGGATTCGAGACCCGTCCGGTGATCTTCGATGAGTTCTACGTCGACGCGAATAGCGGCGAGCTGGAGGGAAACATCGAGGTCATCGACGGACGCTGGGGCGCCTCGCTCTCTATCGAGGTTGAGGAGGAAGAGGAGGACGATGCCGAGGCCGAAGAGGACGGAACCGAGGAGGAGCAGGAGCCGGAGCGGCCTCGACTCATGCTGTACGACCTATGGAACGACCCGTACTCCCTTCGGAGCGTGCACGAAGAGAGGCCCGATCTCGTAGAGAAGTACACGAAATTCCTCGAGGCGCAGTGGGAGGCGCACCGGGCGCTGGCCCAGCGGTTCGAGAGATCGGGCGAGATCCCGCTGACGCCCGAGCAGCTCGAGACCCTTCAGGCGCTCGGCTACATACAGTAGCGCCGCCGGGCATCTCGGGTGCGCGGCCAAAGACGCGGCTCGCCAAGCACCGCGCCGAGTCGGGTCACTCCGGAAGGATGTTCTCGTAGTGGGCGACCGAGCAGGCAATCATGAGGTGTTCCATTCCGGCCGGGATGTGGGGCTGGTTCCAGCTAGGACCGACGACTCGGGAGACGAGATGACCGGAAGCGACGAGGAGCAGGAAGACTTCTGGTCGGCGACCATGACACTGACGCGGGAGTGATCGAAGCGCCGTCCGTCTACCTGTACAGCTGTACAGGTAGAAAGGCCGTTCTCACTGGCAGCAATGTCGGGGCGGCTGCCGCCGGGCCGCCCCTCTCACCACCCTTGCAACACGACCGCGCTTCTGTTCATCCTGGCAGCGCATGAAAGCGTTCGCTGGTACATGTTTCAGCCTGGCGATGACTCTCGTCGCTTTCTGCCTCGCGTCTTCTGTACAGGCGCAACAACCGCCCACCCCGGAGCCCTTTCTCGCCGATGTCGACTCCCGCGTCGTGACGTCGGCGATCTCCGGCCGCGACTATCAGGTCTCGGTTGCCCTGCCCTTCGGCTACGCGGATTCCACGAAGGCCTATCCGGTCCTCTACGCGGTCGACGCCAACGGCCAGTTCGGCACGGTCGTCGAGGCCGCTCGAATCCTCAACAACTTCGGCACGCAGATCCCCCAGCTGCTGATCGTCGGAATCGGGTACCCGTCCGGCGGGCGGCAAATCCTGATCGAGCAACGCCGCTTCTTCGATCTGTTTCCGACCGAAGACCGTGAATTCGAAGAATGGCACGAAGAGTGGCGAGCGGGAGAATGGCCGGATCTCGGACCGTTCGACGGCTCTGGAGGAGGCGCCGATTTTCTCCTCTTCCTGCGAGAGGAGCTCATCCCGCAGATCGAATCGGAATACCGGGTCGATCCGTCGGATCGGGCGATGTACGGTCACTCGGCGGGTGGATATTTCGGCCTCTACGCGCTGCTCGAGGGCGAGGGAACGTTCAACCGCGTGGTCGCGGGGAGCCCGGCCCTGTTCTGGGACGATCGCTACTTCTTCGGACTCGAGGAGACCTATTCCCAGTCGAATCGCGAGCTGCCGGCTCGAGTCTTCCTGTCGGTCGGACTCGAGGAGCACGATCAGCAAAACCCCGAGACGGACTGCTTCTGCATGGTCCGGAACCTACGCCGCCTGATCGAGACCCTGGAGCGTCGCGGATACGAGGGGTTGGAGTATCAGGTCCATTTCTTCGAGGGCGAGAACCACCAATCGGTGGTGCCGGCGACGGTCAGCAGAGGCCTCCGCTTCATCTATGGTCCCGCGGATTCATAGGGGTAGAGCACCCGCGCGGACCGATCAACCCTGAGCGTCGCGCGTCAGGATTGCCGTGTGGAGGCGCTTATCTCACGCATCCTTCGCCGCTACGGCTCCAAGCTGCTGTTCCAGATGTCCTGCACCGTCTTCCAGTCGGCTTCGGTTCTCCTCGACACATGCATGAAGTTTCCGTAGTCGCTCCGTAGAGCTCGAGAGCACGGTCCGCATCTCGGACCGCAGTTCGCGCCCGTTCAAAGTAGCAAGTGCCGGCTGGAGCGCCGGCGACCCTGTCCGTTCTCCAGCCGTGCGGCTACGTTTCTTTCGGCTACGTCGAAGTCATGCTGCCCCTACGTTGGTGAGTTGAGTAGACGCGCTTCCGACTCCCTCCCTGCGACTCTTCGAAGCCTGAAGGCGACCGCTTTTGTTGGAGTCGGACTCGCGTGAGCAAACAGAGGTAATGCTCATGGCGGAATGCATGTCCATTAGTCAAAACGGTGGTTTCCAAGTCGCCGGGCGATCCTATCATATCCCGGAGCACTTCCCACTCAGCCTAGTGTCGAGCTACAGGACACTTCTTCGGCCGGTTCCCGACATCCCCGGAGGAACGAAGCTTACCGACGAGCAGCGGGCCGTCACGGAGGCATACCTCCATCGTCGAGCGGCTGCCTGCGTGATCCCGGGCTTCCGGATGAGCGTGTCAAAATCGCTTTCGCCAACAGACGTGGAGACCATCCACAGATGGATCGCCAGCCATCGACCTGAACTGGGCGGAATCGCGTCACGGCCAAACGGTAACGGTGGATCAACTATGACTCGACCCGCGGGTCGGTACCATCGAAACGGGAGCGAACTTGACGTTTCATGAAGCGACTCGTCGGCTCGTGCTGAGCGCCATCTCGATTCAGGATGTCGCCAAGGAGACCGGCGTGGAGGCTCGGGTGATACGCGGTTCTGGGCTCGATCCATCGAATGCCTCATATCGGATCCCACCTGCTAACTGGCGAGAAGTATTCATCACTCTGGCGCGGAATCGAGCCACTGAGCTGCTGGCGCTGGTGGAGGAACTGGAAAGCGACCAACGCGCAGCGTTGGCGGAGCCGGTCGTACCGGAGCCGGCCGTACCGGAGCCTGAAGCGTAGAGGATCGAGTCCTCCTGGAGCGGATTCGCTCCCTGTGCGCCGAAGGCCGCGCGATCTGGGAACAGTTCGACGAAGAGGTGCGGAGCCGCTCTTGGCATCCGTTTGTCCCGGCCGATTACGAGCGTGTCCTGAGTGACTTGCTGCCACTCCGCCGCCCTGGCGGACGATTCCTCGAGATGGGCTCGGCGTCGGGCGTGATCACCATCATGGCGGACTTCCTCGGATTCGAAGCCTACGGCATAGAGATCGACCCGCAGCTGGTCGCCGTGGCCCGATCGCTGGCCGAGAAACACGGATCGGACGCGCGGTTTGCCGCCGGCAGCTTCATTCCAGCGGGATATGTCTGGAAATCCGGGACGGGGGACAATCGTCTCGGCACTATCGCGCTCGGCGAGCCGGCCTACGCGGAGCTCGGACGCGATCTCTCCGACTTCGACGTCGTATTCGCCTATCCGTGGGACGGCGAACAGCCCGTGGTGCGGGATATCATGCGGCGCCATGGTGCAGCGCACGTCACCCTGCTCGTGCACGGCCCGGCCGGCCGCTCCACGCGGCCGACAGCCTGAGCCCCACAGCCGCCTCGACACGGGGCGAATCTCCCTACATCCGGCGCAGGCGTTTTCCGACAGACAGGCGCTAACCGGCTGTGTAGACTACCCTGGCACGCCCCACCCTTCCACGCCTACGAGTCGCACCTGCAAAAGCCGGTGCGTGAAGGACATACACGATGGCCAGCCATGCGACGGCGACCGCGGCGCCTGGCAGCAACCGCGGCTGGATCGTCACCTTCGCCGGGACCGGTATCAACCTAGCTCTCGGCGTCCTCTACACCTGGAGCGTCATCAGCAAGGGAGTTCCGGCCGCCTGGAATTGGTCGGAGACCGACAAGTCCCTTCCGTATGCGATCGCCTGTCTGGTCTTCTGTCTCGTCATGATCCCGGCCGGCCGGCTGCAGGATAAGATCGCGCCGCGAATCGTGGCTACGATCGGGGGGGTCCTGGTGGGCGTCGGACTCATCCTGGCCAGCCGGACCACCTCGCCGATGGGGTACGTCCTCGGGTTCGGCGTCCTGGCCGGTGCGGGCATCGGCTTCGGTTACGCGTCCGCGACTCCCCCGGCGGTGAAGTGGTTTCCGGCGGCCAAGACGGGCCTGATCGCGGGCCTGGTCGTATCCGGCTTCGGGCTGGCAAGCGTGTACGCCGCGCCGCTCGCCAAGTGGCTTACCGTGAGCTATGGGTTGCCGACCATGGTGCTGGCGTTCGGCATCGGATTCCTCGTGGTCGTGGTCGGCCTGGCCCAGTTTCTCACACCGCCACCGGAAGGCTACGTGCCTCCCGGAAGCCCACCTGTGGCGGCCGCCGGCTCGGCCCACAAGGAAGATTTCGCACCCGGCGAGATGCTCCGAACCTGGCAGTTCTACGTGCTCTGGTTCATGTACGCCTGCGGAGCCGGGGCAGGCCTGATGATCATCTCCAAGCTAGCGAAGATCTCGCTCGACCAGGCGGGGCTCAGCCTGGGCTTCGTTTTGGTGGCCGTGCTCGCTGTCGGCAACGGCGCGGGCCGTATCGCGGCCGGGACGCTCTCCGACAGGATCGGACGCAAGGCCACGCTGTTCATCTGCTTCGCCGCGCAGGCGGTCCTAATCATCCTGTTGTCGCTCACCAGCGAAGGCAGCTTTCTGGCCCAGCCGGTCGTGCTCGCTCTGCTGTCGGCCCTGATCGGGGCCAACTATGGGGCGAACCTCGCCCTGTTTCCTTCGATCACGAAGGACTACTACGGATTGAAAAACTTCGGCGTGAACTACGGTCTGGTCTTCACCGCGTGGGGATTGGGCGGCTTCATGTTGGCGCTGCTCGCGGGGAGGGTCTACGACCAGACCCAAGCCTTCACGTTCGCCTACTACTGCTCTGCCGGCCTGTTGGTGATGGCAGCGTTCGTCACCTTCCTCGTCCGGCCGCCGCAGCGGGCCGAATCCCCAGCGCGGCGCTCCGTCGCCGGCCCTCCAGTCGCGCCACACCCGGCCCGCTAGGGGGCCCAGGGACTGTTTAGAGCTGCGGCTTGAGGATCGCCTCGGGCGTCGGCGTTTCGTCGTGGGCGCCCGGCTTCCGGGCCGCGAGATCCGGAAGGTGCATCTCCCACCACGGCCGGGCACGTTCGCTATCCCACTCGCTGGCTGACTGGCAGGCGGCAAGACGCGCATCCAGCACCCATGCATCTCGCGGCCTCAGCTCCCGATCCTTCTCCAGGCAGGATAGGACCAGCAGCTCCAGGTCGGCAGGGATCTCGATCTCACCTCGTTGGGACGGAGGCTCCGGTGGAGTCTTCAGGTGGTGGGCGATCATCCCGAGCGGACTCTTCTCGGCAAAGACACGCTGACCGGTGAGGAGCCAGTAGGCGACGCAGCCGAGCGCGTAGATGTCGGCCCGCCCGTCTACGTCCGAGATTCCCCTCGCCACCTCGGGAGCCATGAAGGCCGGGGTGCCGGCGGCCTGGCCTTCCACGGTGAGCTCCGTCTCCCCGGCGAAGCGCTCGCCTCGAAGCGCCACGAGGCCGAAATCCAGCACCTTGACGAAGTCGTAGTCAGGCCCGAGGCGGCAGGTGCAGATGTTGGACGGCTTGATGTCGCGATGCACGAGACCGGCATCGTGCGCATCGCCCAACGAATGGCAGACCTGCCGGAGCAGATGGATCGTGCGGCCGGCCGGAACGGCTCCGAACTTGTCGACGAGAGCCCCGAGATCCAGCCCGCTGAGGAGTTCCATGACGTAGTAGAAGTCCCCGTCCTCCGTCATCCCGAAGTCGTAGATGTCGACTGTGTGCTTCGACTTGAGAGCGGCCGTCGCCCGGGCTTCGCGCTCGAACCGCCTTTCCACCGCGTCCCGGCCAACGGGACCTCCGAGAGCCTCGGGCCGGATCAGCTTGAGGGCGGCCGGCCGGGCCAGCAGCCGGTGTCGTGCCACCCACACATTGCCCATCCCACCCTTCGCGAGGGGCCGCTCGAGATGGTAGCTGCCGATCTCGCGCGCTTCGGTCAGCCGCGTCCCGTAGCGGTAGATGACACAGGCCGCCACATAGGCGATCCCGGCGCACAGGTAGGTCGTGAACCCGAAGTAGACGACGAAGACCGACACGGGGACATCCGGGCTCATCGGCCCAAATGTCCTCGCGAGGAAAACGGTCACGAATCCCGCGGAAGCGGCTGCCAGCGCTGCGGTGAGCGTCTTGACCGGCGTGTTCGGAGCCAGAACGGGGAAGGCGATGATCCAAGCGCACTCCCAAGGGATTCCCATGTAATTGATGGCCAAGAAGATGTCTTCCCGCCACACTGGGAAGCTGTTCCACAAAGAGCTCATCGAGATCCCCAGGGCCCCGAGAACCTCGAAGACCAACCCGAGGTCCAGCAACTTTCCGGGCGCCATCCGGCTGTAGCGGGAAAGGAGAAAGACCGCCGCGCCCATCGCGATCGAGACGATCGCCACGATCGTGGGCACCAACATGTTCGGATGGCCGAGAGCGAGGCCGCCGCGGCTCGCAGCGGAGAAGACATAGGGACCGAAGAACGCCAGGAAGTAAGTCCCCGAGTAGACCAGGGCCGCCCAGCCCATGCGCCGCGAGGCATCTCGCAGGACGTCCGCCGGAAGCGAAGTTGTCCTGCCATGCCGGGAGCGGTCGGAAGAAGGCCCTCCTACCGCGATCGTGTCAGCCAATCCTCGTTTCCCGAATCAGTTTTCTGTTACCGCGGGCTGCCCAGCGAGATCGGGTCAGCTGTGCCCAAAGCTCGCCGCGAGGGCCCGGTCGAACGTCTTGATACGCTCCACGTCCCGACGCAGGCATGTGGCGCGATGGAGGAGGTCTCGGGCACGGAGAGCAGCATGGCGATCGGCAATCAGGCGCGCTAGCCGTACGTCCTCCGGCTCGATTGACCAGATGGATACCATGCGGGCGTCGGCGAGCGCTATTGCCGCGTCAAGGGTCTCGTGACGGCCGACGGGCAGATACGCGTGGAGGAGTTCCTGCAGCACCTCGGCCGATGTCACGAGGGGAACCCGCCGCTCTAGCGTGTCCTCGAAAAACGAGCGAGCCTCGCGTCTGAGGGGATGCTCGCCCCCCACCGCGTACATGAAGACATTCGTGTCGACGAAGATCACGTCTCCGCCGCCCCCGAGCGCGCCGAACCCTCGATCACGCGCCGGTGTTCCTCCCAGTCCGGCTCGTCCTGGCCCTCCCGGGCGTCACAGGACGCGAAAAACGAGCGGAGCTCTTGCACCGTGTCCAGGCGGAGGGGACCCGCCTGCTGCAACTTCTCCCGCGCGGCTTCCCGCAGCCATTCACTCAACGTCTTCCCCTCCCTCTCGGCGCAGCAGCGGAAACGTTCCTTTTCCTCTTCGGCTACCACGATGTGGATTCGAGTCATCAAGCGAGCCTCAAGCGGACGTGAACCGCGAGCATTCGAACACACATTATATGTGCATACCCACTAATCATATGTCTGTTCGCCCAAAGAGACTCACGCTACGACCGCTACGACTGGTCGTTTCGGAATCGTGAGCCGGCAGCGTTCGCCTCTAGGAGCATCTGCTCGGAGATGGTCGCGTCCATCCGCTGTAATGCGCCGATGCGCTGTTCGATCGTGGGGTGCGTCGGAGTCAGCCAGCGCCTTCCCGGGTTCGGGTCAAGCGTGAACAGGTGATAGGCGGCCGGTCGCAGGCGAGCGGGATCCGGCCCGGCCGCACTCATCTTCACGAGCGCCCTTGCCAGGGCGGCCGGGTTTCTCGTCAGCAGCACGGCTTCCGCATCGGCCGCCAGCTCGAGCTCGCGCGACAGGGCTGCGCGGATTACCGATCCGCCGACCGGAACCACGACGAAGACGTACACGGGCAGCAGCAGCAGCCCGATGAAGACGAGCGCAAAACCGGGCTCCTCTGCTATGAAGCTCAAGCCGAGGGTGATCGCGAATCCATACGCCATGACGATCGGGAAGCCGATCGCCCCGACCACGAGGCAGCCGGCGAGCGGATGTAGGCGGAAGAGAGGTCGGAAGACCGCGGCAATAACGCGGATCGGCAGCCACAGCGTCGTCACGAGCGCCGCCACGATCGTCTTCAGCCTCGTGTCCAGGTTCGCGATCTGAGCCAACTCTTGGGCGAGCACGGCCTCGACCTCACGGCGCTCGAGTAGCTCCAGAAGCCCGCCGGTGACCGCCAGATACGCGCGATCGGGAGATAGGCCCGCGGAACAAGCGTTGGCGGCGAAGGAATCGATTACGCATAGGCTCGGCGCGGGCAATCCCGCCCCAATGCAGAGATTGTCGACGATGCGGCCGAACCGGCCTCGCTCCGCCGAGTCGGCCGGCCTGGCCCCGATCAGCTTGAGAACGGCCGGCCCAGCCCTCCGGAACTTCAGCCAGGCAACGAGCGCGACAACGCCTACGGCGACGACGAGCCCGATGATCCTGCCTCTCAGGATCGTCGCCTGCGGATCGAGCTCGCCGCCATCCGTGAGAACGCCGGCATACAGCGACGCGAACGCAAAATAGCCGGTCACCAGCTCGTTTATGTAGGCGGCCGCCGGAAGCAGCAGAAGCGCGAACACGCCGAGGATGATCCAGGTCCAGCGCCGGTTTTCGGCGACACGATCGTACGGGAGAAGCGGCTCGGTGGGCGATGACACTACGCGTCCTCGCTTCTCTCCTGATCCGGCTCCGCGCTGACTTGTCGATCCGGCCAAGCGATCTGCGAGGCACCGACCGCCTCGATCTCGAAGAACGGGAGAGGCGTGAAGCCGAAAAGCCGGCCGATGAGAACGGTCGGGAATCTCCGAAGCCGTGTGTCGTAGTCCAAGACGTTGCGATTAAAGAACTGACGGGCGTAGGCGATCTTCTCTTCCGCGTCGGCCAACTCGGCCTGGAGCTGCAGAAAGCTCTCCACCGCCCTCAGCTCCGGATATCGTTCGGCCACTGCCAGAACTCGATTGAGGCCCCGCGTCAGGTCCCCGTTTGCAGCGGCCGTCTCATCGACTTGGCTCGCTGCCATCAGTGCGCCGCGGGCACGGGCCACTTCTTCGAACAGCGCCCGCTCGTGGTCGGCGTACCCCTTCACCGTCGTCACGAGCTCGGGCACGAGACTGGCGCGACGCTGGATTTGGACCTCGATGCCTGACCACGCCTCTTTCGTCCGTTCGCGGGAGCGCGCAAGTCGGTTGTACTCGAGAGTGGCCACGAGCAGGATCGCCAGGACGAGGATCGCGTAGATCACGGCCGCCGAATCCGAATGGAAAAATCGGGACTCTACGCCTGCTCGATCGCGCTCTCGTCGATCTTGAAGCGCTCTCGCGCCTCCTCGAAGGTCAGATCCGTATCGATCAGCCCCAGGTCGTAGGCCAGTCGGTCCGCGTAGCCCGGCAGAAGGGCCTTGAGGCTGAACGGGACACGGCCGGGGACCAGGCTGTTCACGTGGCGGATGATGTTGCTCGTGCAGTTGCTGGTCAGGGTGTTGTAGAACCGCGGGCGGTCTCGAAGCGCGTTGGCTCGCTCGAGCATGTCCACGAAGAGGTCCCTCATCTGCCCATGTGATGCCCGGATCGGATACAGGTAGACGTCGTCTTGCCGGTACTTCGTCCTGAGCCCGATCACGTCCCGCTCGTCAGCCACCAGGTACATGAGCTCGTACCGCCGCAGCAGCCCCGAGAGGAAGTTGTAGGTCTCGCCGGTCTCCTTACGAGCTTCCACGGAGATAGCGACATACTCCGGACCTTCGAAGCCGAAGCTGAGGAACGTGTGCGCGACAGTCCCCCGCCTGGACAGAGGTTCCACGCCGAGCCAGACCGATTCCAGATGCCGAAGGTCTAACGTCCGGGCATAGTAGGCCGGCGTGTAGACAGAGGGAGCCGAATAGGTCGTGTTGCGGACGTTCCGAACATGAACGAGGTCGCCATCGAACTCGGCATGGGGCAGGACCGCGAGATTGTCCGCCCAATCTCGATCGTTGGACGGTTTTTGGCGTGACCATAGAAGGGCGGGGATCGCGAAGAGAAAGACCGCGAGCAGGACCCACCTCTTCACGCCCACGTGGAAGCGACCTGTGCACCCCGTCGGTGTCGGCAACTGCCGCGTAGCCTTGTCTATGGTGCGAACACCTCGATGAACTCGCACCTTCGAGGGTGGTCTGCAGATTCTCAAGCATAAGACCGGCTCCGGCGCCATGCGAGGGAGCCCGTGCAGCGAGCGCGCTCGGCATCCGATCCTGGCGGAGGCGATGGGTGCGTCCATACGATCCGCCCATGGACTCCGCAGCCAACCAGCGCCCCTCGACAAGATGCTGAGCTCGAAGAAAGAGGAGTTCTCTCTCCCTCCGGACTACCATTACCTGAACTGCGCCTATATGTCGCCGCTCTCGAAGCGGACGCAGGCGGCGGGAGAGGCCGGTATTCGGCGGGAAGCGGTCCCGGCCGATGTCCGCGCCGAGGACTTCTTCTCCGGCTGCGATCGGGCCCGAGAGCTGTTCGCTCGGTTGGTGGGAGCGCCCGATCCCCAGTGCGTCGCCATCATCCCGGCCGCCTCCTATGGTCTGGCGACCGCGGCGCTCAACATCCCTCTGCGGGCCGGGCAAAGCGTCGTCACGGTTCACCAGCAGTTTCCGTCGAACGTTCACATCTGGCGCCGTGCCTGCGAGTCGGCGGGCGCCGAGTTCAGGGTCGTACTCCCGCCTGACGGAGGGGCAGACCGGACCCACGCGTGGAACGAGGCGATCCTCGAGGCCATCGATGGCGACACCGCTGTCGTGGCCTTGGGTCCCGTCCATTGGACCGATGGCACCCCGTTTGAGCTGGGTGAGATCGCCGATCGGACCCGAGAGGTCAGCGCTGCGTTCGTCGTGGACGGCACCCAGGCGATCGGCGCGATGCCGTTCGACTTCCAGCGCATCCAGCCGGACGCGCTCATCTGTGCCGCCTACAAATGGCTCACCGGACCCTACTCCATCGGTGCGGCATACTTCGGCCCACGCTTCGAGGACGGCGTTCCGCTCGAGGAGCACTGGTTGGGCAAAGAGGGAAGCCAGGACTTCTCGAGGCTGGTCGATCAGGCAGCCCCGTACCGGCCGGGCGCCGTCCGGTACGACATGGGCGAGGCCGCGAACTTCACGCTGCTTCCGATGTTCATAGCCGCGCTCGAGCAACTCCTGGAATGGGATGTCTCGGCGATTCAAGACTACTGCTGCCAGCTGACGCGCCAGCTGCTGAGGGGGCTACCGGCTGAAAATCATGACGGCCAGCCTCGTGTGGGCCATCTCGTCGGTCTGCAGGTTCCCTCGCAGATCGACCTCGCAGGGCTGCGGGCCCGCCTCCGAGACCAAAAAGTCTTCGTCTCGGTTCGTGGAAGCATGATCCGTGTGTCACCGCACGTCTACAATGACGCGGATGACATAGAAGCGCTCCGCCGATTGCTCGCAGACTCCGGCTTCCTCCAACCAGCAGGCTGAACCATGGCGGACCTGAACACGTTGGCCAACCTGGCCGAGATCCTCGGCGTCATCATTGTCATCGGCGGGCTCGCGTTTGCCGTGATTCAGATCAGGGAATTCCGCCGGCAGAGGACGGAGGCGGCGGCGCTGGACATCGCTCGTTCGTTTCACAAGCCGGACTTCGCGCACGCCGTCCTGCTGGTGGTCTCCCTGCCCGCCGGCTGCAGCTCCGCTCAGCTCAGGAGCACCAAGGAGCAGCAGGACGCCGCGATGCTCGTGAGTCTGACGCTCGAGTCGTTCGCCATCATGGTGCACCGGCGCATCGTGGGGCTCGATATGCTTTGGGAGCTGATGGGCGGTGTGACCCTGACATGTTGGGACCGAATGCAGGACTGGGTCCACACCGTTCGGCAGGAGCAACGAAACGAGAAGTTCGACGAGTGGCTCGAGTGGCTGGCGAATCAGCTCGACCGGTACAGCAAGGGGCTACGTGAGCCGCCGGCGTACATCCACTACGAAGCCTGGCGGCCCTAGCCTAGGCGGATGCTCAAGGAGGCAGCTATGTCTGCTCTGGCAATGATGTGGACTGGTCCAATGACCGTCGGGGCGCTGATCGCCGGAGGTGTTCCGGCGGGACCAGCGTCGCTCGAGCCAGGAGCAGCTGAAACCGCAGTAGTCACAATCCTCTCATCGAACCTCGCGGATGTGGCGACGGTCGGTGAATGGGGCCTTTCCGCGCTCGTCCAGGTCGATGGTCGGTGCGTCCTGTTTGATGCCGGCCGCAATCCCGACACGGTGATCCGCAACGCCGAAGCCCTCGAGGTCGACTTGTCGTGCGTGACCGACGTCGTGCTCAGCCACTTCCATTTCGATCATACGACGGGACTTCTGCCGCTTGTCCGAGAGCTGCGAGACCGCAATCCCGAGGCGATCCGCCGGGTCCATGTGGCCTCGGGCATCTTTCTCCCGAGACACGCCCAAAGCCAGGCCGCAGACATTCAACTGAATCAGATGATCGCCCTGCGGGACACGCTGGAAGCCGCGGGTGTCGAGATCATCGAGCACTCCGTCGCGTCCGAGATACTGCCGTCGGTTTGGGTGACCGGTCCCGTCGCCAGGCGAAATCCCGAGAAGAATTACAACGCGGCGATCCGCGTGCTCGTGGACGGCGAATGGGTCGAGGACGACGTGCCCGAGAGTCAGGCTCTCACCGTCGTGACGCCCGACGGTCATATCGTCTTGCTGGGCTGTGGCCACTCGGGAGTCGTCAACGCGCTCGAGCACATTCGGAGCACGATCGCGGACGCCCCGATCCACGCCCTGATGGGAGGGCTACACCTCTACGCAGCAACCGACGAGACCTTGGGTTGGACCGCCGACAGACTGCGGGAGATCGGCGTCCGGCATCTCATGGCAGGACACTGCACGGGGATCGAGCCGCTGTTTCGCCTCCGCGTGGGCCTGAACCTCAGCCGGCGCACGGCCGTTGTCGGCTCCGTGGGATCTCGCTTCGTCTATGGAGAGGGAATCGAGCCGGGAGCTATCTCCATGTGAGTGGTGCGGCTCTACGAGGACGAGCCGTCTCGTCGACGTGAAGGCCTTTCAGGGGGGAGAATGATAAGTCGCATATGGCGCGGCTGGACGACGCTCGAGAACAGCGAACGTTATGAGAAGCTGCTCCGGACCGAGGTTCTTCCCGGAATCGCAGGCCGAGGAATCTCTGGATACCTGGGAGCTCATCTCCTTCGGAGGAACCATCCTGACGAGGTGGAGTTCGTCACCATCCTCTGGTTCGAGTCACTCGAATCTGTACGAGGGTTCATGGGCGATGATTATGAAACGGCTTACGTGCCCCCCCAGGCTCGGGCCGTGTTGGCTCGATGGGACGAACGATCAAGTCACTATGACGTTCTGCTGGAGCCTTGATTCGCAGTAGCTCGCCAGTGCATCCAGGTGCTTCACGATGCCTTTTCGAAACATACCTTTGAAGAACGGGTTCATCAGTTTCGGCATCAGCATTGGGTCACGGCTTAGACGCCGAACTGGGTCAGGTGATGATCCAAATGCTTGTAGCTCGCCCAGCCCTTTTCGTCATGGCTCAGCTCGCCGAAAAGCGCGTGCCGGGTGGCCGGGCCGTGCTCCGCAGCCCGGAAGGCCTCCAGAGCGGCCAGAAGTCGTTCTTTCTCGGCCGCGAAGTCCTTCTCCATGGTCTGCTGGTACTGCGGATGCGTCTTCGTGCTCCTGGGGTACGGCTTGTCGCCGACCACCATCTTCCGGATGAATCCGCCGAGTAGCTTCACGTAAAACGGGGTGCCCTCGAGCGCCTTTCCGTTGGACACCTCCTGGATCTCGGCGCAGTGCGAGAGCATCTGCCCCACCGACATCACGCCCCACTGCGGCTGAGTTTCCGGGGTGAGCGCGTCGATCCGCTGGAGGCACTCTCCGTAGACGTCGTCGTCGTACAACAGCTTCTGGTTCATAAGCATCTCCTCGAACCCTGAGCGGCAGCCCTGTCAGCCATCACAGAACGGCTGAAATCGAGCTGGGCTCTCCGAACGATAGCGGTGTGCCAGGGTCTCACGATCCGGCGTTGCCTCCCAGGCCGCCAGGAGATCCTCGCGCCACGCCGCGGCGAGGCCGTCGAAAGACGTCCCGAACGCCTCGACCCAGCTCGCCTCTTCGTTGGGGTTCAGATCGTACACCAGCTCGATGATCGAGCCGAGCCCGAACCGCTGCGCCAGGAAGGCGAAGAACGACTCGCGTTGGAGGTACGCCTGGATCATGCAGCGGCGTCGCACGTTCCTATCGTCCCTCCAAAGATCACGAATCGGAATGTCGGTACCGGCGGCGACCAGGTGTCCGGCCGCGACCGGTAACGAAGTCCCGTATCGAGGGAAGCCGCCGCCCTCGGGTGACGCCCGAAGGGCGATCGCCTGCGCGAGACCTTCCTCGCTGAAGCCGGCGTAGCCGGTGCGCGCCGCTCGCCGGTACGCATGGACCATCTCGTGCGCGGCGCTCACCAGATAGTCGGAAGCGCCTTCTCGATACCAGTAGAGGAAGATCCGACCGGGCCGGTCCACATGCGGGATTCTCGGAGGACCGTCGCCCTGTGGACCAGGCCCATCGAGGATCACCACGAGCTGGACGTCGGGCGCCCGACCGCTGCCCAGGAGCTCGCGGACCCCGGTTGCGTATTCGCCGAGCTGCGTCGCCGTCTCCGGGAGCCGGGAGGCGTTCGGCTCGTCCTCGCGCGCGAGCAGGACGATCTGATCGGTCTCGTGCCGCAGCGCGTAACCCTCCGGCTCGGCCGCGATCGGTGCGCGCGCTCCGGCTGCGCCCTGCGCGGTCGCAGGATCCGGCAGCCCCACGAGCGCCAGGCCGACCAGAACGACGGTCGCCGGCGCCCTCTGCCGCGTCATGCCGCCCGAGTCGAACTCGAGTCGGGCGGTGCGAGGCCTCCAAACTGGCTCAAAGAGCGTAAACATGCCCAAAATCTCAGTGCACCGACGCTATGGAGCAAGCGGCCTTTGTGACCGGTCGGCTCCATACAGTTGCGCATGTTGCGGGTGCCCGAGCTAACCTCCTCGCACCGAAGTTCCCTCGGGCCGAGCCACGGCTACGAATCCGCAGAGAGGAGAACAGCCCATGAGGTTCGTTCGCGTGGCCTCGGCCACCTTGTTGACGCTCCCCTTCCTGAGCTGCTCGGGCTCTTCATCCGACTCGCCGGTACTCACGGCCGAGATGCCTCTCCACCTCGAGGAGCACCTGGATGCTGCCACCCTCGTGGGGTCCGATGTGCCAGCCGATGTGCCGGCTGCCGTGGAATGGAGGTTCGACGAACCGCAGCCGGACTGGAAGCCGGTCCCTCCTCGGGAGGAGGCGAGGCCGATCCGGATGGAGCGTACCGAAGAGGGTCTCCACCTCACACTGAACGAGGCCAACAACCTCGATATGGCATGGAGTGACGGCGAGCCACAGGGCGGGATCTACGTCGAGCTTCCCGACTGGCAGCGGGAGGATTGGGCCTACGTCATGGTACGGGCGCGGGCCTCGGAGAACCTGCAGGTGATCTGGCTCGGCTTCAACCTGAGGGGCAACGCCGAGGAAGATGCGAATTGGCAATGGCCGTGGGCTTTCGCGGGCGAGCGCATTGATGTGGTCAACGATGGCTCGGTGCAGACCTATCTGTTGCGGGCTGACTGGACCACCGGAGTGTGGGAGGGTCCCTGGCAGCAGCTCGGCCTTTGGTTCGACGCGAAGGATGAGGCCACCGTCGACCTGTTGTCCGTGAGCGTGATTCCCAAGGAGGCCAACTACTCGAGCGAGGCCGCGGGGATGCGCGAGGAAGTGATCGACCGGTCCTATCGCCGCAGCGTCTACACGCATGCGCCCTCGCGGCTCGCCTACCAAGTCCGCGTCCCAACGGACGGACGCCTCGATATGGGTCTCGGTGTACTGCGCGACGATATCCCGGTGACCTTCCGAGTCTCCGCGGAACTGGCGAACGACGAAACCGAGCTCCTCCTGGAAGAGGTCTACGCGGACAAGGAGCGGTGGGCGGATCGGACGGTCGATCTGTCGTCCTACGCGGGCATAACGGTGACGCTGGCGCTCGAAACCGATGCCGAGAAGCCCGGAACGGTGGCTCTCTGGGCAGCTCCGACCGTGAGCGGCCAGCCCGAAGCGGCCCGACCGCCGAACGTCGTTTTTTACGTCATCGATGGGGGAGCGGCGGACTTCATGAGCGTCTACGGCTACAACCGACGTACCACGCCCAACCTGGAGCGCCTGGCCGCCGAGGGAGCGCTATTCGAGCAGGTGTACAGCAACTCCAGCTGGACCTACCCATCGACCGCCTCCTTCATGACCTCTCTGCAGAACAGCGTGCTGGGCGGCCAGCGGGAGTGGCGCGCGCCGGTGCCGGACGAGACGGTCACGATGGCGATGCACTTTCAAGGGGCTGGCTACCAGACGGGTGTGTTCGTCGCCAACCCGAACGCCGGCACGTTGAGCGGCCTCCAGCGTGGGGTCGACGTCTTCCAGGAGGACTGGCCGCAGTTCGCCTACTTCGGCGGCCCGAACTACAAGGAATCCTCGAAGTATCTGCACGAGGGTTTCTGGCGGTGGCGAGAGGCCTATCCCGGCGGCCCGTGGTGGGTGCACTTCCAAACCGTTGATGTTCACGAGGATTTCCCAGCGGTGCCACCGTTCGCCGGCTTGTTCGTCAGCCCCACCCAGCGAGAGACGTGGAGGGAATGGAATGAGCGCCTCGGCGAGGAAGACGGCGGGCACGGCGTTTATTCCGAGGCCTACGAGAAGACGGGTCTGAGCCGGGTCGACTTCTTCGCTCTTCATCAGGGCCTGTACGACGAGACGATGGCCCACAACGACTATCAGATCGGGCGGCTGGTCGACCGGCTCAAGGCCGAGGGTGAATGGGAGAACACGCTGCTGATCATCGCCTCGGATCACAGCACCGATGCCGCGATGGACGACATGGGTCTCGCGATGCAGGACTCTCTGCCACCCCGGTGGGTCTCCGCGCTGTTCAGGCCTTCGATCAGCCGTGTGCCGCTTATCTTTGTCTGGCCGGGACATATCGAGGGCGGCCAACGTTTCGCGCAGCCCGTCTCGAACATCGACATCCTGCCGACGGTCCTGGATCTGGTGGACCTGCCTCAACCGGAAGTGAAACAGGGCCAGTCGCTGGCACCCCTGCTGCTGGGCACCGGCCCAATCGAGCCGCGGCCGGTGATACTCGACGAGCTCTGGCTGTCGGACGCCGGCGAGGTCCAAGCCATGATCGAAGTGGTCGACGGCCGCTGGGGGGCATCGCTGCGGATCGGACCCGATCCGGAAGAGGAAGAGAGACGTCGGCCTACGCCGCTCCTCCTGTTCGACCTCTGGAACGATCACTGGTGCGTTGAGCCGGTGAACGAGGACCATCCAGAGCTCGTGGAGAAGTACACCGCGTTCCTGGAAGAGCAGTGGGAGGCCCACGAAGACCTGGCGCAGCTCTTCACTCGACGGGGCGAAGTGGAGCTGACGGCCGAACAACTCCAGACGCTGAGGGCGCTCGGGTACATCCAGTGAGGCTTGCGAGCCGTCTGAAGACGCCCGCGAGTTTTGCTCGAGTGATCTCTCGAGTCCTTTTTGTTGGGCTCTTGATGCCCTCACTGTTCGGTGTTGCTCCGCGGCATGGCCAGACCGCGATCATGGCCGGCAGACTGATCAACCCGCACGACGGGACCGTCGTCCCTGACGCCGTGATCCTGATCGACGGCGACCGCATTACGTACGTCGGGTCCGACCGATCCCGCCTTCCACGCGCTGGACACGTTATCGACTGGTCGGCCTACACGGTCCTGCCGGGCCTGATCGATGCTCATACTCACATCAGCTACTCTACCGATGACGCCGCGGGAACCAAGCCATGGGAGCGGAGCCGGGAGCTGGAGCGCCCGTTGCTGGTGGAGCTAGCCGAGCGCAACGCGCTCGCCACACTGCGCACGGGCGTAACCACCGCTATCGACAAGGGCGGCAAGAAGGGTATCGACTTCGAGCTGCGCGACTCGATCCACCGAGGAGCAACGCCTGGACCCCGGCTGTTCGTTGCCGGTGACGGGCTGTGGAAGGGTCTGCCCGAAGAGCCGCGATGGCCGAGCGCCTCGTACGGCGCCGACGAGATTCGCGAGGAGATCCGCCAGCAGGTGAAAGAAGGGGTCGACCTCATCAAGATGTGGGCCGACCATTGCAGCGACCGGACTCTGGTCTGCGAACAACTCTTCAGCCGTGAGGAGATGCGAGCCGCGGTCGAGGAGGCCCACCGGCTGGGCAAGACCATCGCCATCCATGCCTACCACGCCGAAACGGCGCACGACGCGGTTCTAGCGGGAGCCGATTCCGTCGAGCACCCCGACGCTCTCGATTCGCTCACGCTCGATGAGATGGTGCGGAGGGGCACGACCTACGTCCCCACCATCGACCATAATCGCTACTATCGCGATCGGCTCGACTGGTTCGGCTACTCCGATGAGGTGGGAGAGGCTCTCGCCGCCTTCATTGAGCGAAACTTGATTGCGGCCAGGAAGGCGCATCAAGCAGGCGTGCCGATCGCGATGGGATCGGACGCCGTCTTTACCATGTTCGGGCAGAACACGCGCGAGCTCGGCTGGTTCGTACGCGCCGGCATGACGCCGCTCGAAGCGCTCAAAGCCGCCACCGTGCGAGGCGCCGAGCTGCTGGGAATGGAGCATGAGCTCGGCGCCGTGGCACCGGGCTTCCTGGCCGATCTCGTCGCCGTCGAAGGAGACCCGCTCGCCGATATCAACATCGTACTGGACGAGGTGAGAGCCGTCATGAAGGCCGGCGTGCTCGTCGACATGCAAACGAGCGACACCCACTAGCTCACGGAGCGATCGATCCTATGCGTCGTCCAGGTTTTCTACTCACTCTCGGGCTCGCGGCTGGAACTGACTTGCCGCTGTACGGCCAGGAAGACCGCCCGCGTGCACGAGATCTCGGCATCGCCCCTGGGGTTTTCCTGCCCGGGCCGCTCAACGCCATCACGGACGTGCCCGGGGTGCGCGTTGGACACTTCACTCTCGTCGAGGGCGATGACATCCGGACGGGCGCCACGGCGATCATCCCCCACGGCGGCAACATCTTCCAGGAAAAAGTCCCGGCCGCCGTTGTCGTGGGGAACGGGTTCGGAAAGCTCATCGGGTCGACGCAAGTCAAAGAGCTCGGCCAGCTCGAAACGCCCGTCATCCTCACCAACACGCTGAACGTTTGGGAAGCGGCAGCATCGATCGTCGACTACATGCTGGCGCTGCCGGGCAACGAGAGGATCGGATCCATCAACCCGGTGGTCGGCGAGACCAACGACGGCTTCCTGAGC
The DNA here is from genome assembly GCA_039589875.1 of Gemmatimonadota bacterium. Classification (GTDB taxonomy): domain Bacteria; phylum Gemmatimonadota; class Gemmatimonadetes; order Palauibacterales; family Palauibacteraceae. The sequence continues at coordinate 26,511 of JBDHGL010000031.1, forward strand.
AACATCCGCGAGCGGCCGCTTCGTCCGGAGCCTTTTCTCCAGGCGCTCAGTGCCGCTCGAAATGGTGCCGTCGAGGAAGGCTCCGTCGGCGCAGGTACCGGCACAACAGCGTTCGGCTTCAGCGGTGACATCAAGGCCGGCATCGGAACGGCCTCCCGCCGCGCGGAGCCGGAGTGGGGAGGCTACACCGTCGGAGTGCTAGTGCAGTCCAATTTCGGGGGCATCCTCACGATGGATGGCGTGCCGGTAGGGAGGGAGCTGGGTAGCTACGACTATCAGGACGTACCGGCCGACTATCCGGTCGAGCGCCCGTCAGGCGGCTCCTGCATGAACGTCGTGGCCACCGACGCACCACTCGACGCCAAGCAGCTGGAGCGGCTGGGCTGGAGAGCGTTCGCCGGGATGGCTCGCACTGGCGCGACCTTTCAGGCGGGGAGCGGAGACTACGTGATCGCTTTCTCCGTTGCCGAGTCCGTACGCATCCCGTATGGAGGGTCGGCCTCGGCAGGCGAGCTTACCCGGAAGGTGGAGCTGGTGCCGTACAACAAGCTCAGCCCGCTGTTTCAGATGGTCGCCGAGGCCACCGAGGAAGCTATCTACAACTCCGTCCTGCGCTCTACCACCGTACGCGGCTTCCGGAACCGCGAATCCCGAGCGCTGCCGATTGACGAGCTCGAGCTCATTCTCGCCAAGTACAACCGCGGCATTGGAGCATCCCGACTCACGCCGCCGTAGCCGGCTGGCTTCAGCTACTACTCTCACTACAGGCCCGAGCCTCAGGTCCGCGCGGCCCGTTCGTTGGCCGCTCGTTGCCGGCCCGATGACCGGTCGCGAGAATGACCGACAGCCGTCTCCCGAGAGATGTCCTCAATGACCCGACACAGGCGACGCTAATCGATGAGCGAGCAGAGCTTCTGGACGCACCTGAAGGAAGCGCACATTTGGCGGGTGCTCCTCGTCTACCTGGCCGCCTCGTGGGTCCTTCTGCAACTCGCAGCCACCCTCAACGAGCTGTTCGAGCTGCCCTCGTGGGTAGGGCCGGTCACGCTCGTCCTTCTGTTCGCCGGCCTCCTCGTCACGCTGGCCACCGCCTGGGTGCAGTCGCATCCGCTCACCGAGGAGCGCGAAGCGGCCGACGAGGTGCCCGAATCCTGGGAGGTCGACGTAAAAGGACTCGGCGAGGCGATCTCGAGGGGCCGGCTGCCTCATCTCACGTGGGCACGGGCCGTCCTCGGCGGAGTGTTCGCCTTCTCGGTGCTCTTCGGCTTCGCGGGCCTCTATGTCCTGATCCAGGACCGAGGGCAGAGCTTCGTTCCGGACGAAGCGATCGCCGGGGAGGCGGACCCGGGCATCGCCTTCATGCCGTTCACCGTGAGCGGGGCCGGGCTCGAGCATCTGCGCGAGGGGATGGTCACCCTTCTCTTCGCAAGCCTGGACGGCGCTGCCGGCCTTCGCGCGATCAGTGATCGGACCGTGCTCGCCCAGTGGGACCGGCTGGTCGGCAGCGGGGAGCGCGCCGATCTCGAGACAGCGATGAGCGTGGCGGGCGCTACGGGCGCACGCTACACCCTCCTCGGATCGGTCGTCGCGGTCGGACCGCGCCTCCAGCTCTCGGGGGACATCTACGAGCTTCCCGACGGGACGCCGCTAGGGCGGGTGCAGGCGGAAGGCAGCGCCGACAGCCTTCAGGCGCTGGTCGAGGACTTGGCCGTCGAGACGCTGCGAGCGCTCGCCCAAGCCGGCGTCGAGACCGTTCCAAGGGCCGATCTTAGAGGAGTGACGACCCACTCGCTTCCTGCGCTCACGGCCTACCTGGAGGGCGAGGCTTACTTCCGCCGCGGAGATTTCGACGCCGCGATCCCTCACTTTGAGGGGGCCCTCGAGCTCGACTCGACCTTCGCGCTCGCGCACTACCGGATGGTCTACGCCGGGTGGGCGGGCGCGGGCAGCGGGGGCGGCGACGTACACCAGCAAAAGGCGCTCGAGGGAAACCTCACGCCTCGAAGGCGGCTGCTCGCCCGGGGAGCCAACCATGAGCCAGGGCTTCGTGAGGATCTCGAGGACCTCGTGCTCCGTTACCCCGACGACGCCGAAGCGTGGTTTGTCCTCGGAGACTGGTTAACTCACAGTCTACCTTTAGGGGTCGAAGATCCCGTCGAGCAGGCCAAGAGGGCTTTCAAGAGGGCCGCCGAGCTCGACGCGGGGTTTGCTCCCTACGTGATCCACCTCATCGATTTTGCCTTCAACGAGAACGACGCAGCCGAAGCGGAGCGTTGGATCGCCGAGTACGGGCGCGCGAGCCCCGGATCGGCGTTGCATCGGAGTTACCGAGTCGCATACCGGCTCGTCTTCGACCCGGCGATGGACTCAGTGGCGTTCGAGGCCGCGATCGACACTCTCGCCAGAGCTCAGCTGGCGCGCCCGGGCCTGGTATCGCGGCTGCTCAACCGTCCGCGCGCTTCGGAAATCGGCATCGCCTTCCTGATACGGAGGGCGGAGCTGACCGGTGAGCTGTCCGGGAGTTACTGCTGGAAGTTCGCGTTGGCCGAAGGCAGGTGGAACGACTTTCTCACCTCTGTGAACGATCCCCGCTTGGCTCCCGGCTGGCAATTCATCTGTCTGGTACAGGCACGCTGGCGCGGCTACCCGGTGCCGGAGGAGCTCCTAGAGTCGGCGTTGCCCGGCGAGGCGGAGGCGTTGGAGTCACCGGGCGCCTGGGAAGCGATCGCCTACGCAGCCTCGAACGGGCGTTGGGATGAGTACGAGCGCAGGCTCGCAGCCCTGCGCGCCATGCCAGAACAGGTACCCAATGTTCCCATTCTCGAGGGATACAGGCTCTGGCGGGCCGGGGATCTCGAGCAGGCCCGAAAGGCCCTGGAGGGCTCGATTCAGCTGGAGCCGGTCCGCTGGTGGCTAGGCCATATCAACCTCGAGTTGGGCCGACCCGAGGCCGCCGCGTGGTATTTTTCGACCTTCTTCGTCTCGCCGCTGGGCATGCCTTGGACGCGATCGCTCTACTACCTGGGCCTCGCCTACGAGCAGATGGGAGAGGTCGAGAAGGCACAGGAGGCGTACGCCGAGTACTTGGATATCTGGAGTGAGGCGGATCCGGAACTCGAACCGCTGAAGGAGCAGGCTCGCGTCCGTCTGGAAGCGATTCTGGCTGAACGAGGTTAGGACGGCCGCAGTCGCCATGAGGCCGGCCGCTCAACTCAGAGACACGAGAGTTTGAAGAATGCGTGAGACTTGTGGTTCTTGCAGATGGGACTTCGACGAAGAGAACATATTCGACTGTCCGCACTGCGGAGGCGGATACTGTTGGCGGTGCAAGGAAAGTCACATAGACGAGTGCGCCAAGAAGAAGGAAGCGACCTCCTCGGAGCCCCCTCAGCGCTAACGCGGAGTTACGTCCACTTCTTCCACGGGTTCGAACGCGATCCTTGTCTCGAAAAGCTGCGAGTGAAAAGGGCGGTTTCCCCGGGGACAGCCCTCTCGCTTTTCATGGGGCCGCCTGCTTATCGTGGCCTCTCTGTGGTGAGGAACGGACCCTGACTCCACTAGACCGCAGGAGGATCCCATGAGACGTCTCCACCTTTTTCCCGTCTGCCTGTGCCTACTGCTGCCACCTCAGCTTGCAGCACAAGACGCAAGATCGGAAGCGATGAGCGCCGGGCCCGCGGAAGTGGCTGCCAACGCTACCATCCTGGACGCGGACGGCAACGTGATCCAAGAGGGAAACAACGGCTACACTTGCTTCCCGACGCCCGCCGGCATGCTGCCGCCCCAGCCGATGTGTCTTGACAAAACCTGGATGGGGTGGGTGGCTGCATGGACCAGCGGAACCTCGCCGAAAACCGACAGGGTCGGCATCGCTTACATGCTCGGCGGTGATGGCGGGGTGAGCAACACCGATCCGGCCGGCCTGGATCCGGCGACCGTCGATGACTGGGTCAAGGCCGAGCAGCACCTGATGATGCTGCTTCCGAACAAGGCGGCCTACGGCACCTTCACCACCGATCCGAGTTACGGCGGGCCGTGGGTCATGTGGAAAGGCACTCCGTACGTCCACCTGATGATCCCAATCAGTGACGTGGAGTACGAGCTCGACGGCGGCGACTGAGCCGAACCAGTAGCTAGCCATCTGATTGCAGGCTGGCACTCCCAGGCGGGGCGGTTCTCGGGAGCCGCCCCACGCCCACCGACTCTTCTAAGTTGTTCCGCTAAGTTGCTCCGCCTGCCGGGCGCGAAGTTTGCTGGCGAGCCCACACGAAGGCCCATAGCTTCTGGCGAAACCCGACTTTGAAATCGTGAGGGCGAGCGGATGAGCGGAGGCCGTACCCTGTGGCAGGTCCTGGCGGTGTACATCACCGCCTCCTGGATCGTGCTCCAGGTCGTGGACGTGGTGAAGGACAACATGGGGCTGCCCGACTGGGTCTTCCCGTTCGCGCTGCTGCTCCTGCTGATCGGCCTCCCGATCATCATCGCGACGGCCATCGTACAGGGTCGGCACGCAGCCCGCGTCGAGGCGGCGACAGCCGCAGCGGCGGTATCCGGCACCGATCAGCCTCCGCCGCCGATCCCCGAGCCCCGGACGCATCACAGGCTGCTCACCTGGCGCAACGCCATCGCCGGCGGCGTCCTCGCCCTCGCGCTGCTCGTTATCGTCACGAGCGGCTTCATGTTTATGCGGAACCGCGGCATCGGCCCGGTCGGGTCGCTGGTGGCGAAGGGAATGTTGGAGGAGCGCGCGCCCATCGTTCTCGCCGAGTTCTCGGGCCCCGAGCCCTCGATCACCACGGCCGCGACCGAGGCGCTTCGCATCGACCTATCACAGTCGGATGTGATCGCGCTCGTGGACCCGGCGTCGCTCACCGGGGCACTCGCCCGCATGGAGCGCGACCCCGATGAGAAGCTCACGCTGGAGACGGCCCGGGAAATGGCGGTGCGGGAGGGCTACGCGGCCGTGATCGCGGGCGACATCACGCCGGTCGGCAGCGGGTACGTGCTGACCTGCCGAATCATCGATGCGGCGAGCGGCCAGACCCTGGCGTCCGACCGGCAGTCGGCCTCGAACGCGGACGAGATCATTTCGGCTATCGACCGCTTGTCGGCCCGGATGCGCGAGCGAGTCGGCGAATCGTACTCCGACCTGCGGGCCGACGAGCCGTTGGAGCAGGTGACGACGAGCTCCCTCGAGGCACTGCAGAAGTACTCGGAGGCGATCGAAATCTTCGATGTCGGAGGCGACGAATCGCTCGGCAACGCCCTTCTCGAGGAGGCCGTCGAGCTCGATCCCGGCTTCGCCATGGCGTGGCGCAAACTGGGAGTGACGCGGACCGGCGGTCGGGCGCGCCGTGTGGAGGCACTGGAAAGGGCGTTCGAATACCGCGACAGGCTCACCGAGCGCGAGCGTCTGCACACGGAGGCGATCTTCTACCGGATGATCCCGCGCGATTACCAGGCTTCTATCACGGCCTACGAGCGGTTGATCGAGCTTGACCCGAACGATGACTGGGCGCTGAACAACATCGCGGTCGTGCATAGTGATCTCGGTGACTACGCCCTCGCCGAACACTACTACGAGCGCGCGACCGCCGCCGACTCGACCAACGTTCTTCCGTTCCGGAACGCGGCGATTACAGAGATGAACCAGGGCAAGCTGGACGAAGCCGAGGTCACGCTCGATGGGATCTACCAGAAGTTCCCGGACGACCGTACCTCTGCCGGCCTGCACGTCCTCATGGAAGCGAATCGGGGTGACTACGCGGCCGCGCTGGCCGCAACCCAGAGGTTCGACGAGCTGCCTTCCGACCCGGCCACAAATATGAGCAAGACGTCGTTGCTAGCCGCCATCGCGGCGACGCAGGGCCGGCTCGCGGAGGCCGAGACTCTCGCCCTGGAATCCGCCCGGCACCACCAGGAATCGGGCCGCTCTTCGCCGCGGTTAACCATGGCTGAATTCCTCGTGTGGGTGGACCTGAATGTTCGCCAGGACACCGTTCGTGCCCGTGAGCGCCTCGCGGCGTTCATGCGAGCGGACGGATTCGAAGAGTTGGACCCGTTGAGTCGTCCTTATGGCGACGTCTTGGGCTTTATGGCCGGTACGGGCAGCCGCGGTGCGGTCGAGGAGCTGATCGAGGAGTTCGAAGCCGAGGTTGCGGAGGAGTATCGCCAGGACCTCGAGGACGCGTACCTGGGTTGGGAGGGCGCCCTGCTCGCCCGGGAGGGCCGCTACGAGGAGGCGATCGCCACCCTCAAACAGCGTGAGAACCGCAACTGTACGCTCTGCCGGTACGATCCGGTGGCCCAAGTCTACGATCTGGCCGGTGTGCCGGACTCCGCAATCGCGTATTACGAGGGCTATGTGAACGCGCCTGCCACGTTCCGGCTGTTTTGGGATTCCAGCTCCCTAGGCCCTGCGCTCGAGCGGCTCGCTGTGCTGTATGACGAGGCGGGCGACCTGGAGAACGCGGCCCTCTACTACGCCCGCTTCGTCGAGCTCTGGAGCGATGCCGACCCCGAGCTCCAGCCTCGTGTCGAATCCGCCCAAGCGCGCCTGAACGAGATCTTCGCCGCGCGCGGCTAGGCCTAAGCTCCGGCCGGCCGCGCACTTGCTCCGACCGATAGCAGATCAGATACCCGGTCGGCTCTCGGCTAGGACTCTATCTGTACAGCTGTACAGGTAGAGCGTTGCGCGGCGTGGAGCCCGTCGCAGGACCCGGCTAGCCGTCGATCGCGGCCGCGACGTCCCCGATAAAGTCGTTGAGGTAGTCCCGGTAGTTCCCGGGGCTCGGGCCCAGTCGGACTACGACCATGTCGAGCGACGGTATGATGACCGTGACCTGTCCCATGAAGCCTGCCGCGTAGTAGGCGTCGGCGGGAACACGAGGCAGGTCGCCGCCCCGGTTGAGCCAGAATAGGCCCCCATACCTCTTCTCCGGATCGCCGGGCGCGGGCGTGCTCACAAACTCCGTCCAGCCTTCGGGCAGGATCCGCTCGCCTTCCCAGACACCGCCCCACAAGTGCAGAAGCCCGAATCGGGCCCAGTCCCACGCGCTGCCGAAGTCGTAGCCGGTGAGGATGAGGTTCCCCCACGGATCGGGCTCGAGCACGAAGTTGCGCGCGCCGATCCGGTCGAACAGGGCGCGCTGCGGAAAGGTCAGGTAGTCCTCGCCCCTGGCCTCGACCGCCTGACGGACGATTCGGCCGATCGTCAGGGGATCGCTGTTCCGGTAGCGGAACTGCTCGTTGGGCGGAAGGTCGACCGGCTGGTCTATCGCGTGATCGAAGATGTGAATCCCCTCGAAGTAGATCCGCATGTGCTCGTTCCCGTCCGTCCAGGCGGCCGCGCGCGCGGGCTCGGCTAGGCCCAGGGAGACGTCCCCGACGCCCCAGTTCTGGAAGTCGAGCCCGCTGCTCATCCGGAGGAGGTCCTGTATCCGAATCGCCGCCCGCGGGTCGTGGGGATCTTCGTGCCACTCGGGCACCGGGGCCGGGTCTTCCAGCGCGACGTCCAGGTAGCCGAGCTGGATGGCGACGCCCAGGAGCGCGGCGGTGATGCTTTTCCCCTGGGACCAGGAGATCTGCGGAGTGTGTGGGCCAAAACCGGGAGCGTAGCGCTCGCCGAGTATCTTCCCCTTGTAGACGACCACCAGGGCGCGGGTGTTGTGCTCGGCCTGGGCCATCGCCCAGTCGAGTGCGGCCTCGAGCCTGCCGGCGTCGACCTCGAGCGGAAGCGGATGATGGTGTGCACCCAGGTCGCCGGCGGGCCACGGCGTGGTTTCCGGGTCCGGGATCCGCCGCTCGACAGGCGTGGGCGTGAAGTACACGTCGTCGGCTCCCGGGGCGCGGATCGTACACCCCTGGTCACCGTTGTACTCGGCGGTCTGACGCGGGATGTCGGGAGCCCACACGGAAGCCGTCCGCTCATCCCGATCGACGGCGTACTCGAAATCGTCCTGCCAACTGAAGACGGCAAAGCGCGCCAGGTCCTCGCGGAGAACCTGTTCGGGAGGGCGCTCGTAGTCTCGACCCACCACGAAGACGCCCGCGCACAGATGATGAGCGGCCATGCCCGCGACATGTGTGCGCACCTCGCTCATGTCGATCTCGCCCTCAGTCGCGGAAGCCGGAACCTGCCCGGCGACCCCGGTCGCGCCGCATGCGAAACAAACGAGCAGCACCATCATCTCGCGCATCGAAGCCTTCCCCTGATTAACCTGGTAAGAAGCATGAAGGCGCACCGAAGCTGAGAATCTAGCGTCTTGGCGGGCCTCCGTGCCTATACGCGATGAAAAGACCCTGCGTGGCTTCGATCTCCTCGTTGCAGACGACATAAGCGGTCGCGAGAATGGCAGTCCAGCGAAGAAAGGAGTCGTCTCCATGGGTCGCGTTGCTTTTACGCTGGTGGGAAGTGTGCTGATGATCGGGGCATGCGGAACACCGAATCAGACATCGTCCGAGTCGAACGCTGCTGACTCGCTCGCGATCGTTCAGCTCCGCGAGGCCTTTTCCGCTGCCGTCAATTCAGGCGACATCGAAGGGCTCGTAGCTACCGTCGACAACTCACTCGTGGCGATGCCGCCGGACGGTGGCGAATTGCTCGGGCCGGAGGGGCTGCGATCCGGGCTAGGGCCCAGCTTCGAGCAGTTCCGTTGGGAAGCGACGTACCCATCGCTCGAGCTGAACGTGGCGGGCGATTGGGCCTTCGAACGAGGCACCTATCAACTCGCCCTCGTGCCCAGAGTAGGCGACGGCTCGCCCATGCGCACCGAGGGAAACCGCCTATGGATATTCCGACGCCAGGAGGACCGGAGTTGGCGCATCAGCCACATCATGTTCAGCCAGCGGGTCGTCCCCTGATCTCCGGCCGCACCGCCCTTGGCGGGCTCGTTGCGATTCTGGTCGGCTGCGGCTCAGCCGGCTGCCTGTCAGAACGGCCCGCGGAGATGCCCCCGAGCGAGAAGGTCAACGAGATCGCAGACCGCTACTACGAGTGGACTCTCGAGCGCCGGCCCGAGCAAGCCTACTTCGCCGCCGTCGAGCTGGATCGCCATGACGGGCTCTTCGACAACTCACCGTCGGCACGGGAAGCCGCCGAGGCGTTCGAAGACCGGCTGCTGGCCGAGATCTCGGAGATAGACTCGCAAAGCCTCACCGGTTCGCCAGAGTGGATCACGAGAGCACTGCTCGAACAGCGGCTGAGGACGGCGGTGTCACGGCGCATATGCCGCCAGGAGCTCTGGAACGTGAGCCAAATGGGCGGTTGGCACCTCGGATATTCGCGCCTCGCGACGCTGCAGCCCGTTGATGACGATGCGCTGCGGCAGCAGGCGCTCACGCGCTGGTTGAAGTTCGAGGCTTTCGTCGATCAAGAGATCATCAACCTGAAATCGGGTCTCGAACAGGGCTATTCGGCACCTAAGCCTGTCGTCGAGCGGGTGATCGCCCAGGTAGACGGACTGCTCGCGTTGCCGGTCGAGGAGTCGCCGTTCTTCTCGCCGACGACGCGGGCCGATGACGAAGAGTTCACCGACGCCATGCGGGATATCGTAGGGCGACAGATCCACACGGCACTACAGCGTTTTCGCGACTATCTGAGCGACGAATACCTGCCGAGAGCGCGCGCGGAGCTGTCGGTCACGGCGAACCCGGACGGAGCTGCCTGTTACGAAGCCGCGCTGCGGGGCTACACGACGCTGGATCGGTCGGGACAGGCAGTCTTCGATCTCGGTCAGAAGACGGTGGCCGCCAATCGCGCCAGCGTGATCGAAGTTGGCGAGACAGCGTACGGGCTCGATGCATTCTCGGCCATCCTCGAGGCGGCGAAAACGGATCCCGAGAATCGCTTCGAGAGCAGAGAAGAGCTCCTGGCCTTCTCGCGGGAGATGGTCGAGCGTGCCGAACAGGAGATGCCGAACTGGGTCGGGCGGATGCCCGGCCAGGCGGTCCAGGTGGTTCCGTTTCCCGAACATGAGGAGGGCACCGGGCGCTCGGCACACTACAACCCGGGCAACGAGAGCCGGCCTGCCGAGTATCGCATCCCGCTGGACAAGCCCGATGATCGATCGCGCGGTAACGCGGAAGCGACCGCGTTTCACGAGACCTGGCCGGGGCACCACCTGCAGGTTGCCACGTTTCAAGCCATCGAAGGTTTGCACCCCGTGACGCGGCTCATCTGGTTCTCCGGACCCGGCGAGGGCTGGGCACGATACTCCGAGGCTCTCGCCGAAGAGATGGGTCTGTATTTGACGACCTCAGGACCGATCCTCCGGCGCGCATGGCCGGCCCGCGGCATGGTGGTGGATCCCGGGATCCACCTCTTCGGATGGACGCGAGAAGAGGCCAAGGACTTCATGCTGGAGTCCGGACGCTTCCCGGCCTCCCGGGGTGACGAGATGGTCGATCGCATCGCCACCCTACCGGGACAGCTCACGGCCTACGATTCGGGCGGCCTCGAGATCCTGGCACTGAGGCGGGAGGCCGAGGCCGCGCTGGGCGACGACTTCGACATCCGCGAGTTCCACGATCGGGTCCTCGAGAACGGAGCGATCCCGCTCGAATACCTGAGGCAGCACATCGAGGCATGGATCGCGAGCAAGCAGACGACGGGAGGTTAGCGATGAATCACCGAGTTTACCTGTCTGGTTTGGCCCTAGGTGTCGCAGCCGCGCTGGGGATCAGCCCTCCCGACGCCCTCGGACAGGATCCGGCGTCGGCACCGAGCGTGACCGGCACTTGGGAGGTCACCGTCCAAGCGCAGGGGAGACGCGGGAATACGACGGAGGTTCTGACGCTAACGCAACACGCGGACGGGTCACTCACCGGCGCGTTCATCGTCGAGTCGCTCCGTAAGGAAGAACCGATCTCGGACGGCAAGATCGACCGCGACGGGTTTTCGTTCACGAGGGTGCTGGCCGACAGCCGGTACGAGGGCACGATCGACGGGGACGAGATCCAAGGGACGATGACCTACAAATCCGGGACTCAGACGCTGTCGCACGCGTTCAGCGGGACCCGGACCTCGACCGACGTGATCTCCTTCGCGCCGCCGCCGCCGTCCGCAGGGGTGCCGACCCCCGGAGGCGATGCCGCTGCGGCCGCTCCGGTTCCTACTCCTGGCGGCGATACGGCCCCATTGCCCTCCTCGCTCGCGGGCGTGCCGAATCCTCAGCCCGGGCAGGGAATCCTCATCATCGACGGCGTGACACACGCGCTGCGGGTGACTCGCTGTACGGTCCAAGGCCGGGGCGCACTGTCCGTCACCGTGTACACCCAGTTCGAGGGCGGAAGCGCGACGATCAGGGTGATCGATCGTGACGGCCGTAGCCAGCAGCTCATCCTGAGCATGGGCGGCCAGGCGGAGTTCAACGCCGATTACGAGCGCGACGCGAGCGGCGGCTGGACTGGCAACGGGGCGCCCGTGTCGGGTCCCCTGTTGTCGATTGACGGGCGGGCGGTAAGAGCGAGCGCGACGACCCTGGGTTACTCACGCGCCGAGCACGACGTGCTCGTCAGCGTCGACTGCGCGCAGCTCGGGCAGACCACCGGGGCCCAGACTCCCGCGAGCGCGCAAACGCCCCAGCCGGGTGCCGATCCCGCGACGCCGACCGCCCCTACTCAAGCTGGCGCGGCGCCCAGCGTGTGCATGGCGGGATGTGTCGGGGAAGGGGAGGTAACCATCGACGGGGAGACGCGGTCCTTCACGTTGGCTCAATGCACCGTGCTGGATAGGTACGGCGGCATGTGGTCGGGTAACGGCAGTAGCGAGCGCGGACCCGTCACCGTCAGTGTGCAGATCGCCCGGCAACCGCAACCGCTCCGGCACCTGGCACAGATCATCCTGCCGGGCGCCACCTATCGCGCGGACTATGCCGATGAAGCGGACGGATGGACACGCGAGACCCGCGACGAGCTGAGGATCTTCCGCGTGCCCGCCCAGGGTCCGCTGGTGACCCACGGGGACACGGACGTGACGGCGAGGGGAACGTTCACGCACCGCACGGACTTCACCGAGCACGAGATCGAGCTCTGGCTCGTCTGCCAAGGGCAGTAGCGGCGCGATTCCGGTTGCCCACGATTACTGATGGGGTGATGAATGCGTGAGACCTGCGGCACCTGCCGATGGGAGTTCGACGAAGACAACATGCTCGATTGCCCGCATTGCGGCGGGGCGTACTGCTGGCGCTGCAAGGAACGCCACGTAGACGAGTGCGGCAAGAAAAAGGAGACGGCTTCCGAGAAGCGGCCTCCAGGCTCGTGATCCGGCGCTAGCCGCCGTCCGGCATGGCCTCCTTCTGGATTAGCTGACGGCACGGCGCCGAAACCCCGGCAGGATTCCGGCCGTAGTCTCTTAGGAATCGCACAAACCTCCGCTGCCGAGGATCGCACCGGGCATGGACAGCATCCGGCAGGACATCAAATACGCTCTGCGGTCTTTGCGACGCGGCGGTCTGCTCATCGGGATCGCGGTCCTCTCGCTCGGCATCGGCATCGGCTCCGTCACGACGATCTTCAGCGCCGTCGACGTGTTCATGTTGCGTCCGTTGCCCTACCCCGAGTCCGACGATCTCTACTCTCTATACACGACGAATCGCGAGCGCGGGTGGACCCAAGCCTCGCTATCCGTTCCCGACTTTGTCGATTACCGAGAGCGCAGTCGCGCCATGGAAGTGGCTGCATCGACGGGCGCTGCCTTCAATCTCTCGGAGGGCGACCGACCGGAGCGGATTCAGGGCCGAAGGCTGAGCTGGAACTTCCTGCACGTGCTCGGCGTGCGGCCGGCACTGGGCCGTGGATTTACGCCGGACGACGAGGTTGTCGGCCAGCATCACGTCGCGATCGTCAGCTACGGTCTGTGGCAGCGCCGATTGGGAGGCGATCCGGATATCCTCGGAGGCAACTTCCTTCTCGATGGGGAGCCGTACACGATCGTCGGCGTTATGCCGACGGGCTTCTGGTACGGTTCCGTCTTCGACGACGTTTGGGTGCCGCTATCGATCTCCGGAGAGGAGCCACGCAACAGCCACTACCTGTCGGCTCTGGCACGGGTGGACGCCGCCGTCACGCCCGAGCGAGCCACCGATGAAGCGGAGCGCATTGCGGCGCAGCTCTCTTCCGAGTTCCCGGAGACAAACACGGGGCATGGTGCGGCGATCCTCACGCTGCACGAGGACATCTTCAACGAGGGATTCAAGGTCGGAACGTCGATCTCAATGCTGGCGGTCCTGTTCCTGCTGCTCATCGCCTGCGCCAACGTGGCGAATCTGCTGCTCACGCATGCGGCCGGCCGGGAGCGCGAGATGGCCGTCCGCTCCGCGCTCGGAGCGGGCCGCGCGCGGATCGTGCGCCAGTTCCTCACCGAAGCAGTGATCCTGTCGTTCGCCGGCGGCGTCCTGGGGATCGTCATATCCGTCTTCGGGATCCGCTGGCTCGTCTCGCTGATGCCGAGTTGGTTCCCGCGCGTCGCCGAGATCGGACTCGACGCTCGCGTACTGCTGGCCACGGCGGCAATCGTCATTCTGAGCGCCATCCTGGTCGGCCTCGCTCCCGCGATTCAGGGAGCGCTGGCCAGCACGGCGGATTCCCTCAAGGAAGGGGGACGCGGCAGCACGGGCGCCCGTGGCGGCCGGCTGCGCAAGGTGCTCGTCGTCGGCGAGATCTCGCTCGCGCTGGCCCTCCTCGTCACATCGGCCCTCCTCGTCCAGGCGTTCATCAAGGTGCGCCTCGCCGATCGCGGATTCGACGAGAGCGATGTCCTAGCCTTCCGGATAGCCCTTCCCCTACAGGAGTACCCCGACACCACGTCCGTCGTGGCCTTCCACGAAGAGTTGGCGTTACGCCTTGCCTCGCTCCCCGGAGTCGCCGGAGTCGGCGCAGCGACGGTCCTGCCTGCACAGGGAAGCAACGGCACCTACTACTCGCTTCCCGGCGATGACATCGCGACCGATCAGGACCGCAAGGTGAGCGACTGGCTGGACGTGACGCCCGGCTATTTCGACGCGCTGGACGTCGCGATCGTGAAGGGACGAGGCTTCGAGGACTCGGACCGAGCCGGCACGGGCAACGTGATCGTTATCAACGAGACACTCGCGGAGCGACACTGGCCGGACGAGGATCCGATCGGACGCGAGATCGTCTTCTCCCGGTTCGACTCGGAGATCGTCGGCATCGCGGCGAACTCGGGCGCCTCTTCTGGCACTCCTGCCGAGCGGCCGATGATCTACTTCCCCGCTTATCAGGATGACGACCGCAGCCTAGGATACATGGTGGAATCGGATTCTCCGGCGGAGGGGCTGATCGAGCCCATTCGCGCCGAGATCCGGGCGATCGACTCCGACATCCCCGCCTACAGCATCCGGCCGCTCACCGAAATCATCGACGAGTCGCTGGGCGGCGACACGATCATGGCCAAGATCATGAGCATGGTGGCCGGCATCGCGCTCGTGCTGGCGCTGGCCGGAGTGTACGGCGTGATGGGGTATTCCGTCGCCCAGCGCCGTCAGGAGCTCGGAATCCGCATCGCGCTGGGCGCCCAGAACGGCGACGTCGTCGGGATGATCCTCCGGCAGGGGATAGTCCTGGCCGCGCTCGGCACCATCGTAGGGCTCGGGCTCGCCTTCGGTGTGGCGAGAGGCGTGTCGTTTTTCCTCTACGGGGTCAGCCCGTTCGAGCCCGCGACGTACGGGGGAATGGCGGCTGCGCTCCTGATCGCCGCCTTGGTGGCAACCTTCTTCCCGGCGCTCCGGGCCACGCGGGTGGATCCGGTCGAGGCGCTGCGAGCCGAATAGGCTGCCATATGGGCCCGGGTGGAATCGACGGGCGCTGAGATCGACGCTCGACAAGCCTCATCGAAGTTGGCGAACCCAGCGAGAAGATGATCGAGTTGTTTCGAACAGCTGAGACTTGACGGCGAGGCCGGATTCCTAAACCTCGCAGGTCATGTCACTGCCGCAGCACATCGGCGACTTGACCTTGCCGTGCCCGTTCGGACAGCTCGAGATGGCGACGGTCCCGCCGCCTTCCATGTTCAGAGTATCGTGCACGAGCTCGGCCCCACATTGGCCGCATGTCATCGTACCGATGCTCATTCCGCATTTCGCGCAGGTGTAGGCTGCCATTTGAATCTCCTAGCTGCAGGCCGGTCTCCGTTCTCCTCGCGCGAACATCCTGTCGAGGACTAGAACAGCGATGCTCGCTTTTCCAAAAGCCGTGCCACCTTCTTACAGTTGCGCAGTGACGTGTCGAAGTGCACTACTTCGCCGTCTGCTTTAAGACACCAGCCGCGTGGGGTACGTTTTACCCCCCATTCGGTCGCATTGTAGACCAGCACGACTTCGTACCGGTGTCCGCTTCCTCCGGTAGCAGAGTGCACGGGACCGGCAGACTCCCACTGCAGTTTCACCGCTCCACCAGTTAGATCCGCCTGCGTCGAGCCCTCCTTCAAATATTAGAGGCAGTGAGGCCGGTGGCCAATGGACTGCTGCTGATCCGCTCTTGCCGTGCAGTCATGGACGCTAACGGCGAACCTTGCTACCGGCTGAGCGATCCTAGTCCGCGTCTGCGGACTCTGGCATCCACTCGACGCTCATGATCGCGCCGTAATCGACCGGTCGGTTAGCTTGCCAGCCATCGGACGGCCGGACAACTTCGTGGCGGCTGTCCACACCTGAGAAAGACCTGCGCGTATATGACCGGTCTTAAGAAGCTCATTCACGAGGCCCACCAGCGCTCCCTCTGGCAGGTTCTTGGAATCTATCTCGTAGCCTCGTGGTTGGTGTTCCAGGTGGTTCAGACCCTCACCGAAGGTCTCGGCCTTCCCGACTGGGTGCCTCCCTTCGCTCTCATCCTCCTCCTGATCGGCCTCCCGATCGTCGTCGCTACGGCGTTCGTGCAGGAGGGATTGGGAGGGCGTGAGGTGACCGATTCCACCGAGCCCGTGCCCAGCGACAGGAGCCCGGAGACGCCGCAGGGTTCTTCCCCAGCTACGGCGGCCGACGGCCGTACGCACCACCGCCTCTTCACCTGGCGGTACGCCATCCTGGGCGGCGTGGCTGCATTCGCGCTGCTCGGCATCGTCACGGCCAGCTACATGACGATGCGCACGCTCGGCATCGGCCCCGCGGGCACGCTCGTGGCCAAGGGAATGCTGGAAGAGGGCGTGGACGTCGTTCTGGCCGAGTTCGAGAGCTCCGACGCCGATTTAGGCGATGTGGTCACGGGGGCGCTGCGCATCGACCTGGTGGAGTCTCCCACGATCCGGCTCGTGCCCCGCTCCGAGCTCACGGATGCCCTCTCGCGCATGCAACGGGAAGAGGATGCGCCGATCACCAGCGATGTCGCTCGCGAGCTGGCGGTCCGGGAGGGCTACGGCGCGATCATCGAGGGAAGCGTCGGGACGGCGGGCTCGGGCTACGTGCTCACCGCCAGCATCTTGGGAGGCGAAGGCTGGGAGCCGCTGGCGGGCTTCCGCGCCACCGCGAGGAGCGAGGACGAGCTCATCGACGCGATCGAGGAACTCTCCCGGAACATCCGCGAGAAGGCCGGCGAGTCGCTCCGCTCCGTGCAGAGCGCGCCGCCTCTAGATCAGGTCACGACGGCTTCGCTGGAAGCGCTCCGCACCTATACGCGAGCGGAGACGCTGGAGGGCGAAGGCGATCGAGAGGCCGCGCTGGAGCTGTACGAACGGGCCGTCGCGATCGATCCGAGCTTCGCGATGGCGTATCGCAAGGTCGGCGTCGCGCTCAGCAACATGGGCATCCGGCGTGAAGATGAGATCGCGGCCAACACCCGCGCTTTCGAGCTTCGTGAGCGGCTCCCGCAGCGGGAGCAGCTTCAAGCGGAGGCGTATTACCACTGGAGCGTCACGGGCGACCGTGACGCCGCGATCCGAGTCTACGAGTCGCTGCTGGAAATCGATCCGGACGATGTAGTAGCGCTGAACAACCTCGCCATCTCCTATCGGAATCGAGACCGGCTGGAGGAGTCGGAGCGCCTCGTGGAACGGGCGGTGGCGGTGGAGCCCTTCACCGTGGCGTTCATCAATCTGGCGACGACGCGGGCCCGCATGGGGCGTCCGGGCCCCGCGGAGGCGGCTCTGGACAGCGGGATCGCGCGGCTTCCGCGAGCGGCGTTCGCTTTTGAGCAAGACCGAGTTGAGCTGGCAGCATCGCTAAGCCGCTACGAGGCCGCGGATTCCATGATCGCCGCGTACGCGACGCGGTTCCGGGGTCCGGACGCCCTTAGGATTGCCGCCCAGCTCCGGTTCCGGCTCGACGCCGTCCGCGGTCGACTCCGGCTAGCCGAGGAAAGCCTAGAGGACTTCGGCGTGGCATCCGGCTTTTGGACCAACCCGATGAGCGTTGCCTACTTGCGTTCCTCGCTCGCCTTATTTCAAGGAGACAGCGCGACGGCCGCCCGGATCGCGCTCGACGCCCACGATCGCTTTCGCGACTCCCTTCCGCCCGGAGACCGCCGGTACTTCCTGACGATCCGGACTCTGCTCGAGGCCGGGAAGAGGGTGGAGGCCGAGCAGCTGGTTGAGGAATGGCAGGAGTTGGTTCCAGACGACGCGCTCGGAGTTTTGGGACGAGACAACCGGCGCGGAACCCGGGCCCGGCTCGCATTCACGCGAGGCGACTACGAGGAGGCGGCCCGGCTGTGGGAGGCACACCGGCGTGAGTGTCCGGGTTGGCCGCCGTGTGCGCTAAACGCGGCGCAGGGACTCGCCCGGATTCACGAGGAGGCCGGGGACGCGGCGGCCGCCATCGTCGAGTACGAGCGACTGCTCTCCGAGCCGTACCGGAACAGGTTCTGGTTCGACGCGCGCCAACGGGGCCCCACTCTGGAGCGCCTCGGCCAGCTGTACGACGAGGCAGCGGATCTGGAGAACGCGGCCAAGTGGTACGCGATGTTCGTGGAGCTGTGGCGAGACGCCGATCCCGAGCTGCAGCCGCGCGTCGAAGCCGCCCAACAGCGCCTGAACGAGATCTTCGCCGAGCGGGGATAAGCAGACACCCACCGAAGCAGACGCCCACCCGAAGCCTGATGTCCGGTCAGGCTACCGTCTCGCGCATCTGATTACTAAAGGCAGTCGTTCGGAAAAGCTGCCTATAGAAAAGCGGAAGTGAGACGATCATGTCGTTACAAGGAGACAGAGGGGACAACGGACCTCCGGTCGGTGTGGAGCAGGTCAGCCGCCCGCCACTCGGCGGAACGAGCATCATCGCTCGACTCAAGAAGCGCAAGGTCGTTCAGTGGCCTATCGCATACTTGGCGGCTGCCTGGCTCCTGTTACAGGTGCTGGACTTTCTTCGAGAGAACTTCGGCTGGAGCGAGATCACCGTACGGAGCGTGACGGTCATTCTAGCTGTCGGCTTCTTGGCGCTGGTCGTCGTGGCATGGTACCACGGCGGGAAAGGCCCTCAGCGGCTCAGACCGATGGAGCTGGTTGTATTCGCGGCGCTTGGTGGGGTGGCCGTGTTTGGCCTCACGCTAGTTCGGAGAGCTGCCGAAGCGAGCGAGCAAACCGTCCGTCAGCCAACTGCAGAGACCGTTCTCATAGACTGGCAGGAGCTTCCCACGTACGAGGCCGAGGCAGCGGCCGAGCATGTGGGCGAGAGTGCGATCGTCTGCGGCAAGGTCGTGAGTTCAGCCTACGTCCCTCGGCTGAGCGACAAGCCGACCTTCCTGAATCTCGAGAACCCTTATCCAGATGAACTGCTGACCGTCGTGATCTGGGAAAGCAGCCGAGCGAAGTTTACGTATCCGCCTGAAGTCCGCTATCGAGCCGCCCGGATCTGCGTGGCCGGCTTGATCGAGGAGTATCGGGGAACGCCCAAGATCGAGGTGAAGGAACCCGGCCAGATCGACTTTGCACGAACGAGGATCGCTAAAGGAGCCGAGCTCCCTTAGCATTGCCGTCTATGAATCCGATCGTTGGACGACGTAGCTGGCAGCTGGTGTGCGCGGCGACTGTGCTGATCTCGTCCGCCGCGAGGGCGCAGACGCCGCCGTTAGGAGATGAGGACCGCATCCGGCTCGCCGAGTCGTTCGCGTTGGCCGAAGATGTGCAGAATTGCGTATGGCGGGACTGGAGCTCAGCCCCGTTTGCCGTCTTGTTGGTCGCGGGCGAGCACGAATACCTAGTACGTCATCCCGCGCCTTCGGATGACTTCACATCCCTCGGCTACGACTCGCTCCTGAACTCCGAGGTCTTTGCTCGCAAGCGCGTTTTCTCGCCGGAGTTGTTGGCCACGTTCCCCGCCGTGGGCGGGATCCCAAGTGTCGTGATCGGGCAACCCGAGTTCACCGGAAAGTCTTCTACGCTCTGGGCCCTTACGGCGCTTCACGAGCACTTCCATCAACTGCAGTACTCACAGCCGGACTACTACGAGGCCGTGAACGCGCTCGATCTCTCAGGCGGCGATGAAACCGGGATGTGGATGCTCAACTACCCTTTCCCGTACGAGGACGCCGAGGTGGTCGCTGGATTGAACGGCTACGGGGAAGCCCTGCGGCGGGCGCTTTCCGCTGCTCACACCGGTCGGGCCGACAGTGTCTTCTCACAGGTGACACGCGCACGCGAACGGCTGCGTGAGGCGCTCAGCGAAAAGGACGATAGGTATCTTTCGTTTCAGCTATGGCAGGAGGGCGTGGCCCGATACACGGAGTACCGGGTGGCCCAGGTGGCAGCCGAACGGCACGCGCCGCTGCCGGCATTCGAGCGGCTCGACGATTATGTGCCGTACGCAGAAGCGGCAGACAGCTTGCGCCGGACTCTCGCCGCCGAGCTAGAGCACCTCGATATCAGATCCTGGAAGCGTGCGGCCTTCTACCCGCTGGGTGCCGCCCATGCTCTTCTTCTGGACATCATGCGACCGGAGTGGGCCGCCTTTTACCTCGAAGACAAGTTCTCTCTGCAGCGGCGCTGAGCGGAGCAGCATGCAGATCCTCAGGTTGTCACAGATCAAGGAATCGATCGACATCCCTGAGTTGATCACAGAGCTGGAAGAGGGCTACGCGCTCTACTCCGAGGGTAAGGTCGAGGTGCCGCCGGTGGGCTTCCTCCATTTCCAAGACCCGCCCGGAGATGTGCACATCAAGTACGGCTACATCAGGGGCGACCCTGTCTACGTGATCAAGATGGCGTCGGGTTTCCACGACCCCGAGTCGGGACGCACCGCGAGTGATGGGCTGCTGTTGGTCTTCAGCCAGCAGACGGGAAACCTGGAGAGCATTCTGCTGGATGAATGCTATCTGACCGATGTCCGCACCGCGGTGGGTGGCGCGGTGGCGGCCAAGCATCTCGCTCCACGGGAGGTGATCGGGATCGGGATCGTCGGCACGGGTGTCCAGGCACGAATGCAGCTCGAGATGCTGCCGCATGCGGTGGACTGCGACCGTGTCATCGTCTGGGGAAGAAACGAGGAGCGCGTCGATCGCCTGATCGACGGGATCAGGGAAGAGGCGACTTTCTGGCCCACGGAGTTCCAGCTAAGCGGGACGACCGACATGGACGATCTGACCTCCATCTGCAACCTGATCGTCACGACTACTGCGGCGAGGGCGCCGCTGATTCACGCGGAGCAGATAGGGCCTGGAACGCATATCACCGCGATGGGCGCCGATGACGAGGGCAAGCAGGAGCTCGATCCCCGATTGCTGCAGAAGGCCGATCTCGTCGTGGCCGACAGCAAGCCGCAGTGTCTTCTCTACGGTGAGATTTCCCACGCCGTCAAGCAGCGGATGATCCAGGACAAAGACATCCTCGAGCTCGGGGAAGTGACCCGTGATCCAACCCTGGGAAGAACGAGCGAGGAGCAGATCACCGTGGTCGATTTGACCGGAGTGGCTGTGCAGGATATCCAAATCGCCAAAATGGTGAGCCGACTCCCGAGCTCCGCCACTTCGGCGTGATGATGGAATCAATGCAAGAGATCGATGTCCGGCGAGAGGTCTTGGAAGCGGACGAGCGCATTCGACCGCACGTGCTCGAAACTCCGGTGGAGCATTCCATCTACTTGAGCCACCTGATCGAGGGCACGGTTTACCTCAAGCTGGATCTGCAACAGACAACGGGCTCGTTCAAGTTCCGGGGCGCCAGCAGCAAGATCATGTCCTTGAGCGAAGAGGAGCTCGATCAAGGCGTGATTTCGGCCTCGACAGGCAACTACGCACTGGCCATCGCAGAGGCGATGAAGAACGTCGGTCGAGAGGCGACTATCTACCTCGCGAACGACGTGCCGAAATCTCGCATTGATCTGATCGAGGCCCGCGGGGTCAACATCGTGATCTGCGGAGAAACGGCCTGGGAGGCGGAAAGAAAGGCGAGAGCCGCGGCCGACTCCGAAGGCAAAACCTACGTGTCGCCCTACAACGATCGGCTTGTCGTCGGTGGACAGGGAACCTGTGGCTTGGAGATCGCGCGTCAGGTGCCGTCAATCGACACACTGATAGCGGCTTGCGGAGGCGGCGGCTTGGTGGCCGGTTCCGCCGGATACCTCAAGTCGTGCAACTCGGCCATCGAGACCATCGCGGTGTCTCCGGAAAAGTCTCCCGTCATGTACGAGTCCCTAAAACAGGGAAATGTGGTGGAGATGGAGACCTTCCCGACGTTGGCAGACACCTGTGCGGGCGGTCTCGACCTGGACACGATCACCTTCGGGCTGTGCCAGAAGTATGTGGATGAGATCGTCCTGGTTACGGAAGCGGAGATCGAGGATGCGATCAGGGTGCTGTTCGAGGAGCACCGACTGGTCGCTGAGGGATCGGCGGCCTTGAGCGTTGCCTTTTTGCTGAAGCATCGAGAACGCTTCAAGGGCAGGACTGTCGTGCCGATCGTGTGCGGGAAGAACATCGGCACGGATCTGTTCAAGAGCATCATCACTCGACAGCGTGTCGTGGCTTAGTGCAGCCACCCGCCGGAACGTGTGCGCTCTCACGGGGCGCGGATCGCCGACTCGCCCGCGGGAGCCTTCAGCTTCAGCGTGTTCGGAAGGGTCACCGAAGGCGCTCCCATCCACCCGGGCATCATAGCTCGCCGCCGCCGAGTCGTGGGACGACGACCCGTCGCTGAGATGGTTCCGGACGACCCGGGAATCCTCGCCATCCCGTGCCCGAGCAAGTGGTGCCGGCTGGGGCGGCTTCGAGGGAGCCGCCCCAGGGATCGAGCTCTCCTGCCGACGACAGTCGGTGCAGACGCTGCGCAGTCGGCCCTGCACAGACCCGGCTGTTGTGCGAGGTCCGACCGTTACTCGTCCAAGAGGGAGTTGCAGTCAGCGAAGTCGCCTGTTGGGAAGTCTTCTTCGGCCATTTCGAGACACGACGGTCCAGGTCCGGTGATGCCCAACGAAGTGCAGGCCGGTGCGAGCGTCGCGAGCAACAGCAGGAAGAGCAAGCCAGTGACGGGTCGAGCACGACGCATGACGGAGTCGTTGTTCCTTCGGCTTCTCATGATGCCCTCCTATTCTCGGCACTGAACCCAGACCCGGCAGCGGTACCGGGCAGAGCTCGTCGCCTTCGAGGGGTTACACGAAAAAACGGAGGGAAACGGCCAGCGCAGGTTGTACAAGCGTCGACTAACCGCTCTCTTTTTTGCGCAGCTAGCGAGCGTCGTGAAACTGGACGCCTCGGCTTTTATGGCCCGGTCCCCCA
Source organism: Gemmatimonadota bacterium (assembly GCA_039589875.1). Taxonomy (GTDB): domain Bacteria; phylum Gemmatimonadota; class Gemmatimonadetes; order Palauibacterales; family Palauibacteraceae. The sequence continues at coordinate 49,164 of JBDHGL010000031.1, forward strand.
GCCAGCGCGTGAGTGGTGAGAATCCAAGACGGTTCAGACCTGACGCTTCTCCTGCGAGAGGCGAGTAGCGGCAAACAAGAGGCCTTCGATGAGCTGGTGCCGCTCGTCTACGAGCAGCTGCGCCGGCTGGCCCACCAAAGGCTTCTTGCCCAACGTCCCGACCACACGCTCAACACCACGGCCCTGGTCCATGAGGCTTATCTGAGGATCGTCAATGTCGGGCAATCTCGCTGGCAGGACCGGGCCCATTTCTTCGCTGCGGCCGCGACGGTGATGCGCAATCTCCTTGTGGACTATGCCCGAGCGAGAAACGCCTACAAGCGAGGCGGAGGCTGGGTGAAGGTGGAGCTCGACGAGGGGGCGCTGCGGCTCTCGGAGGAGTACGCCGGCGCGATCGAAGATCTCGACGATGCCTTATCGCGGCTGGCGGAGCTCAGCCCGCGGCAGAGCCAGCTCCTCGAGCAGCGGTACTTCGGAGGGCTCAAGCTCGAAGAGTGCGCCGAGGTGCAGGGAGTGTCCCTCACCACGGTGAAGAACGAACTCCAGTTGGCGCGTGCCTGGCTGGCGCGTGAGCTGACCCCCCGGGGAAATGAGTTCTGAGCGCTGGGCACGGATCCAGGACCTCTTCGTGGAGGTGAAGGATCTGGAGCCCGAGGAGCGAGTCCGGCGACTGGGCGAGATCGGTCGGAGCGACCCCGAGCTCCACTCGGAGCTGGAATCGATCCTCGCTGCCCACGACCGAGCGGACGAGCTGCTGGCGAGCTTCGAGAGGCTCGTTTCCCAGCCCGACTTCGAGCCCTCTGCGGCTGACGAAGGGAACCTGTCCGCTCCCGACCCTCTCGGTCTCATCGGCTGCACGATCTCCCATTATGAAGTGACCGAGCTTCTCGGCGCTGGAGGTATGGGAGTGCTCTACAAGGCCGAAGACAGCGAGCTCGGGCGCATGGTGGCGCTGAAGTTTCTGCCGCTGCAATGGAGCCTGGAGGCGGCCTTCAAGAAGCGCTTCCGGCAGGAGGCGCGGGCGGTGGCTGCACTGGATCATCCCAACGTCTGCGGAATCTACGAGGTCGGCGAGACGGACGAGGGGCACCTGTTTATCGTCATGCCCTACTACGAGGGCGAGACGGTCCGGGCGAAGATCGCCCGCGGTCCGCTAAACGTGAGGGAGGCGCTGGACCTTGCGACTCAGGCAGCGAGTGGGCTGGCGGCGGCGCATGCGGCGGGGCTGATCCATCGGGACATCAAGCCGGCCAACCTGATCGTCACAGAAGGGGACGTCCTCAAAATCCTGGACTTCGGACTGGCGAAGACGGCTGAAGCGACTGTGACAGAGACGGGGACTCGGCTCGGGACTCCGGCCTACATGTCCCCTGAGCAGACGCGCGGAACGGAGGTGGATGCTAGCACGGATCTTTGGTCGCTGGGTGTCGTGCTCCATGAGATGCTTACCGCCCAACGTCCGTTCCGCGCGGATAGCAACAATGCCGTCATCAATGCCATCCGGCACGAGCAGCCCGAACTGCCAAGCCAGCTGCGGGAAGGGGTGCCGGAGGAGGTAGACGGGCTGGTGCTGCGGCTTTTGAGCAAGGATCCGAAGACTCGATCTACAGGGACCGAGCTTCTGTCAGAGGAACTGGCCACCTCGGCTCCGGCTCCGCCCGGAGCGAGGGGCAGGCTGAGGGGCCTTCGCCGCTCCCCGTGGCTGGCGCTGGGAAGCTCCGCGGCCGCTGTCGCTCTGGCCGTCGCGCTCGGGGTGATCCTTCTGGGCGATCGCGGCCCGGCGGAGGGTGCCGCTGACGGCAACACCCTAGAGCGTCCGCTGATCGTCGTTCTACCGTTCGAGAACCGCGGACCCGCCGAGCAGGAATACTTCGCGGCGGGCGTAACCGACGAGATCACCAGTCGGCTCGCTGCAAGCGCCTCGCTGGGCGTCATCTCCCGCACTAGCGCGATCCGCTACGCCCGCTCGGACAAGACGACGAAGCAGATCGGCGAGGATCTGGGTGTCGCCTACGTCCTGGAGGGGTCAGTGCGGTGGGCCGAAGGCGATGATGGGTCGGGCCGGGTTCGGGTCACGACCCAACTGATCCGAGCGGCGGATGACACTCATATCTGGGCCCAACCCTATGACCGGGAGATCGCGGACATCTTCCAGATCCAGTCGGAGATCGCCGGCCAGGTGGTAGAGCGTGTCGGGGCGGCCGTCGGAGACGCCGCGGGACGGAGCGCTCTCGGAGGTCCGGCCGCTGACGGCCCGCCGACTGAAGACCTCGAGGCCTACGGCCTCTACATGCGCGGACGTTTCCACAGGCAGCAGCTGACCCGGAAAGGTCTCGAGCAGGCCCGGGAATACCTGCAACGTGCGATCGACCGAGACCCAGACCTCGCTCAGGCGTACGCGGAGCTGGTTCGTGTCGACCTCGCCTGGCAGGGGTTCCGCTTCGGGCCGTCCGACGAGATCGTGCCGCGCGCGAGGGCCGCGCTGGCGAAAGCGCTGGAGCTGGATGCGTCGGCACCGGAGGTGCAATTCGTCCTCGGAATGTTTCAGAGGATCGACGGGGATTGGCGGGCAGCCGAGGAAACCTACCGCCGGCTTATCGAGCTCAGCCCGAGCTTCGCCGAAGCGCACTCGGGGCTGGGGATCGTGCGA